>NZ_JAUSNH010000232.1 GCF_030645335.1 Lacisediminimonas sp. | reverse complement strand
ACGCTTGAACTGGCCGTCATTGCCGACCGCGACGATGATGTGGCCGTCCGACGTGGCGTAGGTCTGGTAAGGTACGATGTTCGGATGCGCATTGCCCCAGCGCACCGGTGCGTGGTCGCTGGCCAGATAATTGGTATTCATGTTGGCCAGCATGGCGACCTGGACATCGAGCAGCGCCATGTCGATGGCCTGGCCTTCGCCGGTGCGGTCGCGGTGCATCAGCGCGGCCATCACGGCCACCGTCGAGTACATGCCGGTCATCAGGTCGGAAATCGCGACACCGGCCTTTTGCGGACCGCCGCCGGGCAAGGCATCGCTCTCGCCGGTGATCGACATGAAGCCGCCCATGCCCTGCACGATGAAGTCGTAACCGGCGCGGTGCGCATAGGGGCCATCCTGGCCAAAGCCGGTGATCGAGCAGTAGATCAGGTCCGGCTTGATCTGCTTGAGGGACGCATAGTCCAGCCCGTACTTCTTGAGCTGCCCGACTTTGTAGTTTTCCAGCACGATGTCGCAGTGAAGCACCAGCTCGCGGATCAGCGCCTGCCCCTGTGCCGACGCGATGTCTACCGTCACCGAGCGCTTGTTGCGGTTGGCCGCCAGGTAATACGCCGCTTCGGCAGTGTCATTGCCCTGCGCATCCTTCAGGTAGGGGGGGCCCCAGCTGCGGGTGTCGTCGCCAGCGCCGGGACGCTCGATCTTGATCACATCGGCGCCGAGGTCGGCCAGGTTCTGCCCGCACCAGGGACCGGCCAGCACGCGGGTCATGTCGAGTACGCGGATGTGGCCGAGCGCCTGTTTCTTGGAGGGATTCGATGGATTCATGGGATGACAAAAGGAAAATCAAGGGTGGACGGTGAATGGCGCCTGGGTGAAGCGCTTGATTGTATGCCAGCTGCAGCAGGCACGGCAGGCATTACACTGCGGCTGTCGCGCTGCCCTTTTTTTATCCAACCTTGGTTCCACCGACTATGTGGCCCTACCCCAAGCTGCTGGCCCACCGCGGCGGCGGAATCCTCGCGCCGGAGAACACGCTGGCGGCGCTGCGCGCCGGCGCCCGGGCTGGATATCGCGCCGTCGAATTCGACGTGATGCTGGCGGCCGATGCAGTGCCGGTGCTGATGCATGACGAGCATTTCGGTCGCACCGTGGCCGGTACAGGCCGGGTAGCGGCGACGCCGTCGGTCGTGCTGGCGCAGATGGACGCCGGCTCCTGGTTCGGCCCCGCCTTCGCCGGCGAACCGGTTGCGCTGTATCGGGACGCTGTGGATTATTGCCGCGAAAACGGCCTCTGGATGAATGTCGAGATCAAGCCGGCGCAGGGGGCCGGGAGCAAGACCGGCGAGGTGGTGGCCGCGCTGACCCGGCAGTGGCTGGGCGCCGATGGCAGCGGCGGCGTGCTGTTTTCATCCTTTTCAATCATTGCCTTGCAGGCCGCGCAGGCAATTGCGCCGGATATCCCACGCGGCTTGCTGGTCAGGGCCTTGCCCGATGACTGGCAAGAACTGATGGCGTCGCTGCAGGCGTTCAGCCTGCACATTGCCGATGCCGGCCTCAGCGAGGCGATCGTGCAGCAGGTGCGGGCGGCCGGCTATCCTGTGTTTTGCTATACCGTCAATTCGCGGCGGCGGGCCAGGCAACTGTCCGGATGGGGGGTGGATGCAATCTGCACAGACCGGATCGACCGCATTGCCGCCGATTTTGCCTGAATTTCTCGGCTTTTCCCCGTATAAACCGGGTGCCGGCTTGCCGCGGTTTGCCCCGGATCCGGGCCATTCAACAGGTGCAGCCGCTGTATAATCAACGGTTTGCAATCGTCACGCCAAGCCCCCAGAAAACATGAAATCGTCCGAAATACGCGAAAAGTTCCTCCGTTTTTTTGAGGCCCGCGGCCATACCGTGGTGCGCTCGTCGAGCCTGGTGCCGGGCAATGACCCGACCCTGCTGTTCACCAATTCCGGCATGGTCCAGTTCAAGGATGTGTTTCTCGGCACCGAGCAGCGCCCCTATGTGCGCGCCGCATCCGTGCAGCGCTGCCTGCGGGCGGGCGGCAAGCACAACGACCTGGAAAACGTCGGTTACACCGCGCGTCACCATACTTTCTTTGAAATGCTGGGCAACTGGTCCTTCGGCGACTATTTCAAGAAGGATTCACTGGTGTGGGCATTTGAATTGCTCACCCAGGTCTATGGCCTGCCCAAGGAAAAACTGTGGGCCACGGTCTACCAGACCGACGATGAAGCGTGGGACATCTGGGTCAATGTGATCGGGCTGCCGGCCGAGCGCGTGGTGCGTATTGGCGACAACAAGGGCGCGCCGTATGCGTCGGACAATTTCTGGCAGATGGCCGACACCGGACCTTGCGGCCCGTGCTCCGAAATATTCTATGACCATGGCCCGGACGTCTGGGGCGGCCCGCCCGGCAGCGCAGAGCAGGACGGTGACCGTTACATCGAAATCTGGAACAACGTGTTCATGCAGTTCGACCGCCAGATCGATCCGGCCACCGGCGAAGCCGTGCTGCGTCCCTTGCCGCGGCCCTGCGTCGATACTGGCATGGGCCTGGAACGGCTGGCAGCGATACTGCAGCATGTCCACAGCAACTACCAGATCGATCTGTTCGACCGGCTGGTCAAGGCGGCTGCGCGCGAGACCGGCGCCACCGACCTGGCCAATAATTCGCTCAGGGTGATTGCCGACCATATCCGCGCCTGCTCGTTCCTGATCGTCGACGGCGTCATCCCCGGCAGCGAAGGCCGCGGCTATGTGCTGCGCCGGATCATTCGCCGCGCCTTGCGCCACGGCCACAAGCTGGGCCAGACCAAGCCATTCTTTTACCGCATGGTGCAGGACCTGGTTCAGGAAATGGGCGATGCCTACCCCGAGCTGACCGAAGCCGCCGCGCGCGTCGAGCAAGTGCTCAGGCAGGAAGAGGAACGCTTTGGCGAGACGCTCGAAAACGGCATGAAGATATTGGAAGCCGCGCTGGCGCGGGATCCCGGCCAGCTCGACGGCAAGACTGCCTTCACGCTGTACGACACCTTCGGTTTCCCGATCGACCTGACCGCCGACATTTGCCGCGAGCGCGACGTGACACTGGACGAAGCCGGATTTGCCGAGGCGATGGAAAAGCAGCGTTCCACCGCGCGCGCAGCCGGCAAGTTTGAAATGGCTGCAGCAATCGACTACAGCGGCGACAAGACCACCTTTGTCGGCTACGAAAGCCTGGCGCAGGAATGCAAGGTCATCGCCCTGTATGTCGGCGGCACGCAAGTGCAGCAGATCGAGGCCGGGCAGGAAGGACTGGTCGTGCTGGACAGCACGCCGTTCTATGCCGAATCCGGCGGCCAGGCCGGCGACTGCGGCGAGATCGAATCCGACAACGCCGCATTCGACGTGCAGGACACGCGCAAGATCCAGGCCGATGTTTTCGGACAGCATGGCACGCTGACCCGCGGCGTACTGCGCACCGGTGACGTGGTCACGGCCAAGGTCAACGCCATCCTGCGCGCACAGACCATGCGCAACCACTCTGCCACCCACCTGATGCACAAGGCCTTGCGCATGGTGCTCGGCGGCCATGTCGCCCAGAAGGGCTCGCTGGTCACCCATGAACGCACCCGTTTCGACTTCAGCCACAATACGCCGCTGACGGCGGATGAAATCCGCCGTGTCGAAGCCATCGTCAATCATGAAATCCTGGCCAATGTCGCCACCGAAGCGCAATTGATGTCGTATGACGAGGCATTGAACAGTGGCGCCGTCGCCTTGTTCGGCGAGAAATACGGCGACCGGGTGCGGGTGCTGGGCATCGGCAGTTCGCGCGAGCTGTGCGGCGGCACCCACGTGTCCCGTACCGGCGATATCGGTTTGTTCAAGGTGGTTTCCGAAGGCGGTGTGGCCGCCGGCGTGCGGCGCATCGAAGCTGTTACCGGCGACAATGCATTGAGCCTGGTGCAGAACCTGTCGGATCGGGTCAACCAGGCCGCTGCCATCCTCAAGACCAAGCCCGAAGAACTGACGCAGCGCCTGCTGCAGGTCCAGGACCAGGTGCGCGCGCTGGAGAAAGAACTCAATGCGCTCAAGGGCAAGCTGGCCGCCTCGCAGGGCGACGAACTGCTGGGCCAGGCGGTCGAAGTCAATGGCATCATGGTGCTGGCCGCGACCATGAATGGCGCCGATGTGCCGGCCTTGCGCGCCGCCGTCGACAAGCTCAAGGACAAGCTCAAGACCGCTGCCGTCGTGCTGGCAGCCGTCAACGACGGCCGGGTCAGCCTGGTGGCCGGCGTCACGGCCGATGCAACAGCCAGGGTCAAGGCCGGCGGCCTGGTCAACTTTGTCGCGCAGCAGGTTGGCGGCAAGGGCGGCGGGCGCGCTGACATGGCACAGGCCGGCGGCACAGACGCCAGCGGATTGCCCACGGCGCTGCAGGGTGTGGCTGACTGGGTCCGCACGCGCGCATAAGCATGAGTGCGCCTGCCACGACAATGCGCTACTGCCCGGTCTGCGCCACGGCGCTGATCGTGCGTACCGACGCCCGGGAAGAGGGCGGCCGCGCGCGGCTGGCCTGTCCCGACGGGCACTGGACGCACTGGGACAATCCGTTGCCGGTGCTGGCCGCGCTGGTCGAATACGAAGGCCGCATACTGCTGGCGCGCAATGCCGCCTGGCCGGAAAAAATGTTCGGACTGATCACCGGCTTCATGGAGCGCGACGAAACGCCCGAGCAAGGCGTCGCACGTGAACTGCGCGAAGAAACCGCCTTGCAGGCCGATGAAGTCAAGCTCATCGGCGTCTACGAATTCATGCGCAAGAATGAAGTGCTGATCGCGTACCACGTGAAAGCGTCGGGGGATATTGCCTTGTCGCCGGAACTGGTCGATTTCCGGCTCATCGCACCGGCCAGCCTGCGCCCATGGCAGTCCGGTACCGGACGCGCCATGGCCGACTGGATGACGTCGCAAGGATTGCCGTTTGAATACACCGAGCCGCCGCGCCCTGTCGCGGTCGAGCCTGCCGCCTAGCTCGCGCCCGGGCATTGCCGGCGCGGCTCCGGGCCGCTTGCGCTAGAATCCGGATTTGCTATTGATGGACACCGAAATGAATTTCCACAAGGAACTCGACGCACGCGGCCTGAACTGCCCGTTGCCGATCCTGAAAGCAAAAAAAGCATTGGCCGAAATCAATAGCGGCGATGTGCTGCGCGTGATGGCGACCGATCCTGGTTCGGTGCGCGACTTCCAGGCTTTCGCCCGGCAGACCGGCAATACCTTGCTCGAGCATTCTGCCAATGGGCAGGAATTCGTTTTTTTCCTGCAGCGCAAATAATCACGTGGTTTGATTGACCTGCTGCCGTCGCCAATGTGCAGGCACTGCGGTTTTGGTGTCGCCCATCAATAGCACGATCGTGCTAAATTTTGATGTCACTCCTGAATCTCTCTTATAATCTTCAGATTCTGCGTGTGCGCGTCACAATCCAATCTGTTCATTCCAAGGGCAAAAGTCATGAAAGTTCTGGTTCCGGTCAAGCGTGTGGTCGATTACAACGTCAAGGTGCGCGTCAAGTCGGACGGCTCCGGCGTTGATGTCGCCAACGTCAAGATGTCAATGAACCCGTTCGATGAAATCGCGGTGGAAGAAGCCATGCGCCTGAAAGAGGGCGGCAGCGCGACCGAAGTCATCGCCGTTTCTTGCGGCGACACCAAGTGCCAGGAAACCCTGCGCACCGCGATGGCGATTGGCGCCGACCGTGCCGTGCTGGTCGAGACCGATGTCGAACTGCAGCCGCTGGCGGTCGCCAAGTTGCTCAAGGCGGTGGCTGATAAAGAGCAGCCGCAACTGGTGATCCTCGGCAAGCAAGCCATTGACGACGACTGCAACCAGACCGGCCAGATGCTGGCCGCGCTGCTGGGCTGGCCGCAAGCGACCTTTGCTTCCCGGGTCGTCATCGACGGCGACCGGGTGTCTGTCACGCGTGAAGTCGACGGCGGCCTGGAAACCATTTCGCTGGCCCTGCCGGCCGTGATCACGACCGACCTGCGCCTGAACGAGCCGCGCTACGTGACCCTGCCCAACATCATGAAGGCGAAGAAAAAACAGCTGGATATTTTCAAGCCGGCCGACTTGGGTGTGGATGTCACGCCAAGGTTGAAGACGGTCAAGGTAGTGGAGCCGCCCAAGCGTTCCGCCGGCGTCATGGTGCCCGACGTGGCCACCCTGGTCGCCAAGCTGCGCAACGAAGCCAAAGTGATCTGAGCGCCTGCTCGCCGGACACTTTGCCAACCCCGCAACCGTAAAAACAGGAATTCAAATGCTTGCACTCGTCATTGCTGAACACGACAACGCCTCGCTCAAGGGAAGCACCCTCAATGCTGTCACCGCCGCCAGCCAATGCGCCGGCGATGTCCACATCTTGGTCGCAGGTCATGGCTGTGGCGCTGCGGCCCAGGCCGCAGCCAAACTGGCCGGCGTGTCCAAGGTGCTGGTCGCCGACGCCGCCCAGTTCGCCGACGGCCTGGCCGAGAATGTTGCTGCACAGGCCCTGGCGATTGCCGCCAATTACACGCATGTGCTGGCGCCAGCCACCGCCTACGGCAAAAATATCCTGCCGCGGGTGGCAGCCAGCCTGGACGTCGGCCAGATTTCTGAAATCACCAAGGTCGACAGCCCCGATACCTTCGAGCGCCCGATCTATGCCGGCAACGCCATCGCCACCGTGCAATCGATCGATCCGATCAAAGTCATCACGGTGCGCACCACCGGTTTTGATGCGGCCGCAGACGGTGGTTCCGCGACCATTGAAAACGTCACGCCAGCGGCCGACTATGGCAAGTCACGTTTTGTCTCGCGTGAGCTGGCCAAGTCCGATCGCCCTGAACTGACCGGCGCCAAAATCATCGTGTCCGGCGGACGCGGCATGGGTTCCGGTGACAACTTCAAGATACTGGAGCCGCTGGCCGACAAGCTTGGTGCCGCCATGGGCGCATCGCGCGCCGCTGTCGATGCCGGTTACGTACCCAACGACTGGCAGGTCGGGCAAACCGGCAAAATTGTTGCGCCGACCTTGTACATTGCAGTCGGTATCTCGGGCGCGATCCAGCACCTGGCCGGCATGAAGGACTCGAAAACCATCGTTGCCATCAACAAGGATCCGGAAGCGCCGATTTTCAGCGTTGCGGACTACGGCATCGTCGGTGACCTGTTCGAGATCGTGCCGCAACTGGTTGCCGAACTGGGCTGAGCCGGGTCGGGCACCTGCGCCGATCCGGCGCAGACTTTTGCATGCCCGGCCATTGTCTGGCCGGATCTGCTGTCGGGTTCGCCAGGGCCGGTGGCTGCCGCGCCTGGCAGCCACGAACTGTGGCAGCACGCATCACACCACTGCGGAGTAATTGATGAGCTACGTCGCCCCTGTCAAAGACATGCTGTTCGTTCTCAATGAGCTGGCCGGCTTGCCCGCCATCAGCGAAATGCCCGGCTGTGAGGACGCGACGCCGGAAACCGTCGAGGCGGTACTCGGGGAGAATGCCCGTTTCTGCGCCGAAGTGGTGGCGCCGCTGAATTTCATCGGCGACAAGCAACCCAGCAGTTGGAACCAGGGCACGGTCACCACGACGCCGGGCTTCGCACAGGCATTCAAGGCTTTCGGCGAAGCCGGTTGGCAAGGCGTGCAGCATCCGGTCGAATTCGGCGGACAGGGCCTGCCAAAACTGGTGGCGGCGCCCTGCATCGAGATGCTGAATGCGGCCAACATGGCGTTCGCGCTGTGCCAGCTGCTGACCGATGGCGCGATCGAAGCGCTGATGACGGCCGGCACCGAAGAGCAAAAGCAGGTCTACCTGGCCAACTTCATTTCCGGCAAGTGGACCGGCACCATGAACCTGACCGAGCCGCAGGCCGGTTCCGACCTGTCCCTGGTGCGCACCCGGGCGGTGGCGCAGGGCGACGGCACGTACAAGCTGTACGGCACCAAGATATTCATTACCTACGGCGAACATGACATGGCCGAGAATATCGTCCATCTCGTGCTGGCCCGCACGCCCGATGCGCCCGAGGGCGTGAAGGGCATTTCATTGTTCATCGTGCCCAAGTTCCTGGCCGCGGCGGATGGTTCGCCCGGTGAGCGCAATGATGTCCATTGTGTGTCGCTCGAACACAAGCTCGGCATCAAGGCCAGCCCGACCGCAGTGCTGCAGTTCGGCGACCATGGCGGCGCCGTCGGCACCATCGTCGGTGAAGAGAACCGCGGGCTGGAGTACATGTTCATCATGATGAACGCGGCCCGCTTTGCTGTCGGCATGCAGGGCGTGGCAATTGCCGATCGTGCCTACCAGAAAGCCGTGCAGTACGCCCGTGACCGGGTGCAGTCGCGCGACCCGGCCGGGTCAGCCGGCCCGGTCACCATCATCCACCAGCCCGATGTGCGCCGGATGCTGATGTCGATGCGCGCCCACACCGAAGCCGCGCGCGCCGTCGCCTACGTGACCGCGGCCGCACTCGATGCCGCCCATCACCATCCCGACAGCGATACCCGCAAGATCAATCGCGGTTTCTATGAATTCATGGTGCCGATCGTGAAGGGCTGGTCGACTGAAATGTCGATCGACGTCGCCTCGACCGGAGTGCAAGTGCATGGCGGCATGGGCTTCATCGAAGAGACCGGCGCGGCGCAGTACTATCGCGACGCTCGGATACTGACGATCTACGAGGGCACCACCGCAATCCAGGCCAACGACCTGGTCGGACGCAAGACCATGCGCGACGGCGGCGCCGTGGCGCGAGGCATCATTGGCCAGATCCGCGAAACCGAAGCGGCGCTGGCTGCATCGGGAAGCACCGATGCGGCTGCCATCCGCACACAACTGGCGGCGGGTTCGGCTGCGCTGGAGGAGGTGGTGGCATTCGTCGTCGCTAATGTCCGCACCGATATTCACGGCGTGTACGCCGGCAGCGTGCCTTACCTGAAGCTGGTCGGTATCGTGGCGGGCGGCTGGCAGATGGCGCGCGCCGCGCTGGCTGCGCAACGCCGTTTGCAGGCCGGTACTGGCGATGCCTCGTTCATGCAAGCCAAAATCGCGACCGCGCGTTTCTTTGCCGACCATATCCTGTCGCAGGCGGCGGCTTACCGCAGCGCGATCCTGGCCGGCAGCGCTGGCGTGATGACGTTGTCGGAAGAACAGTTCTAGTTGCCTGGCGCCTGGCCGCGCTACGAGCGCTGCGGGGCATCAGCCGTAGGCGCCGCCCGTGTACAGCAGGTCGAAAGTGCGTGCGATGACCCAGATCAGGCCGATCGCTCCGGCGCCAAAGCCCAGCACCAGCAGGATGATCAGGGGCCAGCCGCTACCGGATTGACGCCCGGAATTGGCGTTATGGCGGGCATCCCACTTTTCATCCGGGGTCAGGCCGATCACCAGGGCGGCCAGGACTCCCGCCAGTGCGGACAGTACCAGGGGGCCGCTGGCGAACAAGCCGGGCATGGCGGGTGCGCTCTGCAGCACCAAGAGTGAAAGCGGCAAGGTCGACAGGTGCAGCAAGCCCCAGCGGTCACGCGCTCCGTACAGGTAGAAGCGGTGGGCGCCAAGGCCGCCCAACAGCAGGGCGAGCAGGGTGGACAGGGTCTTGTTCTTGTGGTTGGGCATTGATTGCGAAGCTTGTTCGGTAGGGGGTTGGGCGGCTGGCGGCCTAGTTTGCCTGAGCCCTATCCGGAAGGCAACGGCCCGATAAACGCGCGCGCCAGCCCGGCAGGAACCCCCTGGCAGGTGGAAGTCCTTGATTCTGCGGCGGAATTGGGCAGCGCTGCCGGCACGGGGTGGATTGCCAGTTCTTGCCTTGTTACTGTTGTGCGCGCTATAATCTGCGGCTTTTCCCGCTTCAAACACTAATTGGAATCAACATGGTCGTCATTCGTTTAGCTCGTGGAGGCGCAAAGAAGCGTCCTTTTTACAGTATCGTCGCCACCGATTCACGTAATCGTCGCGATGGCCGTTTCATCGAGAAAATCGGCTTTTACAATCCACAGGCTGGTGCCAAGGAAGAAGGCCTGCGCGTTGCTGCAGACCGCCTGACTTACTGGCAAAACAACGGTGCGCAAATGTCGGCAACCGTGGCTCGCCTGGTGCGCCAGGCTGCTGCCAAAGCGGTTCCGGCTGCAGCCTGAGCGGGCATCGGCTGATGCCGGCCTGCCTTTGACCGTGAAATAGCCGATTGTCGACCTCGCTGAACGACCAGGCACCTGTCCCGTCCGACCTGATCCTGGTCGGGCATGTGTCGGGCGCGTATGGCTTGAAAGGGTGGGTGCGCGTGCGCCCCTATTCCCAGGATGCGGATGCCCTGCTTGCTGCGCGAACCTGGTGGATCGACCGTCCGGCAATGCACGATGTGGCGGTCATGCAGTCGAAGTTGCATGTCGACGAGGTGGTGGCCCAGTTGATGGGCATACCCGACCGCGACACGGCGGAAGCCATGAAAGGAACAGCGGTGCATGTGCGCCGCGGCCACTTTCCGGCGCTGGACAAAGATGAGTTTTATTGGGTCGACCTGATCGGCCTGGACGTTGCAAACGTGCGCGGCGAATTGCTTGGCACGGTACGCGAACTGATGGACAGCGGCGCGCATCCGATCCTCGTGGTCGAGCAGCCGGCGAGCGACGACAAGGCTGAAGCCAAGGTTCAAGGCAAGGCAGTCAATGTCGAGCAGCCTGCGCTGCTGATTCCCTTCGTGGACCGGTTTGTACTGAAGGTCGACCAGGAAGCGCGGTGCGTGACGGTTGACTGGGAACGCGACTACTGACGCGACCGGCCTGGTCATGGATGTGGATACGGAGGCGGGATGCAGTTTGACGTCGTCACGCTTTTTCCCGAGATGTTTTCGGCGATCACGCAATCCGGCATTACCCGTCGTGCGTTTGAACAGCAACGGTGTGGCCTGACCTGCTGGAATCCACGCGATTTCACCAGCGACAACCACCGTACCGTGGATGACCGGCCCTACGGCGGCGGTCCCGGCATGGTGATGCTGGCCAAACCGCTGGAAGCCGCAATCGGCGCAGCACGGCAACGGCAGCAACAGGCCGGCCTGCCGCCACCGCGTGTGATCTACCTGTCGCCCCAGGGCCGGCAATTGACGCATGGTCGGGTGATGGCGCTGCGCGACGAACCGGGACTGGTGTTGCTGTGCGGACGTTATGAAGCAGTGGACCAGCGATTGCTGGATCGCTGCGTGGATGAAGAAATCAGCCTGGGCGATTTTGTCCTCTCCGGTGGCGAGCTACCGGCGATGGCGCTGATGGATGCGGTGATACGGCAGTTGCCCGGCGTGCTCAATGATGAGGCGTCGGCCACGCAGGACAGTTTCGTGCATGGCCTGCTGGACTGCCCGCATTACACGCGCCCGGAAGTGTATGAAGGCGTGCCGGTGCCGCCGGTGCTACTGGGCGGCCACCACGCGGAAATCGTCAAATGGCGACGCCAGCAAGCGCTGGCCAACACCGCTGCGAGGCGACCGGAATTGATTGAACAGGTACGCTCGGCAGGTTTGCTGAGCGCCGACGATGAAAAGTTTCTACGCAAGCTGCCGCAGGCAGCAGCGTGAAGTGTGCAGGCAATGTTGCCTGCATGTATCAACCCCATCCTCTACCGGGCATGAAGAAGTCAAACCCGCGCCGGCATGATGGTTACAGGAGAAGTAAATGAATCTGATCCAGCAACTTGAGCAAGAAGAAATCGAACGCCTGGGACGCAAGATTCCGGAATTCGCCCCTGGCGATACCGTGATTGTCAGCGTCAACGTCGTTGAAGGTACGCGCAAGCGCGCCCAGGCCTATGAAGGTGTGGTGATTTCCCGTCGCAACCGCGGCCTGAATTCCAACTTCATCGTCCGCAAGATTTCGTCAGGCGAAGGCGTCGAGCGTACGTTCCAGTTGTATTCCCCGCTGATCGCATCGATCGAAGTCAAGCGTCGCGGCGACGTCCGTCGCGCCAAGCTGTATTACCTGCGTGAGCGTTCGGGTAAATCGGCACGTATCAAGGAAAAGCTGCCAACGCGTCGCGCCGACAGGGTCGCTGCGAAGTAAGCTGGCCATTCTTGTTGAACGTGGCAAAAGCCCGCGCCGAAAGCCGCGGGCTTTTTTTTGGGCGTCGGCGCTTGCGGCAAGCCTTGGTCGCCCTGACTTATAATCAATCATGGTTCGCGCCGAACCCGCCTGTGACGGGCTTCGGACCGGACCTTCAGAGAACCAGGCGGCAACGCCCTTTCATCCTGCAGCCGCAGGCAACGCCGAGGACCCGTGGCAAAACTGCAATTTGACCCAAAAGCATTGCCCATCGAATCGTATGCCGGCGAAGCCGCCGTGTTGGCCGATCGCCTCACTACCGATGGGCTACGCGCCCATTTCCTCAGCCAGCCTGCCTGGCATCCCGAATTTACCGACGAGCACCGCAGGCGCGCATCGAGCGCCACCCATACCGCCGCATCGGTACTGATGCCGGTCGTGGCCCGCACGAACGGATTGACCATGCTGCTGACCCAGCGCACCGATCACCTGAACGATCACGGCGGACAAGTCAGCCTGCCTGGAGGGCGCGCCGAGACGACGGATGCTTCCGCCATCGACACCGCGCTGCGCGAGGCAGAAGAAGAAGTCGGATTGCAGCGGCGTCATGTCGAAGTGATCGGCACGCTGCCCGACTATTACACCAACACCGGTTTTCGGGTGACGCCGGTGGTTGGCCTGGTGCATCCGCCGATCGACCTGGTCGCCGATCCGTTCGAGGTTGCCGAAATTTTTGAAGTGCCGCTGGAGTTCCTGATGGATGGCATGAACCATCAGCGCCGGATCTGGGTCGCGCCTGGCGAAACTGGATCGCGCACGTTTTACGCCATGCCCTATGATCAGTATTTCATCTGGGGCGCCACGGCTGGCATGTTGCGCAACCTGTTCCATTTCCTGCGCTCCTGATGCCGTCGGGCCGGCTTTTGGCCGCTTGCGGCAGGCCCCGTTTCAAGCCCCGGTTTGATTCCGTCCCCCCTCTGGGTTATCGTATCGTTCGTTCTACCTAAGGCTGGCCTGATGACCTTCTTCTCCATACTGATTGCATTGCTGATTGAACAGCTCAAGCCGCTGCGTGCCGACAATCCGGTCTACAACGCGGTAAAGCTGCTGGCGGCGCGGGTCGAGAGGGGGTTCAACGCAGGCATGCGCGAGCACGGACGACTTGGCTGGTTCACCGTGGTTGCGGTGCTGACCGTGCCAACCATCCTGGTCTACTGGATCTGCCTGACCATCAGCCCGCTGCTGGCGCTGGCCTGGAATATATTGATCGTCTACCTGACCCTGGGGCTGCGCCACTACAGCCACTATTTCACATCGATCCAGCTGGCCCTGAACACCGGGGATATCGACAGTGCGCGCACCCTGCTGGCCGACTGGACGCGGCAGGACACACGCGGGCTGGAGATCAGCGAGATTTCCCGGCTGGCGGTGGAAAAAGCCCTGGTCACTACCCATCGCAGTGTCTTTGGCGTGTTTTTCTGGTTCCTGATGCCGGTCATCGGTCCGGCTGGCGCCGTGCTGTATCGGGTCGCCGAATATCTCTCGCGCGCCTGGAACGAACCTGATCATATGCAAAACGAGGCGTTCGGCCGCTTTGCAGCGCAAGCCTATTACTGGATTGACTGGGTGCCGGCACGACTGACAGCCTCTGCCTTCGCGGTGGTCGGCAATTTTGAAGATGCGGTGTATGCGTGGCGTAACTTTGCCCATCGCTGGCATGACGAAACGATGGGCATCATCCTGTCGGCGGGCGGCGGTGCGATGGGTGTGCGCCTGGGCTCGCCGGTCGAAAACGCGACCGCATTGCTGCCGGCCGACGCCGCCCTGGTCGACGCGACCGTGGTGGATGCCGATGTCCTTCCTGGCGACGAACCGTCGCCGCGCGCACTGCAAAGCACGGTGGGCCTGGTCTGGCGTGCGCTGCTGCTCTGGATGCTGCTCTTGCTGCTGTTGTCGCTGGCGGTGTGGCTCGGCTAAAGGCGCCTGCAGGACTCGCGGCACACAGCGCATGGCGGACGGCGCTCGACTTACGGCGCACGACCCGCGGTACGCTACTCGATCCAGCAATGCCGGAGCCGCTTGTTCATTTATCCCGCACCATTTGTTTTCTGCTAGCACGCTTCTTGCGTCGTCAAAGCTTTGATTCAAGCATGCCCCTTATTGGTACTTCGGCTCAAGTCTTCTATAAGATATAATACCGAAGAATCAGCGGCAGCTACAAAATGGCATGCCGCATCCTGGGGCACCCGACCTGAAAAGGACTCGGGCCTGACTGATGAAAGCCGCAAAAATGGCCGAGCCAAGCAAGACCGCAACCCGCGAGTTTTTTATCCAGGGACTGACCAGCAATGGCCGGCAGTTCCGCCCGAGCGATTGGGCGGAGCGGCTGGCCGGCGTTTTGTCCTGCTTCCGTCCGGACGCACTTGGCGTGCGCGACGCGCACCTCAAGTATTCCCCTTATGTGCGGCCCACCATGCTGGCCGGCGTCAAATCCGTCGTGGTCAGCGAAGCGCTGCGCGAAATCCAGCCGATGGCCTATGATTTCGTGATTGATTTTGCCCGCGACAATGACCTGCAGATCCTCGACGCTTGCCCGCTGCCGGAAAAACAGTAAAGCCGCAGGACATCCTTGCGCGGCGCCGCGCCCATCGATATGCCGGCGATAAGCCGTGCACCCTTGAACGAATTCGACCAACTATTCGTTAATCGCTCCGAATGCCTCCGCTGTATGCCTGTAGCCGTGCTATTCGCTAACGCTTGTTGCCCGCCACCGCCGCCATTGGCAAGCTGCTCGCCTCAAACCGGGCAAAGCAAGGGCAGGCACCATGAAGGGATTCCGCATTCAAGGTTTTTCGCTGATTGAACTGCTGATAGCAATTGCCGTCATCGCCATCATTTCAGCAGTTAGCATTCCCAATTACACGGCTTATGTCACGCGCGCGCGCATCAGTGAAGTTGCGGGCAATCTGGCTGCCTACCGGATCGCGCTGGAACAGTTTTACCAGGACAACCGTTCCTATGGCGTCGGTGGCTGCGGCGTGACAGTACCGGCGGCAAGCGCATTTTTCAGCTATGCCTGCAGCCTGACCCAAAGCGGACAGGGATTCCTTGCTACCGCAAGCGGAATGCCCGGCACCAGCGGCGCCGGATTCACCTTCACGCTGGACCACAATGGCGACCGGGCCAGCACCGCGCTGCCGGCTAACTGGGGCACTGCTCCCCAGGCCTGCTGGATACTGAAACAGGGCGGCACGTGCTGAGCCGGCGTCGCCTGTCTGGCCTGGGCCTGGTCGAGGTCATGATTTCCCTGGCTGTGGTGCTGGTCGTTCTCGGCGTGGCGCTGCCATCCCTGGGTTCCTGGGTGCGGGACATGCCGGTGCGTGCCGCGGCGGAATCCTTGAAAAGCGGGTTCGAGCTGGCGCGCATGGAAGCGGTGCGGCGCAACGCACGGGTCCGTTTCCAGATCGGCACCGACGACCGGCTGCTGTGGAAGTTCGGTTGCGATTCTGGCGACTGTCCGGCGCTGCTGCAGTCCGCACCCGCCAGCGAGACATCCGGGGCCACGCTGGTAGCGATAGCGAATCCACCTGTGACCCCTGCGCCAGGCGCGGTGCTGTTCAACGGACTCGGGCAAGTCGAGATTCCCTCCGGCGCCAGCAGTATCGATCGCATCGAGGTGACGGCAGAAGGCAGCAGCCGGCACCTGGTGCTGCAGGTCTCGCTGGCCGGCATGATCATCCTGTGCGATCCGGCCGAGTCGGGCGCGGCCTGCCAATGAATGGCTGTGGCGGATCCGGGCCAGGCAGGCGTTCGAAATCCCGCGGCGCGGTATTGCTGGAGGCGATCATTGCGATCCTGATTTTTTCAACTGGCGTGACCGGTGCGCTGTGGCTGCTGGCAACGGCTGTGCGCGAGAACAGCGCGGCGCTGTACCGCGCACAAGCCGCGATGCTGATCGATGCGGCGCTTGCTGAAATGTGGTCCGGCGACCGCAGCCATGCCGGCATCGCCACCCGCTATGCCGCCACCGCGCCGACCTACCTTGATTGGAAAGCGCGCGTGGCAGCGACGCTGCCCGGCGTGTCCGGCAAGCCACCGTCGGTGCTGGTGGCGCCCGACAGCACGATTACGCTCGCCGTGTACTGGCGCGAGCCGGGCAAGACTGCCTTCCACGAGCTGGTGACTGTCACGCGAGTCGGGCAATGAGAGCGGCGCGAGCGGCACAGCGCCAGCTTCTGGCGGATCGCCGCCATGCCGGCGGATTCGGCCTTGCCGAGGTCATGGTCGGCCTGGCGATCGGCTTGCTCGGCATCCTGATGATCGCCCAGATGGCGACGCTATTCCAGGACCGGCGGCGCAGCGCAGTTGCGGGTAACCAGGCAACCGGACAAGGCGCAATGGCCGCGCATGCAATGGAAAGGGACTTGCGCAGCGCCGGCTATGCGTTCGGTGCTGCAAGCGGCTGCCAGCTGGATCGGTTTTTTGACGACACGCAGCTATCACCGATGGCGCTGGCGCCGCTGTCGATCAGCGCCGACGCCGCAGGCTCCGATACGGTGCTGGTGCGCTCCGGGTCGCGTCCGGCGGCAACCCAGCAAGTGCGCTTCAGCGCGGCGCATCCCGGGGGCGCCACCGCGATCGGCTTGCCGGACACCACCGGCATGGCTACCGGCGACCAGGTCATCCTGTTCGAGCCAGGACGCAATTGCCTGCTGGCGCAGATATCCAGCATTGAACCGGGCGTCGGCATCCGGCACGACGCCGGCGCCCATCGATGGAATCCCGCTTTTTTCGGCGCCATTGCAACGACAGGGGAATTCACCAGCGCTGGCGCCCTGGTGAATATCGGCAGTCTGCAGATGGTGGAGTACAGCGTGCAGGGCGGCAAGCTGCAGCGCCGCGTGTATCGGTCCGGCAGCAACGATTGGCAAGTCCAGACGCTGGCCAGCGGGGTCGTCCTGCTCAAGGCGCAGTATGGATTTGATACCCGTACCGGCACCTTGTCGGACAAGCGCGTGAGCAGCTGGAGCAGCAGCCTGGTCGATGCCAATGGCGACCTGAGCATCGATCAGGCCGACCTGCAGCGCCTGGTTGCAGTGCGCATCGCCTTGCTGGTCCAGGTTGGCGCAATCGAAAGGGCGCGCGCAGGAAGCTGCGCGACCACCACCGTCGCGCCGCAGTGGCAGTCCGGCGCCGCCGATGGCAGCGTGACCGCAGCCGACCTGCCGATGGCGGGTATTGGCAACTGGCAATGCTATCGCTACCAGGTCGTTCAAAACGTGATCGTGTTTCGCAACATGCTGTGGCAGTGAACCCGCAACCGGACGGCAGGAAATTGGCAATGAACCAGCGCAATCCAATCGCGTTAGGCCGCGCCGGTGGCGCTGCGCTGCTGATCGCCCTGGTCGTGCTGGCCAGCCTGACGCTGGGCACGGTCGGGCTGGTGCGCACGATGGACACCGGCAACCTGTTGGCGGGCAACCTGGCGTTCAAGCGTGCCAGCCTGAATGCGGCCGATGTCGGCGCGGAGCGGGCAATTGCCTGGCTCAGTGTGCGGGTCGACACATCCCTGGTGAACCAGGATGTCGCCGAAGCAGGCTATTACGCCAGCAATGCCGGCCAATGGGACATGACCGGCAATCGCGAGGGGACAGGCTGGTCGCGCGTGGATTGGGACGCCAATCAATGCAATCCGGCGCAGAAGGGCGCATCGGCGACATGCGTGAGACCAGCGGCGGCGATCAGCTTGCCCGTTTCAGGCAACGTGATCGGCTATGTGATTCACCGTCTGTGCAGCACCGGCGGTGCGATCGATGCAGTTGGCAACCAGTGCCAGGCATGGCGGCCGGCCAGCGGTCCGGTGTCCGTCTATTTCCGGATCACGGTGCGCGTGACCGGACCACGCAACACCAGGAGCTATACCGAAACCGTCGTCAGGTTTTGATCCGGTAATTGCGGCCTGTAAGCCTGTCCGGCTTGCAGTGAACATCTGAACCATCACCTACTTAAACCAGCTGGAAGCATCCCATGGTCATGCACATGCGTCAGGTTTTTCGGAGTGCCGCCTTTTTCTTCAGCTGCCTTGTCCTTGCCGCACTATCCGGCAAGGCCCAGGGCCAGGCCAGCATCGACATTGCCAGCGTGCCGTTGCAAGTGAGCGGCAAGGCCAAACCGAATATCCTGTTGCTGCTGGACGATTCGATCAGCATGCAATCCACTTACACGGGCGATGAGGCGCTGCGCCTGCTGAACCGGATCGGCTATCGCAGCCATCTCTGCAATGCCCAGTATTACAACCCGGATGTGCGCTACATGTTGCCCACGAAAGGCGACGGCAGCCTGTTTCCCCTGCCTTCGTTTACCAGCGCCCCATACGAAGGATTCAAGCCGGACTCGACCAGCACCAACTTGTCCAAAGACTTCCGGGCATGGCATTCATGGGACACCGTTCCGAAGGGATACGATGCGGACTGCTGGGAATCAGCCGACACTGTCTGCCGGACCGAAAGCGGCGGCCATGCCAACGGCACCGATCGGGCGTATTACTACGCTTTCATCGGCACTGACGCCGGCCGGGCCGGGCTCGGCAGCAGCAAGGTTTTCCAGGATACTGAAAACGACCGCTGCTGGATCCGCACGATGTCCTCGCCGGACGCCAGCGCCAACTGGAAAAAAGTCGAGGTGAACGGCACCAGCGGCCCGGCCGGGAACGTCGATGAGCGCCAGAACTTTGCTATCTGGTACAGCTTCTACCGGACCCGGCTACAGGCGATGAAGTCGGCAATCAGCATCGCGTTCCAGTCGCTCGACGAGCAATTCCGGATTGGCTTGTCGACCATCAACTACACGGGTACGGACAATGCCAGCAGCCGGTTTGTCAATATCGGCGACTTCAACGCAGCCCAGCGCGTGACGTTCTATCGCAAGCTGCAGGATGTGACGACCGATTCCGGCACGCCGCTGCGCGGCGCATTGTCCAAGGCCGGGCGGATCTATGCCGGCAAACTCGGGACCGATCCGATGCAGCATTCCTGCCAAAGGAATTACAGCATACTTGCCACCGACGGCGGGTGGAATGCCACCGGTGAAGGCCGGACCTTCGGCCCCTTGAACATGGATGGCGGCGAAGTCGGCAATGCAGATGCAAACCTGCCACGCCCGAAGTATGACGGCTCGACAGGCGGGACAGGACCCAGGAATACGCTGGCCGATGTCGCGGCCTACTATCGCCATACCGACCTGCGGCCGGGCAGCAACTGCAGGCCCGACCTGTGTTCCGACAACGTGCCGGGGCCGGATGGCAACGATACCTTCCAGCACATGAATACCTACGGGATCGGCCTGGGCATTAACGGTACGCTACACTACCGTGACGACTATGCGACAGCGCTCACCGGCGATTTTGCCGACATCCGGAACGCAAACAACAACTGGCCCGATCCGGGCGAAGGCGGCGCGCAACGGGTGGACGATCTCTGGCACGCTGCGGTCAATGGTGACGGCCAGTACTTCAACACGCAAAACATCACCCAACTGCAAGCCGCCCTGAAGGGGGCGCTGGATGCGATCGTGACGCAGTCGGGCACCGATTCCCCGCTTGTCTTCGACACCACGGCCGGCCAGGCTTCCCGCGCCCTGTTTGCCAGCAGCTTTCGCTCCTCGACATGGGACGGCGACCTGGTGGCAAGTGGCATCAACATGGCGACCGGGCAGGCCGGCGAAAGATTGTGGAGCGCCGCCGAGAAACTCGACGTTCGTGTCGCGGCATCGGACAGCCGGGTGATCTATCTGTTCGATGCGGGCAGTCCGGCACAGCTCAAGCTATTCCAGCCGGCGCTGCTGTCGACCCAGGAAAAGGCAGCGCTTGCCGGCGCCTGCAGCGGCACACAGGCGCTGAGCCAGTGCAGCCGGCTGTCCGCAGCGCAAAAGACCGCCCTCAACGACAATATGGTGGCCTTCCTGCGCGGACAGGCACGCCCGGAAGCACTGTTTCGCAAGCGTGCAAAGGTGCTGGGCGATATCGTCAATTCGGCGCCGCTCTATGTCGGCCGCCCGGACGCACCAACGGGCGACAGCGGCTACCAGGACTTTGCCGCGGCCAACAGGAACCGGATGGAAATGGTCTATGTGGGCGCCAATGACGGCATGCTGCACGCATTTTCTGCCAGCACCGGGGATGAGATATGGGCATATATTCCGCCGCCTGTGCTGCCCCGGCTGACCAGTCTGGCCGACCAGCACTATTCATCCCGTCATCAGTTCATGGTCGACGGCAGTGCGATCAGCGCCGACATCTGCGTCGTCAGCACAGGTTGCAGCGGCAATCAATGGCGCACCCTGCTGGTGGGCGGATTCGGCGCTGGCGCGAACGGCTACTATGCTCTCGACATCACCGACCCCGAAAAACCGCAAGCGCGATGGAATTTCAACAGCGACGCCGGCCTTGGCCTGAGTTTCGGCAATCCGGTCATCACCCGGCTACCGGGCGGGACCTGGGCCGTCGTATTCACTTCCGGATACAACAATGTACTCGGCGGGGGCTTCTTGTATGTGCTCGATGCCTGGACTGGTGTACTGCTGAAAAAAATTGCGACCGGCGTGGGCAGCAGCACGCAGCAGAGCGGCCTGGCGCGCATCACCCAGGGGATTGATGAGCAGGGCACGACCGTGTACGGGGGCGACCTGTTGGGCAACCTGTGGCGCTTCAATATCGACCCGGCTGTCGACGCCGCCAGTTCGGTTGTGCGGGTTGCCAGTTTTCGTGACGCAAGCGGGATGGCGCAGCCGATCAGCACGGCGCCGCTGGTGGTGCGCGCATTCGTCGGCAATCAATTGCGCAATCTGATCCTGGTCGGCACCGGCCGTTACCTCGGCCAGACCGATCGTGCGAGCATCGGCAAGCAGACGCTGTATGTACTGGATGCGGCACCCAGCACAGCGCCCCTGGACAATCCGCGCTCGCGCATGGCGCAGCAGACACTTACTGAAGTCGATGGCGTACGCGCGATTGCCGCTGCGCTGGCGGTGGACTGGAGCAACCAGGCTGGCTGGTACATGGATCTTGATCCTGGGGACAAGTCGCCGGGAGAGCGCATCAATATCGACATGCGTATCGATGGAACCCTGCTGACTTTTGCCGGCAACGTGCCAGGCCAGAATCCCTGTGAGCGCGGATCGGCTTACTTCTATGCGCTGGACCTGCGCACCGGCGCGGTGCGGGCTCCCAGTAGCGGCGTGGCGATCACCCGTTTTGATGGCGGCTTGCTGGTTGGCTTTACCCCCCGCCAGACCGGCAATACGCTGGCCATGCTGCTGGTCGCCGACTCCGGACGCCAGGCCTCGCTGGGCAGTTGGCAAATCAATGCAGCCACCGCCAGGCGCGTATCGTGGCGCGAGCTGGCAGACTAGCGACCATGCGCCACGTCATCGTCGCGTGCAGTTTGTCCGGGCATGTTGGCCAGACTGGCGCAGACTGACGCAGGCAAGCACGCAATAGAAAGGCTTGATGGCGCCTGTCCTTGCGCACGGGTGCGCGGCGCCCGATATATCCAACACCAACACCAACAGCGCCACCGCGCCACGCGGCAGCCCACCGACCTGGAGCCCACCATGCCCGAAACCCGTACCGAATATGACACTTTCGGCCCCATTAAAGTACCGGCAGAGCGCCTGTGGGGCGCCCAGACACAGCGTTCGCTACAGCATTTTGCCATCTCGACAGAGCGCATGCCGCACGAACTGATTGTTGCGCTGGCAGAAGTCAAGCGCGCTTGCGCCGTCGTCAACCGGGACTTGGGACTGCTGCCGGCAGACAAGGCCGGCGCATTGATCGCCGCCGCGCAGGAAGTGATTGGCGGCCACCATGCCGAAGAGTTTCCGCTGTCGGTCTGGCAAACCGGTTCCGGCACGCAGTCGAACATGAACATGAATGAAGTGCTGGCCAACCGCGCCTCCGAATTGCTCGGTGCCAGCCGTGGCCAGGCCCGGCTGGTGCATCCCAATGACGATGTCAACCTTGGTCAGTCGTCGAACGACATCTTTCCCGCCGCCATGTATGTCGGCGCCGCCACTGCGCTCGGGCAGCGCCTGCTGCCGGCCCTGGACGCCCTGCGCGAAACGCTGGAGCGCAAGGCCGCCGGCTGGCACGGTATCGTCAAGATCGGCCGTACCCATCTGCAGGACGCCACACCGCTGACCCTGGGACAAGAATTTTCCGGCTACGCGGCGCAACTGGTGCACGCCGGGGCAGCGATTCGTTTCGCTGCCCAAGGCCTGAACGCGCTGGCCGCAGGCGGCACTGCCGTGGGCACCGGGCTCAACACCCATCCGGAATTCGGGGCGCGGGTAGCAGCAGAATTGGCAGGCCGCAGCGGGCTTGCCTTTCGCAGCGCCGACAACAAGTTTGCCGCGCTGGCGGCGCACGATGAACTGGTGCTGGCGCACGGCGCACTGAAGGTGTTGGCTGCGGCGCTCAACAAGATTGCCAACGACATACGATGGCTGGCGTCCGGACCGCGCAGCGGGCTTGGCGAAATCACGATACCGGAAAACGAGCCCGGCAGCTCGATCATGCCCGGCAAGGTCAATCCTACCCAGGCAGAAGCCCTGACCATGGTCTGTGCGCAGGTATTCGGCAACGACGTCGCGGTCGGATTCGGTGGTGCGTCCGGGAATTTCGAATTGAACGTGTACAAGCCGCTGCTGATCCACAATTTCCTGCAGAGCGTGCGCCTGCTTGCCGATGGCATGCACAGCTTCGATGTGCATTGCGTGCGTGGTATCGAGCCCGATTTGCCGCGCATCGAACAGTTGCTGGCAGGCTCACTGATGCTGGTGACGGCGCTGACGCCGCATATCGGCTACGACAAAGCGGCCCATATTGCGCGCAAGGCGCATCAGGACGGCAGCAGCCTGCGCACCGCAGCGCTGGCGCTGGGCTATGTCAGCGGCAAGCAATTCGACGACTGGGTGAAGCCCGCCGACATGGTGTAGCGCACACGCGCAGCAACGCAGCAAGTCCGGCAGGACAGGTGCCGCAGCTGCCTGTCCTGCCTCGTCTTGCAAAATGCACCCGGCCTGCTGTCGGCTAGCGCGGCGTTCCCCGTCGGAACAGATTGACGATTGCCAGCAGGATCACGGCACCCAGCAGCGAGACCAGCAGCGAACTGATGCTGAAGTCGCTCTGGTTGATGGTGCCGGTACCAAACAGCGGCGCCAGCAACCAGCCGCCCAACAGCGCGCCAATAATACCCACCACAATGTTTAGCAGCATGCCCTGTTGTGCATCAGTACGCATGATCATGCTCGCGATCCAGCCAAGGATGCCGCCGACTACGATCCAGATGATGAAGTTCATTATTTTCTCTCCGATAAAGTCAGACAATAAAATCCGGCTGCTCAACGACGGCCGCACCAACAATTACCCGGTCGTCCTGCATTCTCTTCATCGGCCGGTGCTGTACCGATTTAGGCAATCATTCGATCCAGTGGTTCTGCCGTTTTGACAGTTACCGGGGCAGGGCTTGCGATATTCGGGGTTTTTTGCGCGCCGATGGTGTGCAACGGCACTCGGGCTGACGCAAGCAGCGCGCCACGTCGGCCGCATCGGCTTGGGCGATCCTGGATCGGACCCGCGTATCAGGAACCCGAGGACCCAAGGATTGAGGACCGAGGACGCGGCGCGTCATGTATCAATGATTGGTATTGACGCCGATCGGCTTGGCCAGCGCCGTTGCAGACGGTTCGCCGCCCGCCATGCGCGCCTGGTATTCATTGAGCCGGTTATAAAGCGTCTTCAGGCTCACCCCCAGCACTTCGGCCGTTTGCGTCTTGTTGCCGCCGCAATAGCCCAGCGTTGCGAAAATCAGCCGCTGCTCGGCGTCGGCCAGCTTGCTTCCCAGCGGGAACGTGATGCAGTCCGTTGCCACTGGCGCCACCAGCGGTCGCGACGGACCGACCGCCAGCGACAGGTCAAGTTCATGATCGGCCATGATGTATGCCCGATGCACCGCATTCTTGAGTTCGCGCACATTGCCCGGCCA
>NZ_JAUSNH010000228.1 GCF_030645335.1 Lacisediminimonas sp. | reverse complement strand
GAACTGGTGCAGCGCGCCGTCAGGCGCGATACCGACAAGAGCGCAGTGCTGGAAATGGGCGGACGCGAGGTGGAAGACCAGCAATCGCGCGTGAGCGAAGCAGCGGTGCGCGGCTTCTGGCAAGCCTATCGCGGCGTGATGGGCCTGTGAGCAACAAGGAAAACCGACCATGAACGATATGACCAAACCCGCCGCCCCGGCGCAGGACGCCGGCTTGCTGGAGCGCGTTGAACGCCTGCAGACAGATTACGTCAACACGATCGACGATGAACGTTATCGCGAGCTGCCGGATTTCTTTACCGAGCGCGGCAGCTACCGGATCGTCTCGAAAGAGAACCATCAGCGCGGCCGGCCGTTCGGCCTGGTATTTTGCGACAGCCGGGCGATGCTGCGCGACCGCATCGTGTCGATGTACAAGGCGAACATCTTCGAACCGCATACCTACCGCCATGTGACCGGGCGCAGCACGATTGTCCGCGCTGCCGACGGCCTGATCGAAGCGCGCACCAGTTATATCGTCGCGCGCATCATGCATGACGGCGGCCAGGAGCTGTTCAGCACCGGCATTTATCTGGACCGCATCTGCGAAGAAGATGGCAAACTGCTGTTTTCCGAAAAAGTCGTGGTCACCGACGCCAGTCGCGTCGACGCACTTTTGGTAATACCACTTTAGGAGTTTGCATGGCCTGGCATAAAGTCGCCCGCGAAGATCAGATCGAAACGGATATCCCCTCGGCCGTGGCCGTCGGCGAGACCCTGATCGCCTTGTACAAAGTCAATGGGCAGGTGTACGGCACCAGCAATGTGTGCACCCATCAGTTTGCGCTGCTGTCGGACGGGTATATCGACAACGATTGCATCGAGTGCCCGCTGCACCAGGCACTGTTCCACATCCCGACCGGCGAGCGGCAGTCGGGGCCGACTTGCGATGACCTGAAAATCTATCCGATCAAGATCGAGGACGGGGACGTATTTGTCGATTGCGACTGATTGATGCCGGCAATGCAGTCTCCTGCCAGCATCGTACGCACCAAGATTGCGCCGCAAATCGTCGAGCGCCTGCGTGAGGAAATCGTCACCGGCGTCTGGGCGCCGGGGGCGACGCTGCCGGCCAATGTGCTGTCGGCCAAATTCGGGGTGTCGCATATCCCCGTGCGCGAAGCCTTGCTGGTGCTGGAGTCCGAAGGCTTCCTGAGTCTGGCGCCGAACCGGATGGCGATCGTCACTGAGCCGACCATCGCCGCCACCAGCGACAAGCTGATCGTACTGCGCAACCTGGAAGGGCTGGCGGCAGAACTGGCTTGCGAGCGCGCCACCGACGCCGACATGCGCGACCTGCTGGCGCTGCAAGCGCAACTGGAGCAGTGCTTCGCCACCCAGGACCTGGCCGGCTATCACCGGACCAACCAGGCGTTTCACCGCCGACTGGTGGACGCCGCCGGCAACCAGACCCTGTCGGACTTCCACCAGACTCTGACCCGCCACCTCGAATGGGCGCGCGTGCGCTCGGGAATACGGGCCGAATTGCTGCAGGATGCGCCGCACCAGCACGGCCAGATCATCGACTGCCTGCGCCACGGCCAGGGCGTGGCGGCGCGACGGATGGCCGAAGAGCATTTTGCTGCGGTGAGTGAAGTGATCTTGCGCGGGTTGCGGGAACAAAAAACCTGAAGCGGGATGGCCGGGGCGCCGCAAACAGTCCGTCCAGACCCGCCGCCCAAAAAAAACGCCGACCCGCAGGTCGGCGTTTTTCATTTTGCGTGAATCATTTACTCAGCCGTCGCGCCCGAGGACTTGATGACCCGGGCCCACTGCTCGACTTCCTTCTTCACGAAGGCGCCCAGTTGCGGCGAGGTGCTGCCGATCGGCGTTGCGCCCAATGAGGTCAGCGACTCGCGGAACTGCGGGTTGTTGACTGCGACATTCATCTCTTTTGCCAGCTTGTCGAGAATCGGCTGCGGTGTCTTGGCCGGCGCGAAGAAGGCATACCATGCGGTGACTTCAAAGCCCTTCATGCCTTGCTCTGCATAGGTCGGTGTGTCCAGCCCGGCAATGCGCTTGTCGGCTGCCACGGCAATCGCCTTGAGCTTGCCTGCCTTGATGTTGGTCGCGGCCGCAGTGTATTCAATCGACATGAAGCCGATCTGGTCACCCATCAGCGCCAGCATCGCGCCACCCGATCCCTTGAATGGTGCATGGATCACATCCAGGCCGGCGCGCGTCTTGAGCAACTCACCAGCCAGGTGATGCGGCGAACCGATGCCGGCCGAACCGAATGCCAGTCCTGGCTTGCCCTTGGCATAGCGAATGAACTCTTCCAGGTTATTGGCCGGATTGGACGGATGGACGATCAGCACGTGCGGAATCGTCGCGATCAGCGAGATCGGCTCGAAGTCCGTGATTGCGTCGTAGGGCTTGGTCTTGTACAGCGTCGGGTTGATGCCGTGCGTGGTGGTGGAGCCAAGCAGCATCGTCAGGCCATCCGGGGCTGAGCGCATCACGGCCTGTGCGCCGATGATACCGGCTGCGCCCGGACGGTTTTCAACCACGAAAGTCTGGTTGAGCTGCGTGCTCAGGCGGGTGCCGATACCACGTGCAATCATGTCCACTGCACCACCCGGAGGAAACGGCGCAACGATCTTGACCGGCTTGTCCGGGTAAGTCGCGGCAGACTGGGCCTGCGCCGCGAAGGGACTGGCGGCGAATACCGCCGCAGCCAGGGCAACGGTGCCGGTAACTTTCTTGAAACAGTAAAGCATTCGATCATCTCCGATTAAAGGTGGGTGTGTCTTCAACAACACTTGTTTTTATTGAGCAATTCCCGTTCCAGCGAGAACGAACGCAAGTTTATCCAATTTTGGTGCAAATTGCTTTTCATCAATGGGAAAGATTACACTTGTGGGAACGCACAGGCGCAATTGCAGTGCGACCTTCTTGTCACTTTTTTAATGAATTCAAGGACAACCCCAGAATGACCGCTTCCTGCCTCAAAGCCACCGTCGCCATGGCATTCACCCTGGTCGCATCCGCCGCCTTTGCCGTCGACTCGGTCGCACTCGAATACGGTGTTGGCAACAAGACGGGCGTGGCCCGTGTCAGCGCGCAGTGGAACTGGAATAAACCGCTGTGGCAGTCCGGCCAGAGCCAGTTGGTCGGCCATTGGGACGTGAATGCGTCGCACTGGAAGGGAACGCGCTTCAACAACATTCCCGACCGCAACCAGACTTTCTTCACCCTTGGCGTGACGCCGGTACTGCGCTGGCAAGGCCTGGAGGCGACTGGCCCGTATGGCGAGGCCGGACTGGGCCTGCATTATTTTTCAGATCTCTACAATAACAACGGCAGCCAGTTGTCGACCCATTACCAGTTCGGCACCCTGCTCGGCGCCGGCTACCGCTTCTCCAACAAGATTGACCTTGGCCTGCGCATCCAGCATTTTTCCAATGGCGGGTTCAAGCAGCCCAACACGGGCATCAACCTTGCGGTCGTTCGTGCGGCTTACCGATTCTGATCACACCCGGCCACACCAATCCGGCGTAAAGTAGTAACCCTGTTCCAGTCGGCATGCAATATGCAAGCCGGCTGGAACGCGCGGATCTGACCGGAGAGCCACGGGTGAAGCCAAAAATTTTCAGCGATTTCCTGCGCGCGTTCGGCGCCCGCAAGACGGCGACTGCCGACACCTTGTCGGAATTGGCGCAAGCGCTGCTCTCCGGACGCGGCGAAGCGTCCGGCGTAGCGATGGCGAGCCAGCTGCTCGATGCGTATGTGCGCGCCAGCGATGAGGTCCGCATCGATTTCCTGCTGCGGCTGGCGCGTGACTTCGGCCCCGATCCGGCGCTGCTTGCGCGCAGCATCGATGCCTATGCAAAAAAACCGGGACCGCAAACTGCGCAGGCGCTGCACGGCGCGGCGGAGTCGCGCCGGCAGGAGCTGATCCGCCGCATGAACCTGGCGCCGGGCGCCATGCCGCACCTGATGAAAATGCGCGAGGATGTGCTGCAGCGATTGAAGGCACTGCCGGAACTGGCGCTGCTCGATGCCGACTTCACGCATCTGTATTCGTCCTGGTTCAACCGCGGCTTCCTGAACCTGCGCCGCATCGACTGGTCCAC
Organism: Lacisediminimonas sp.; assembly: GCF_030645335.1. Lineage (GTDB taxonomy): Bacteria > Pseudomonadota > Gammaproteobacteria > Burkholderiales > Burkholderiaceae_D > Lacisediminimonas. The sequence goes on along the minus strand of NZ_JAUSNH010000228.1, from coordinate 12,198 downwards.
CCCGGCTGACATACTCGAAAAGATCATCGCCTACGAGGCGGTGCACGCCATCGACAGCTGGGACGACCTGCGGCTGCGGCTGCTGCCGCGCGACCGCCGCTGTTTTGCATTTTTCCATCCGACCCTGCCGGACGATCCGCTGATCTTCGTCGAAGTGGCCTTGACCACCGAGATACCGGACGACATCTCGGCATTGCTGGCGCCGGCGCGCCGCGCGCTGGACCCGGAAAAAGCCACGACCGCAGTGTTCTATTCGATTTCGAATTGCCAGAAGGGCTTGCGCGGCGTTTCGTTTGGCAACTTCCTGATCAAGCAAGTGGTCGAGGAATTGCAGCGCGAACTACCGCGGATCAAGACCTTCGTCACCTTGTCGCCAGTGCCCGGATTCATGTCCTGGTTGAAGGCCACGCGCCAATCCACGTCGCCGCTGCTGGGCAAGGGGCAACGCGAGCTGCTCAATCTGCTGGATCAGCCGGACTGGGAGCGCGATGCCGCCAGCATCAAGGCGCTGGAACCGGTCATGAAGCGCGCGCTGCTGAGCTACCTGGTGGACAGCAAGGACAAGCAGGACAAGCCGCTCGACGCAGTCGCCCGTTTTCACCTGGGCAACGGCGCGCGGCTGGAACAGGTGAACTGGATGGGCGATACCTCGGCCAAGGGAATCAAGGAAGCCGGCGGCTTCATGGTCAATTACCTGTATGACCTTGACCGCATCGAGAGCAATCATGAACGATATGCGTACGATGGCGAGGTGGCGCTGTCAACCCGGCTGCGCCGCATGCATGAGGCCAAGCCGGGCTGAACCACGCGGATCGGATCGGATCTGATCCGATCCGAACTCAACGCAGCCTGGCTGCGTTGAGCACATTACCGGTGCGGGCTGCTTCAGCCGCCGGATGCGTAGGTGAACTTGTTGCCCTGGATGCGTCCCATCACGCGCGAACGCTGGTCCAGCCCGACGTGGTCCTTCGCACTCATGTTGATCACGCCCTGGGGCACAGTCAGGTTGGTGGTACTTTCCAGCGCACTGCGCAGCGCGGCGCGGAATTCTTTGGTGCCCGGCTTGGCCACTTTCAGCGCCTTCGGTACGGCATTGGCGATCAGCATGTAAGCACCCCAGGCGTCACCGGCGAACTGGGTGGTGGTGCCCACGCCATAGGCGGCTTCATACTTGCGGGTAAATTCCAGCGCGACTTTTTTCACCGGATTGCTGTCCGGCAAACCCTTGGCGACCACTGCCGGGCCAGTCGGGAACAGTGTGCCTTCCACATCCTTGCCGCCAACCCGCAGGAAGTCGAGCGTGCCGATACCATGGGTCTGGTAGATCATGCCCTTGTACCCGCGCTCGACCAGTGTCTTTTGCGGCAGTACGGCCGGCGTGGCGGAGGCAGCAATCAGCACCGCATCCGGCTTGGCGGACATGATCTTCAGTATCTGGCCGGTCACGGAAGTGTCGGTACGGGCATAGCGCTCGCTGGCGACGATGCGCAGCTTGCGCAGTTCGGCCAGTTTGGAAAATTCGCGCCACCAGCCTTCACCGTAGGCATCGGCAAAGCCAATGAAGCCAATCGTCTTGACGCCGGCATCGGCCATCGATTGGGTCAGGATGGTCGACATGTGGGTGTCGTTCTGCGGCATCTTGAAAGCCCAGACCCGCTTGCCTTCCACCGGCTCAACGATGGAAGCCGAGGCGGCCAGCGTCACCATCGGCGTCTGCGCCTCGGCGATCACGTCGAGCATGGCCAGCGCATTGGGGGTCGTGTTGGGGCCGACCAGCACGTCGACCCGCTCATCAGAGGTCAGCTTGCGCGCATTGCGTACCGCATTGCTGACATCGGAGGCATCGTCAAGCAGGATGTATTCGACTTTCTGGCCGCCGATTTCCTTGGGCCACAACAATACGGCGTTCTTGGTGGAAACGCCGATTGCCGCCGCCGGGCCGGTGGTCGAGATGTTGATGCCGATCTTGATCTGGGCCGCCGCAGGCGCAGCAGCAGCAAGGGCGAGGCAGGCAAGGGACAGGCCGGCAAGGCGGCTCAATGGGGTCGGTAGCATGATGGTCCTGGTGAATGGGAAAGTGGATCGGATCGGATCGGGGAATTGGATACCGCAGTTGCCGTGGCCGCCGCGGTGCAAGGGAAGCGCTGGCCGGAGGCTCAGCGATGCTTTTTGTCGGGCTTCTGGACGACTTTCTGGTTGATGGCGCCCCAGATCGACTTGCCGTTCGCATCCAGCATCTCGATGCGGATGGTGTCGCCGAACTTCATGAACGGGGTGCTGGCCTGGCCATTGGCGATCATTTCAAGCGCCCGCTTTTCAGCAATGCACGTATAGCCCCGCGCAGCGTCCTTGTTGGAGACCGTGCCGGAGCCGATCACGGAGCCGGCGCGCACGTTACGGGTCTTGGCCAGGTGGGCAATCAGTTGCGGAAAGTTAAACACCATATCGGCGCCCGCATCAGGCTGCCCCACCAGCACGCCGTTCCAGGTCGCGCGCAAGGGCAGCTTGACACGGCCGCCCTGCCACGCACTGCCCAGTTCATCGGGCGTTACCGCCACTGGCGAAAAGCTGGTTGCCGGCTTGGATTGCAGGAAGCCGAATCCCTTGGCCAGCTCGGCCGGTATGAGGTTGCGCAGCGAGACGTCGTTGACCAGCATCAGCAGGCGAATCTCGGCGGCGGCAGCGTCCACGCTGCTGCCCATGCCGACGTCGCCGGTAATCACCGCGACTTCAGCTTCGAAATCGATTCCCCATTCTTCGGAAAGACATTCGATATCGTCGGTCGGACCGATGAAGTCGTCGGATCCGCCCTGGTACATCAGCGGATCGTGCCAGAACGATTCGGGCATCTCGGCGTTGCGCGCGCGCCGCACCAGTTCGACATGATTGACGTAGGACGAACCGTCGGCCCACTGGAATGCGCGCGGCAGCGGTGCCATGCAACGGGCGGGGTCGAAATCGGCAGCGCGCAAGGCGCGGCCGGCGTTCAGGTCTTCAGACAGTTGCTGCAACTGCGCATTGATGAAGTTCCAGTCGTCAAGCGCATGCTGCAAGGTGGTGGCAATGCCGTCGGCGACGACCATTTGCTTCAGGTCGTGCGAAACAATAGCGAGCTGTCCGTCGCGGGTACCGTCTTTCAATGTGGCGAGTTTCATGGTGTGCACCAGAATGGATTCGCGCAATTATAACGACCCGTCCGCACAATCTGCCAAATTGCATGCGCCCACTGGACCAGCCAGGCCAGGCGGCACGCTGTGCGGCCGCTGGCGCAGCACCAAATCAAGCCCGGGGACAGGCCGGTGGCGTCCAAGCCTGGCCGCTATTCCCGGTAGCAGACCACTGGCGGCAGGCGGCCGATGAACGACACCGCCGATAAACGGTCTACTTTGTGATTACCCCGCTGAACTGGAGTGCGCTGAATTGGCTGCGTTGACCTTCTCCGGGCCACTTGCCGTCTTTCGTTGGGTTCATTTGGCATTGCGAAATATTCCGCATGCAAGCAAAACACATCATCCTGTACACGCCGCACCCGGTCCATTCGCTTCCGGTATCGATGCCTGCGGCAATCTCCGCGCTGCTCTATATAGAGCATCGCTCGGATGTGTTCGGCTGGTACGCGCAAGCGCGGCGCTCCCGCTACAGCGCGGCTTTTTTCATGATCGAAAATTTCTATGCGGACCACGCCACATCCTTGTTTCGCAGTATCGAGGACGACGTCTATGGGGACTGGCATCGCCTGATGCCCCCGCTTGGACAAGATATCCGCTGTCCGATACCCGAACCGATCAATCACGAACTGGACCGACTGCAGTCGATCTTCATCGACGAATGGCTGTTTTTTCCTGCCGACCCGCAGCATGGCCAGGAGCTTGCGCGTTACCAGGCGCAACAACTGCCGCTGCACGCTTTCAATGTCCGTAGCCGACGGCTGGGGCAACTGGATCACACTTTGCCGATCTGGGTTCACCAATCCCCCGGTAATAATCCCGACATTCTTGATCTGCTGCAAAAGTGTTGGCGATTTTATGGAAAGGAAGCAATTTTGTCGGCCGAGGCGATTCCGCAGCCAGCCTTTAGACGTTATGATCAAATTGACATTTCGTCTACAAAAAAGGGGCGCACTTGATACATGGATCAGCGAGCAAGCACTGGCACCCTCGGCAACAGGAAACTGACCGGCTACTTGATATGTTGACGAGTCTGGGTCCGCGGTTTGCCGAAATCGTCCGTCAATACCGGGCATCGCTTCCTGGCCGCATCGCTGCAATGGAAGATGGCGCGCTGATGGGCGCGCACGACATTCTGGCGGTATCGGCACATCGGCTGGCGGGCTCCAGCGCCTCGCTCGGCGCCAGCGAGGTCGCGCTGCTGTGCCGCTCGCTCGAGACTGCCTGCGCGAGCCAGAAGCAAGTTCCGGCAGACTGGCAGCAGCGGCTGACGGCAATCACACGCGCCTGCGATGCATTCGATGAGCGGCTGGAGGCACTCGAACTGGACTAGTACCCGGTTCCCCGCCAGCGCAGCAGGCGCTGCCCGGGACTGGATCTGGCCCTGGCCCGGTAGCGACAGCCTTGGCGTGGAGCCGGTCCGCAGCGATTTTTCATGCCGGCGCAGGATGGATGTCCGTTTGCCCCGGCGCCTTCTCGCTGACCAATCAACACCCGATCGATAGCCGGACAAAGGTTCCACCTCGGTGCTGTCTGGGTAATAATACGGCTCCCGCGCAATTTTCCCTTCGCTCCCTGCCAGCCGCCGCCACCTCAGTTACCGGCGCGAGCCTGCATACGGTGCGACATTGCCCGACAAATCTCAGGAGTTCATTTACCAATGCAACCAATGCAATTGACATCGCTTCCTGCAGTAACTTCTCCGGACCTGGTGATTGGCGTGGTTGGCTGCGGCGTAATGGGGCGCGGCATTGTCCAGATCGCCGCGCTGGCCGGCGCCCAGGTACGGATGTTCGACGCCCGCGCCGGTGCTGCGGCAGCAGCGCGCAAAGGCTTGCTCGACACCTTCACCATGCTGCTGGAAAAAGGCCGGCTGGACCAGGACCGCGCAGACGGCGCGGCCGGGCGCATCCATGTGTGCGAGCAACTGGAAGAATTCGCCGGCTGCCATGTGGTGGTGGAAGCGGTGGTCGAAGACCTGGCGGTCAAAAGGGAGCTGTTCGCGCGGCTTGAACAGATCACCGGCCCGGATTGCATCCTGACCAGCAATACCTCCTCGCTGCAGGTGACGTCGATCGCCGCCGCCGTGTCGCGGCCAGAGCGCATTGGCGGCTTCCACTTCTTCAATCCGGTACCGGTGATGAAGCTGGTGGAAGTGATCGGCGGCCTGCGCACCGATCCTGCCGTGGTCGATTACCTGCTCGCGCTGGGCCGCCACTTTGGCCACACGGCAGTGCGCGCCAAGGATACGCCGGGCTTCATCGTCAATCATGCCGGGCGCGGCTTTACCACCGAAGGCATGCGCGTGCTGTATGCGAATGTCACCGATGTGGCGACGATGGATGTGATCCTGCGCGAGTGCGCCGGCTTCCGGCTTGGCCCTTGCGAGCTGATGGACATGACTGGCGTCGATGTCTCGCACCCGGTGATGGAATCGATCTATCACCAATATTACGAAGAGCCGCGCTACCGCCCGCAGCCACTGACGCGCGCAATGTTCAATGCCGGCATGTTCGGCCGCAAGACTGGACAGGGCTTTTATCGCTACGAGGACAACAAGAAAGTCAGCCCGCCGGAAGCGCCGCCTTCGGAGCTGCTGCCATCGTCGGTCTGGCTGTCGCGTTCGCGCCCGGAACTGGCAGAACGCGTGGCCGCGCTGATCCTTGCCGCCGGCGTGCCGCTGGAAGACAGCGAGCGCCCGAGCGCCGATGCGCTGTGCATCGTGACGCCATTGGGTGACGATGCCACCGAGTGCTGCGCGCGTGAAGGGCTGGACGCCGTGCGCACGGTCGGTGTGGACGGCCTGTTCGACATGAGCCGTCGCCGCGTGGTGATGACGACCCCGGCCACCAGCGAGCAATCGCGTGAAATGGCGCGCGGCCTGTTTGGCGTCGGCGGTGGCGCAGTCAGCGTGATTCGCGACAGCACGGGCCTGGTCTGCCAGCGCGTGGTCGCGCATATCGTCAATGTCGGCTGCGAGATTGCGCAACAGGGCATCGCCGAGCCGCAGGATATCGATAATGCGGTCAAGCTGGGCCTGGCTTATCCGCACGGGCCGCTGGGCTGGGGCGATCAATTGGGCGCCGCCAACGTGCTGACGATCCTGAACAACCTGGACCGCGCCAACGGTGACGGCCGCTACCGAGCGAGCGCCTGGCTGCAACGCCGGGCATTGCTCGGGCTGTCGCTGCTGAAGCAGGAAATCTAGCAGGACCGGCACGCAGGCACACTGTGCAGCGAACCATTTCAAACACTGAAAACACTGCCGCAAAAGGCAAAAACATCCACCGATCCGGAGAAAACATGACACAGAAGGCGCAGTTCCACTGGGAAGACCCCTTGCTGCTGGACGAGCAACTGACCGCTGACGAGCGGATGGTAAAAGACGCTGCGGCAGCCTATTGCCAGGACAAGCTGCAGCCACGCGTGCTGGAAGCATTCCGCCACGAAAAAACCGATCCGGCGATTTTCCGCGAGATGGGTGAACTCGGCTTGCTGGGACCAACCATTCCGGAACAGTACGGCGGACCGGGACTGAACTATGTCTGCTACGGATTGATTGCGCGCGAGGTGGAGCGGGTTGACTCCGGCTACCGCTCGATGATGAGCGTGCAGTCGTCGCTGGTAATGGTGCCCATCTACGAATTCGGCACCGAAGGGCAGCGCCAGAAGTACCTGCCAAAACTGGCCAGCGGTGAATGGATTGGCTGCTTCGGCCTGACCGAGCCCAACCATGGGTCCGATCCGGCGTCGATGATCACACGCGCCAAAAAAGTCGCTGGCGGCTATGCACTGACGGGTAGCAAGATGTGGATTTCCAATTCACCGATTGCCGATGTCTTCGTCGTGTGGGCCAAGGACGATGAAGGTGCGATCCGCGGCTTCATCCTGGAAAAAGGCATGAAGGGACTGTCGGCGCCGGCCATCCACGGCAAGTTCGGCCTGCGCGCGTCGATCACCGGTGAAATCGTCATGGACGAAGTTTTTTGTCCGGAAGAAAATGCATTCCCTGAAGTGCGCGGACTCAAGGGCCCCTTCACCTGCCTGAACTCGGCGCGCTTCGGCATCGCCTGGGGTGCGCTTGGTGCAGCCGAATCCTGCTGGCATATTGCACGGCAGTATGTGGTGGACCGCAAGCAGTTCGGCAAGCCGCTGGCGGCTAACCAGCTGATCCAGAAAAAACTGGCCGACATGCAAACCGAGATCACGCTCGGCCTGCAAGGCTGCCTGCGCCTGGGCCGAATGAAGGATGAGGGCACAGCACATCCGTCGATCACGTCGATCATGAAGCGCAATTCCTGCGGCAAGGCGCTGGATATCGCCCGCGTGGCGCGCGACATGCTGGGTGGCAATGGCATCTCCGACGAGTTCGGCGTGATCCGCCACATGGTCAACCTGGAAGTGGTCAATACCTATGAGGGTACGCATGACATCCATGCGCTGATCCTGGGGCGTGAGCAGACGGGGATTGCTGCGTTCTAGCCGGGTCAATGATCAAAATGGGATTGCGCGATTCACGATCGCGCAATCCCGGACGTGCATCATCTCTTTTTTGTGCTGGCACAGACAGGTTCTTCGCCTTGTGTGCCGCCGAAAGGCAGTAGACAAAGCCCATGCCAACTCGCTGCTGTCGCCTGCCGATGTGAACTTGCTACGTATTACGTTTCAATTTTCTCCATGCGATTGAGGTCTTGCCCAATCGCCCGTACCGCATCCAGCAGATCCCTGTGAACCTTCCCTCCAAGTTGAAAATCAGTATCTGCACGCAATTTCGTATAGGCGTCTTTTAACGCCTTTTTCTGCAGCGGCTCCAACTTTGCCTTGCGGATTTTCACTTCATAGTTCGGCGTCTTCCCGTCGTCTTGCTGGACGACGACCTGGCGCAAAGCCCCAATCGCGGCCTGCCCAAACGCATCGACAAAATCGCTGGCCTCGTGCGGTTCATTCAACCGTTTAAGCAGATTTTCCTGCGGTGTTGAGTCGTCGACGCCCTGTCGCTGCTGCCGGACGCTGGCAGGCGCAGTACTGAGCGGGGAATCGACGCGAAGAGTCGCTGACGACGAGACTTTTCCGATCGATGAAGATTGAATCTTTTCCCCGTTCTCCGTTTTGGAATTGCCACGCGGCGAAGCAGAGAGCTTTTTTGGCTCCGGTGGTGGAACGGCGAGCATTCTCCTTGGGGAGAGTGTTGCCGGCAGCTTCCCCGACGTGACGTTCGCTAGCGGGGCACTGGTACCAGTATTCGACTTCGCAATCGCCTGACTGGCATCGGAAAAAATTGACTGGGCATCTGTGTCCGAACTCAGCGAAGGTCTGGACACCTTGCCCGACGGGTTTGAAGGTGTTGGCACCAACTCGCGAGCCTTGATCCGATCAGCTTGCTGATTGTCAGGTTCCGGGAGAGCGAATTGCATCGACTTCCGCTTTTTATTTTTGGGATCGAGCTTTGCCCACTCGGTGGCAGTCGGAGAATTTGCCTCCATCGATCTGGTCTGTCTGCGTTTTTTCTGTCTTTCCTCTGGCGTTTTTTGACCTTTCAGCGTCGGCTCGGAGTGCTTGCTCAGCCGCCCGAGGCCCGATAGTACATCCTGCAATTCTTCCATCTCCAACGCTATTTGCGCCTGCTTGGTTGAGCGAACCTCGCCGGAATCTGAATCGAGTATCCGTGTGAAACGCGATACGACACCAAGCAGCGTGCTCAGGAACGGCTCGGTATCGGCCGTATCCATGGACAGGGCAAGCGTGGCGCTTTCCGCAAAAACGTAATCCGTCAGCCTGGCATGCATGCTTTCGATCGATCGTTCACGACCTTCCTCGATAACAATATCGAATATCTTCTGCGCGCAGCGCATCGATGCAATAGATCGGAATATCGTGCTCTTCGCAACCATGGCTTCAAGCACTTGATGCGCTTCGTTTTCCGAAAGCGGCTCGATCCGATCCTCGCTCATCCCCCGAAGGAATCGCCTGGCCTGCTCCGCATCGATGGTATGCACTTCATTGGGGAAATACTTCAACATCGTCGTGGCGACGGCAAGGACCCGCTTGGACGGCTGGTTGAGCACGCACCATTTTTTCCACACATCCGGATCGGATTTCCGGGTCATCAATTTGTGTTGTAACTCCTGAAGATGTGCGACGCCTCGCTTGCCCAGTACCCGCTCGGGCTTGCGCGCCTTCAAAGGAGACTCTCCCTGCGGCTTATCTTTTCTTTTCTTTAGCTTCGGCTCGGACTTCGTGTGTTCCGCGCTGCTTGTGCCTGATGCTGTTTTTTCCGTCGATGTCGTGATCGGACTGAATGCCCGATTTGCCGGCGCATTTTTCGATTTTGGTGTGTGTTTATTTGCTTGGGACATGTCGATTCCTTGTAAGCCAAAAAATAATGTGCTCACGACACTGTTCAGTTCCCGGTCAATGAGCGCGCAGTTTTCGTAACCGCCGCTGGGTATCGGCCGCTTCGATGCAGTTCCATGCCCCTTCAGCATTTTTTTATCGCCTTTTGATTTCAGATTTTCGTGCGGCAATCGGGCCAAGATTCAATGCGGAGTCCGCCTTGCTTTTTTAAACGTGTCGCGCTGCCGGCAGCTTCGTCGAATGCCGCCGCTATGCTTGCCCGGGTATAATCCTTCGTCCGTTGTCGTTGGCCTCCGGCCGGCACGCGCCGAACAAAGCACCTTAAGCCTCATGTCCAAGAAACAAGCAGTCAATGCGCTCGAAGCAAAGATCGGGTCTGTCGTCGCTGTCACACTCATCGTCAGGTCGGCCGACCTGACGCTGGCATCCCAGTCGCTGTCCCACATCACCGGCGGACAACAAGATTATTTCGACAATGAACTGACCGTGGTCGAATTGGCATTGGACGACGCCGATGCAATCGACTGGCCGGGATTGCTGGCGCTGCTGCGCCAATGGGGCCTGAACCCGGTCGCCGTCCGCAATGCGCCGGTCGCACTGCAGCCAAGCCTGCGCGAGCTCGGCCTTTCGCTGGAGGAGGTCAGTGCACGCAGCCCGGCGGCGCCGGACGCGAGCGTACCGGATCACCAAGCTGTGCAAGCCCAATACGAAGCGAGCGCTGCACCGGAGATTGCAACGAGCGCTGCAGCGCAAACGCCCGCGCGCGCCTGCATGATGATCGACACCCCGGTGCGCGGCGGCCAACGGATTTATGCACGCGGCGCCGACCTGGTGGTGACCGCCGTCGTCAACGCTGGCGCGGAGCTGATCGCCGACGGCAGCATCCATGTCTACGCGCCACTGCGCGGACGCGCGCTGGCCGGCGCCAGCGGCGACGTCAATGCCCGCATCTTCACGCTGTCGATGGAAGCCGAACTGGTATCCATCGCCGGCATTTACCGCACCTTCGAAGACGGCCAACACAAAGAGGTCGCACGCCGCCCGGCTGAAGTCCGGCTTGCAGGCGACCGGCTTGAAACGCGGGCGATCAGCAGCGAACGCCGCAGCTGATCCTCGGCAAATTCAGTATCCGACCATCGACACCATCGACATTATCGTCATCACCTGATTTCAGAAAAGGGAGTGCAGTTTTGGCAAAAATCATTGTCGTAACATCGGGCAAGGGCGGCGTGGGCAAGACCACGTCGAGTGCGAGCTTCGCCTCGGGACTGGCGCTGCGCGGCCACAAGACAGTCGTGATCGATTTCGACGTCGGCCTGCGCAATCTTGACCTGATCATGGGTTGCGAACGGCGCGTCGTGTACGACCTGATCAACGTGGTCAACAACGAAGCCACGCTGAACCAGGCGCTGATCAAGGACAAGCATTGCGAAAAGCTGTTCGTTCTGCCGGCTTCACAGACACGCGACAAGGATGCGCTGTCCGAAGAAGGCGTCGAGCGCGTGCTGAAGGACCTGGCTGCAATGGATTTCGAATATATCGTCTGCGATTCGCCGGCCGGCATCGAGCATGGCGCCGTGATGGCGCTGACTTTTGCCGATGAAGCAATCGTGGTGACCAATCCGGAAGTCTCGTCGGTGCGCGATTCGGACCGCATCCTGGGCATCATCCAGGCAAAATCGCGGCGCGCGCAAAATGGCGAGGAGCCGGTCAAGGAGCACCTGCTGCTGACCCGCTATGTCCCCAAGCGCGTGGACGCCGGCGAGATGCTGTCGTACACCGATGTCCAGGAAATCCTGCGCATTCCGCTGATCGGCATCATTCCGGAGTCGGAGAATGTGCTGCATGCGTCCAATTCGGGACAGCCAGCCATCCACCTGGAGGGCAGCGATGTGGCTGAGGCCTACAAGGATGTGGTGGCGCGATTCCTCGGCGAAGACAAGCCGTTGCGCTTTACCGATTACCAGAAGCCGGGCCTGTTCCAGCGAATCTTTGGAGGCAAATAATGGCCTTGCTTTCATTCCTGTTCAACAGCAAGCCGAAATCGGCGGCCACGGCCAAGGAGCGTTTGCAGATCATCATCGCGCGTGAGCGCAATGGCCAGGACGGACCTGACTTCCTGCCGGCGCTGCACAAGGAACTCATTGCCGTCATCTCGAAGTACACGCACGTCAGTCCGGATGACATCAAGATCTCGCTGGATCGCCAGGGCAACCTCGAAGTGCTCGACGTGAATGTGGTCTTGCCGGATGCGGGTGCGCAGCGGCGGGCCTGAGGCAGAAAAATGCAGGGGTGCGGGCAAGGCCCCCGCCCCTTGCTGATGCTGGCGTCCTGGCCAAGCGGATCACCTGGTCCTGCGTCGGCTGATCCTGTTGCGGATCATTGATCTGGAGTTGACGGCCTATGCAACTGTTTGGGGTTGACTTCACTTCCGCGCCAAGCCGTCGCAAGGCGATCACAGTCGCCACCGGCCATATCAACGATGGCGATGGCCAACTGGTTCTGGACCATCTCGCCTGCCTGCACGACTTCCCTGCTTTCAATCTCTGGTTGCAACAGCCTGGCCCCTGGCTCGGTGCGTTTGATTTTCCATTTTCGCTGCCACGCGAACTGGTTCTGCACCTGGGTTGGCCACTGGAGTGGACGGCACTGATCCAGCACCTGCGCGGCCATACAC
>NZ_JAUSNH010000225.1 GCF_030645335.1 Lacisediminimonas sp. | reverse complement strand
CCCGCAGCCCGCACCCCCGCTACGCCGACGAAAACGGCAGTCATGACCACGCCACCAAGATTCCGGCCTGGGAAATGATCCGCTTCAGCGTCAACATCATGCGAGGCTGCTTTGGCGGCTGCACCTTCTGCTCGATCACGGAGCATGAGGGCCGCATCATCCAGAGCCGCTCGGAAAAGTCGATCCTGAACGAGATCGAACTGATTCGCGACAAAACCAAGGGGTTTACCGGCGTCATTTCAGACCTGGGAGGACCAACCGCCAACATGTACCGACTGGCGTGCAAGGACAAGGAAACCGAACAATCCTGCCGCAGGCTCTCGTGCGTATTCCCTTCCATCTGCTCGAACCTGAACACGGATCACGGCAAGCTGATCCAGTTGTACCGCAAGGCGCGCGCCCTGCCCGGCGTCAAGAAAATCCTGGTCAGCTCGGGCTTGCGCTACGACCTGGCGGTACGCTCACCGGAGTACGTGAAGGAATTGGTCACGCACCATGTCGGCGGCCTGCTGAAAATCGCCCCGGAGCATTCCGAAGAAGGGCCGCTGGCCAAGATGATGAAGCCGGGCATGGGAGCATATGAAGAATTCCGCCGCATGTTCGAAAAATTCTCGCGCGAAGCCGGCAAGGAGCAATACCTGATCCCGTACTTCATCGCCGCCCATCCGGGCACGACTGATCAAGACATGCTGAACCTGGCCCTATGGCTGAAGAAATACAATTTCCGGCTCGACCAGGTGCAGACTTTCCTGCCCACGCCAATGGCGCTGGCCACTGCGATGTACCACACGCGCCGCAATCCCCTCAAGCCGCTGGCCGGGGCTTCAGCAGAAGGCGTGGAAACGGTACGGGGCGAGCGTAACCGAAGGCTGCACAAGGCTTTCCTGCGCTACCACGATCCGAAGAACTGGGAAATCCTGCGCGAAGCGCTGGTCAAGATGGGACGCGGCGACCTGATCGGCAATAGCGACCGGCATCTGGTGCCGCGCACCGGCGGCGAGTTGGTCCGCAAACCGGCCGACGCGCGAGACGCCGGCACGCCTCGGGTGGATCAGATTGCGAAGAAGCACGGCATCATGAAACCGCGCGCTGGCGGCGCCATCCAGAACCGCGCAACGCGGCCTGGCAAGGCAAGCCGGTAACGGCGCCAGTGGCCGGCCGCAAGCGCTGAGGCTTCCAGAAATCTAACTGCCCCGACCTGCGCCCAGTGAGTCTGAAAATGCCAGGTAAAAATGTAAAAAGGTCTTTTCTGAGGGCTTGCCGTTTCCAATTGCTTCCGCCTGCCTGATGATTGCTTTCTTTTGCTGGTCGGTGGGGGCAATCACGCCGGATGGAGATTGAGCGACATATTTTATGGCGGCAAGACAAATTCCGACCAGGACGTCCGGCTGGATGCTTGAGCCTTTTGGCGCCTTGCGACCCGGATAGCCTGCATCTTTTTTGATGATATGAGCGACCAGGCCAGCGGCGATGGCACCGGCAGACGAGATCGCGTCGTCTTCCACACCCAAAGTCTTGATCAACGCTTCGATCTTCCCGATGTTGATGTCAACAGGTGCCGTATCGCCTGCCGTCAAGCCTTTGGCAACGCCTGCTGAAAAGGCGGCCTTGAACCTTGCAGACGCTTCGAAATCCTGGTTCGCTCCGGGTGAGTGTTTTTCAATCAGGCTTCCGGCATCGAGTTCGAAGATAAACTTGAAAGCGCTATTTCTGTCTTCTCCCTGGATTTTCTTGCCCTGGATTTCAAGCTGATTTACTGATTCCGCGCTACGGCAAATCGCTTCGATGAACTTTGGCTCTGCGAAGCAGGCTGCCCGCGCACTTTCGGGAACCATCGATACGACGCTATTGATGAATTCTTTTGCATGGGGCTTGCCTGGATTGCCGCTGTCTGGCAACGCCTTGATTTTTTCTTCAAGCGGATTAATGGTTTTTTCAGGGGCTTTAATTGAGCCAGTTTTAGGCGGGGTCTCGACTGCAAGTTCGCTTGTATCTTCGGCGGTGCTGCCGAGGTCGTCATAGGCAACAGCAGGCCGCACAAGTTTTTTCGGGACGATGCCCGCCGCTTTCGGGTCCGAATCTGATCGTCTTTTACCACCGATATGCAGACCGAATTTTCGCGCCCTGTTCAATTTCCCTGCGTCCAGGGATTTGGCTTTTGGCGCTGTCGCTCGCGCTGATTTTTTTTCTTCTTTCCCCTGAGTGCTCAGGTCAGACTTGGAAACCGTCCTGACATCCCGGACTTTTGTAAAAATACTCATGATTTCCCCATTAAATAATGAACAGGCAATTCATCGAACTTTCAGAAAAAGGTGATTGTTAGTAACAATTGCGGGATTCACGTTCCAGTACTGTCGATTATTCGAATTAATTGTCCACAGGTTTGTTATAAATCCAGGCAGGTCGCACCGGCCTGGCCAAGCTAAAAAATGAGATAAGCGACTGAGCCTTGCGCGCGTTCGGCAGCTTGAACCGGGGGCAGCGGCGTACGCCGCATTGCGCTCATGTCGCTTACTGTTTCCTCTGTATCAGTCAGTAACAATTGCACGCCTGTTTTAACAAAACGTCTACACTGATCCAATGTGGTTGTATGCCGTCTTGCGTCTGGAGTGTGAAACATGAAAAAAAGAAATCTTGTGCTGATCAGTTCGCTGTTGCTAGCGAGCCTGTCCACGGCACCTGCCACGTCGTTTGCCCGCCCGCATCACAAGCATGGACATGGTGGCGGTGGCGCACGCATCGGGCTGTATGTCGGCGTGCCGCTGGCGATTGGTGCAGCCTCTTTTTACTATGGACAGTACGCGCCGCGCTATTACGCGCCAGCGCCTGTTTACTACTATCCGCCGGTGGCGCCCATCATCGTCAACCCGGCGCCGGTCACCTATATTGAACAGGCGCCGCAAGTCGCCGCCAGCCCGCAATCCAACGGCTATTGGTACTACTGCGACGGCGCACAAGCCTACTATCCCTATGTAAAAGAATGCCCGGCCGGATGGCGGCCGGTACCCTCCACGCCGCCGAGATGAACATGCAAATTCCACCGTCAAAACGATTCCTTGTTGCCATGCCGCTACTGGCTTCGGCCTTGCTGCTGGCGGGCTGTTCCACGCCCATGCCCTCGGGCCCGAGCGTGATGGTGTTGCCAGGGGCTGGCAAGAACTTCGACCAGTTCCGGGTAGATGACATGGATTGCCGCGGTTTCGCGCAGGCCAACCTGGGCGGCACGACCACCGCTTCGGTAAGCGATGAGAGTGGCGTGCGCAGTGCCGCGCTAGGCACGGTGCTCGGCGCGGTCGCAGGCGCGGCGGCAAATGGCGGACGTGGCGCCGCTGTTGGCGCTGGCGCCGGCATGGCCATGGGTGGCCTGGCAGGCGTCGGCGCGGGGCAGGGTTCGGCCCGCGGCGTGCAGCATCGCTACGACATCAGCTACCAGCAATGCATGTATGCCAAGGGCCACAAGATTCCCGGATCGGTCGGCATGCTGAGTGCGCCACGTTATAGCGCACCGCCCCACTCATCAATGACGCCGCCACCGCCACCGCCGCCACTTCGCTGATCCCGCAGGAGATCGGGAAATCCGGGCCGGATGCGGCAGGACTCCCGATGCCGTACAAGTCCGACGGTAAGACTGGAATCCTGCCGGCGGGCACCGGCCCGCTGGCGTTCATCCCGCCATCGTTTCGCGCAAGGCGCGGGTGCCGGACCGCACGGGTACTGTCACGGTCAGTACCGTTCCCTCCCCGGGAACACTGTCGACGGTAAAACTTCCACCCAATGAACTGATTCGTTCACCGATTCCGAGCAGGCCGAACGAGTTCGGCTTGCGCCGGCACCCAGGGTAGATGCCGACGCCGTTATCGGCGATCGTCATCGATATGGAAGCGCCCTGCCGCCGCAGCATGATGGTCACCAGGTTGGCCTGCGCATGCCGGGCAACATTGGTCAGCGATTCCTGCAATACCCGGAACAAGGCCGTGGCGCGCTGGTCATCCAGTTCGCAGCGCGCATCGTCGCCCTCCACCAACAAGTCGCAGCTGATACCGGTGCGCCGCTCGAACTGGTCAACCTGCCATTCGAGGGCGGCATGCAGTCCGAGATCCAGCACGGCCGGACGCAGGTTGTTGATGATGGAACGCACGGATTTGATGGAATTGTCGATATGCCGTAGCACTTGCCTGGACTTCTGGTTGAGTAGCGGATGGGAGCATGCGGTACGTGCTTCGACCATCGATATGTCAATGCGCAGCGCCATCAGGTTTTGCCCCAGTTCGTCATGGATCTCGCGGGCAATGCGTTTGCGCTCGTCTTCCTTTACCTGCTCCTGGTAGGCGGAGAGCTGGCGCAGCAGCTCGCGCGACTTTTGTAGTTCCTGCTCCGCGCGCTTGCGCTCGATCACTTCATGTTCCAGCTGCGCTACCGCATCCTGCAACTGCTGCAGCGTACGCTGCGGTTCACTGCGCGCCGCGCCTACCAGTGGCCACAGGGCCAGCGCCGCCAGGACTGCTGCCAGGGCCAATCCAGCCTGGATCGTGTCAGATGGCAGGCCGGTGGCGGGCGCAGCCAGCAAGAACAGTCCGACCAGCAGCGCAAATAATGCACTCACCGCCAGCAAGCGCCGTTTGGCGGGTCCGATACGGTTGCTGGCGTATCCCAGCAATGCGATTGCGGCGGCGAAACAGGCGATGGCCAGGACCAGCCCCGGCCAGGCCTCGCTCCAACGAAACGGGACATCGGCAAGCACGTTGGTCATCGATCATTCTCCTTGGCAATCTCATTTTTCTTTTCCGGTAAGTTCCGCATCCGGGTTCCTGTCCCTGCCTGATACAAATCAGCGGATGGGGGAGCATGGTCCGGCTGTGTTCAGATTCGGGATTGTCAAAATGATTCAACTTGAAGTTGCGCAGATGTGCTGGATAATGTGCGCTGGACGTACCGCGCATGATGATGCTGGCGTGATGGTGCGGGCCTGATGTCCCGCAGCCGGCCCGACCGGAACAGCAGAACCGCGCAGGCAAAAAAAAACCTGACCGACTATGGACAGGTTTTTTTGCATTCGATGGTGGGAAGTGCTGGTTTCGAACCAGCGACCTATCGCGTGTGAGGCGATCGCTCTACCCCTGAGCTAACCTCCCGAACGCAGAAGCCGGATTATTGCACAGCGCGGCGCAGTTATCAACGTTCGGCCGAAGGCAGCCGCCAGACGCAAGCGCCGCGCACTTCCTTGTCCAGCGCATTGAGCACCATTTCGTGCGCGGCGCGTTCGCTGTCGCTGGCGCGCACCACCAGGATATCTCCCAGCGGCAGGACCGGCATCTGGGTAGCGGCGCCATCGCCCTGTTCGTCGCCGTGCAAGTCGATGGTCAGCGTATTCTGGCCGCGGGTCATGGCCAGGTACACTTCGGCCAGCAACTCGGCGTCCAGCAGCGCACCATGCAGCGTCCGATGGGCATTCGAGACACCGTAGCGGTCGCACAGCGCATCCAGCGAATTGCGTTTGCCCGGATAGAGCGTCTTGGCCTCGACCAAGGTGTCGATCACGCCGCACACGTGTTCCCTGAAGGTCGGAACCTGCAACCGCGCGAACTCGGCCTCCAGGAATCCGATATCGAAGGGGGCGTTGTGGATGATGACTTCGGCACCCTGCAAGTAGTCGCGCAGCTCGCTGGCAATCGCGGCGAACTTGGGCTTGTCGGACAGGAATTCAGTGGTCAGGCCATGCACTGCCAGCGCACCCTCTTCGGAGTCGCGTTCCGGGTTGACGTAATAGTGCAGGTTGTTGCCCGTCAGCCGGCGGTTGACCATCTCGACGCAGCCTATTTCAATGATGCGATCCCCCGAGCGAGGGTTCAGTCCGGTTGTTTCTGTATCCAGTACGATTTGTCGCATGCTTGCCTGATGGGCGATTCCTGATTCGTGGTTCTTGAAAGTTCGGCGCCGGCGCTCACAGCGCCTGATGCGGCACCGCGGGTACCGCGCCGGCAACGGTCGCTTGCCCGGGCGGCTCTTCCATATGCGCCAGCTTGCGACGCGCAAAAATGGTGTAGAAGGTCGGCACCACGAACAAGGTAAGCAAGGTGCCAAACGACATGCCGCCGACGATGACCCAGCCGATCTGCTGCCGTGATTCTGCACCGGCGCCATGCGCCAGCGCAAGGGGCAACGCACCCAGCACCATGGCGCCGGTGGTCATCAGGATCGGACGCAAGCGCAATACCGTCGCCTCGACCAAGGCATCGGCGGTTTCCATGCCGCGTTCACGCAACTGATTGGTGAATTCGACGATCAGGATGCCGTGCTTGGTAATCAGCCCCACTAGCGTAATGAGCCCGATCTGGCTGAATACGTTGAGCGTGCCGCCAGCCATTTGCAGCGCAGCCAGCGCCCCGGCCATCGACAAGGGTACCGTCAGCATGATGATGAAGGGATCGACGAAGCTCTCGAACTGCGCCGCCAGCACCAGGTAGATGAAGGCCAGCGCCAGCACGAATGTCAGCGCCAGGCTGCCGCTGGACTGCTTGTATTCGCGCGATGACCCCTGGAAGTCGATGGCGTCGCCAGGCTTCATGTGCTTGCGGGCCACGCCCTCCAGGAAGTCGAGCGCCTCGCCCTGCGCATAGCCGGGCGCCAGGTTGGCCGAGATCAGCACTGCGCGACGCTGGGCAAAGTGGTTCAGTTCGCGCGGGGCAACCGTCTCGCGCACCTTGAGCAGGCTCGATAGCGGGATCATCTGGTCCGGCGCACCGGTCCGGCTGGCGCCGCGCACGAATATATTGCTGATGTCGTCGGGCGATTCGCGCTGCGTGTTGCCGATCTGTACGATCACGTCGTACTGGTCGCCATCCTTCTTGAAACGGGTGACCTGGCGCCCGCCCAGCATGGTTTCAAGCGTGCGCCCGACCGTTTCAATAGAGACGCCGGCATCGGCTGCCTTGTCGCGATCGACCTGGACATTGACTTGCGGCTTGTTCAGGCGCAGGTCGGTGTCGATATTG
The DNA here is from genome assembly GCF_030645335.1 of Lacisediminimonas sp. GTDB lineage: Bacteria > Pseudomonadota > Gammaproteobacteria > Burkholderiales > Burkholderiaceae_D > Lacisediminimonas. The sequence continues at coordinate 2,514 of NZ_JAUSNH010000225.1, read as the reverse complement.
ACGAAGCCGGGGTTTTCGCGCGCTTCATCAACGATCTGCTGCGCCACTTTTTGCAGGTTGGGGTAGGTGTCGCTGGTCATTACCACCAGGCCGATCGGACGCTCGCGGATCGACTGGCCCAGCGATGGCGGCAAGTTGGGGAAGGCCAGCAGCCCTGGAATGGCCTGCATCTTGGGTTGGATTTCTTTCAGAATATCGACCATCTTGCGGTCGCGGTCGTCCCAGTCGACGGTGCGGATGATGGCAATGCCGCGCTCGACCGTCGGATTGCCGGCCACGATGAATACGCGGTCGATCTCCTTGACGCCGGCGACGATGCCTTCCACCTGGCGCGCATACTTTTCGGTGTAGGCCAGGGATGCGCCATCCGGCCCGGACAGCGAGGTGAAGATCGTGCCGCGATCCTCGATCGGCGACAGCTCCTTTTTCATGCCAGTCGCCAGCCACGCCAGCAGGGCGATGACCAGCAGGTACACCAGCACCACCGCCCAGCGCGCGCCCAGCGTGGCGCGGACCCCGCGCCGGTAGCCATTGGTCAGCGCAACCAGTCCGTTTTCAATCGTCCGGTACACCACACCATGCTTTTCCTGGTGCCGCAGCATGATCGAGCACATCATCGGCGACAAGGTCAGCGCGACAAAACCGGAAACAATCACAGCACCGGCTAACGTCAGCGCAAACTCGATCAGCAAGCGACCGGTGCGACCGGGGGTGAATGCCACCGGCGCATAGACTGCCGCCAATGTCAGCGTCATGGCGACCACGGCAAAGCCGATCTCCTTGGCGCCCTTGAAGGCAGCCGCGACCGGCTCCATGCCCTCTTCGATATGGCGGTAAATATTTTCCAGGACGACAATCGCGTCATCCACCACCAGGCCGATCGCCAGCACCAGCGACAGCAAGGTCAGGGTATTGATCGAGAATCCGGCCATCGACATCAGCGCAAACGAGCCGATCAGGGAGACCGGAATGGTCACCAGCGGAATGATGGCAGCGCGCATCGAGCGCAGGAACACGAAGATCACCAGTGCCACCAGGAAGATCGCCTCGGCGATGGTGGTGTAGACCGAGCGGATCGAGCGGTCGATGAATTCGGTGTAGTCGACCGAAATGTTGACTTGCACGCCTTGCGGCCTGAGCTCGTCGTTCAGGCGCGGCAGTTCGGCGCGGACGTATTTCGACAGTTCCAGCGGGTTCGAGGTTGCCTGCCGGATGATGCCCAGCGATACCGCATTGCGGCCATTGAAGCGCACCGCAGAGCGCTCTGCCGCCGGTGCCAGCTCAACTTTGGCGACGTCCTTGATCCGGACCGGGAAATTATTGACGGTGCGGACAATGATGTCCTCGAACTGCGAGACCTGGGTCAGGTCGGTCTGCGACACGACAGAAAATTCGCGCTGGCGCGATTCAATGCGACCGGCCGGCACTTCGATGTTCTGTTTGCGCAGCGCGTCTTCCACATCGGCCGTGGTCAGCCGGTAGGCTGCCAGCTTGTCGCGGCTGAGCCACAGGCGCATTGCATACCTGCGCTCGCCATTGACGCGCACATCGGCTGCGCCGGGCAGCAGTTGCAGTCGCGGCTTGACCACGCGATTGGCAATGTCGGTCAGGTCAAGCGCATTGCGGGTGTCGCTGGAGAATGACAGCCAGATGACGGGGTTGGCATCGGCTTCGACCTTGGCAATGACCGGCTCGTCGATCGTGTCGGGCAATTTTGCCCGCACCCGCGAGACCCGGTCACGCACATCGTTGGCGCCGGAATCGGGATCTTTTTCGAGCCGGAAACGCACCGTGATCTGGCTCTGCTCGTCGCGCGAGATCGACGTCAGCACGTCAATACCGTCAATGCCGGCGATTGAATCTTCCAGGATCTTGGTAATCTGCGTTTCGACAATATCCGAACTGGCGCCGGGATATTTGGTGTCTACCGTGACCACCGGTTCATCGATCTTCGGGTATTCGCGTACCGACAACTGCTTGTACGAAACCAGGCCCAGCAAGACGATGATGAGCGACATCACGGTCGCCAGGACCGGACGCCGTATGCAGATATCGGAAATGATCATGCGTGGACTCGCTTATTGACGTGCTGCCATGGCCGGACCATCGGCCTTGGCAGCGCCCTGCCCGGCTGGCTTGCCTGCGCCGCCACTGCCGACCTTGACCGCCATGCCGTCGCGCGAGAGCCGGATCTGCCCGGCTGTGACAACCACATCGCCTTTTTGCAGGCCCTCGATGATTTCCGCCTTGGCTTCGCGCCGCAGCCCGATCCTGACCTCGGTGCGGATCGCTTTGCCATCGACCACTTTCCAGACTGTCACCTTCTGGCCCATCGGCACAATTGCCTCCTCGGGCACGACCAGCGCCTCGTCCCGCTGCGCCAGGATCAGCCGCACGCGGGCAAACATGCCTGGCCTTAACCGGCCTTCCGGATTGGCGATGCGCCCGCGCAGCAAAGCCGAGCGGCCGGCGCTGTCGTATTGCGGATCGATGGCGTCGACGCGCGCCTTGTAG
>NZ_JAUSNH010000219.1 GCF_030645335.1 Lacisediminimonas sp. | reverse complement strand
AGGCCGTCACCCGGTCGATGAACCAGCGGCCGTCGCCGATGCACTCGGCCGCGATCAGCACGCGTTCGGCGTTGAGGCCGTCAAGGATGTAGCGGAAACCCTGGCCCTCCTCCCCGATGAGATTCTCGGCGGGGATCTCGAGATCCTCGAAGAACAGCTCGTTGGTCTCGTGGTTCACCATGTTCGGGATCGGCCGGACGGTGAGGCCGTGGCCGATCGCCTCGCGCAGGTCCACCAGGAAGATCGACATCCCTTCCGACTTGCGTTTCACCTCCGCGAGCGGCGTGGTGCGCGCGAGCAGGATCATCAGGTCCGAGTGCTGCACGCGCGAGATCCACACCTTCTGGCCATTGACGACGTAGCGGTCGCCTTTTCTTACCGCCGTGGTCTTGATCTTGGTGGTGTCGGTGCCGGTGCTGGGCTCGGTCACGCCCATCGATTGCAGGCGCAATTCACCGGTGGCAATGCGCGGCAGGTAATGCTGGCGCTGCGCTTCGGAGCCGTGGCGCAGCAGTGTGCCCATGTTGTACATCTGGCCGTGGCAGGCGCCGGAGTTGCCGCCGGCGCGGTTGATCTCTTCCATGATCACCGTTGCCTCGGTCAGCGACAGGCCGGAGCCGCCGTATTCCTGCGGGATCAGCGCCGCCAGCCAGCCGGCCTTGGTCAGCGCGTCGACGAAGGCTTCGGGATAGGCGCGCTGCTCGTCAGCCTTGCGGAAATATTCTTGCGGAAATTGCGCACAAAGGTCGCGCACGCCGTCACGGATGTCCTGGAAATTGTCGTCGGTTGCCATGGTCTTCTGCTGTCTCTTGTTGAATGGTTCGGGTTGTTGTGTCAGGCGATCACGGCGTCGGCCTGCATCGCCAGTTCGCCACGCATGTTCTTTGCCCACAGCTTGACGGTCTTGCCATCCGCTTGCGGCTGGCCGCAGACGGTGAAGGGCTCGATGTCGAACAGCGGACCGACGCCACGGAAGCTGAACGCGCTGAGCTGCGCCTGCGGCAGATTGCGATGCAGCAGGTCCACCAGCAGCGTGGCGATCAGCGGTCCGTGCACGATCAGGCCCGGATAGCCTTCGACCTCGGTGACATAGCTGCGGTCGTAGTGGATGCGGTGGCCGTTGAAGGTCAGGGCCGAGTAGCGGAACAGCAGTACCGGGTCGGGCGTGATGAGGCGCGACCAGGCTTCGCCTTCCGGCGCCGGTTTGCCGGGGGCCGGGGCAGCACCGGGCGGAGGCAGATCGCGGTACACGATGTCATGTTCCTCCGACACTGCCACGCTGCCATTGGCGCTGATTTCATGCCGTACGGTCACGAAGGCGAGCTGGCCGGTGGAACCGGACTTGGCGTTGACGTCGAGGATGCGCGAGGTGCGGGTGATGGACGTACCCACCGGCAGCGGCGCGCTGAACTGCAGGCGTCCGCCTGCCCACATGCGGCGCGGCAGCGGTACCGGCGGCAGGAATCCGCCACGGCGGGGATGGCCGTCTTCGCCTGTCTGCGAGGCGGCCACGATGGGCCAGAAATGGGTCCAGTGCCACAAGGGCGGCAGTGCATTGTCAGCCGGCGGCTCCCGGTCCAGCGTGCCTGCCAGTGCCCGCAGCTTTTCGCCGTTGACCACGTCTTGCAGTGTTTCGGTCCTGCCTACCCATTGACGCAGCAGCGTCAGATCGAAAGATTCCTTGTCCATGCCTGTCTCCCGTGAAAGAGAGGCAATTCTCGGCGGGTGCTGGTCAATCCGCAATCTGCATTTTCGGAAGGGGGGCTTAGGGGTGCGTTGAGTCGGGCATGGTCGAGGAGGTGCGGGCTCGAGATGGGCAAGCCCACAAGCCCGCCTTCAGGCCTGCTCGAGAGCTCGGCGACAGGCGGGCCCCTGCTCAATTGCGCGCAGATTCCGATACGCAATCGGGCGCACGGGCAGCCCGCCAATAGCCACGCGGCCTCGCCGGAGACTATAAATAAGCGCCGAACCCGGTTATCTCAGGCGCGCGGCCCTGCCGTTGGTCGCCATCCAGCGCTCGCAACTTGGCCTGGGCTTTTCCAAAACCCTGTGCCGCCGACTTGCGAAACCATTCGACCGCCTGTTTCCGGTCCGCTTGCACGCCCTTCCCGAAAAGATACATGAATCCCATGTAATATTGGCCCTCGGCGTTACCTTGGCCCGCCGCCGCACGGAACAATTCGAGCGCATAGGCAGGGTTCGGGGGTACGCCTCTGCCATTCTCAAACATGAATCCCAAGTTGACTTGGGCATTGGCGACATTCTGCTGCGCGGCCGCCGAATACCATTGAGCGGCTTCGGCCTGGTTCTGGCGCACGCCTTTGCCATTCTCGAGCATGAATCCAATATGAAACTGAGCGAGCGCGTTACCCTGTTTTGCGTCGTTCAGGTACCGTTCAAAAGCTTGCGCGTCGTAATGTTTCTCGTCTCTGCCTTGCGCCCGCATGCTTTCCCAATTGAGTCGGGCTGACGCATTTCCCTGCTCTGCCGCCTTGCCATACCATTCAATGGCTTTGGCGTCGTCTTGTTGCACACCTGTGCCCCGTTCGTACATGAATCCCGCCTGGAACTGCGCAGTGGCATCACCCCACTCGGCCAGCTGGAGAGTCAGCTGAAAATGTTGCGCGTCGTTGTATTGCTGGTCTTTCCCCTGCCCCTGCATGTTCCCCAACCACGATTGCGCTAATGGATTTCCCTGTTCCGCTGACCGGCGATACCATTTGACGGCTTTGACATCGTCTTGGGGGACGCCTATGCCATGCTCGAACATGTATCCCAACCAGCATTGGCTTGGTGCATGATGCCGTTCGGCTGCCTTCTCGAACCAGAGGTATGCCTGTCGATTGTTCACTGGCACCGCTTTGCCTTCCATCAACATTAATCCCAACAAGTACTGGATTTGAGAGTCCGACGCTGAAACGCGATACCAGTGCGCCTCCTCGTGTTCCAGGCCCTCGCCGTACTTCAGCAAGCGTTGCAGCTCGATTCGAGCGGAAGCATTACTCTGCTCTGCGGCCTTGCGAAACCATTCGACAGCCTGGACGCGGTTCTGTTGGACGCCTTTGCCATGCGCCAGCATCCTTCCCAACCAGTACTGGGCTTCGGGGTGCCCCTTTTCAGCCGCCTTGCCATACCAATGTGCTGCCAAGGCTTCGTTCTTTGGCACACCCGGGAGGCCTACCATCAGCATCGCTCCAAGTCTGAACTGGACTGAGACGTACCCCTGTTCAGCAGCCTTGCCATACCAATGTGCTGCCAATACCTGGTTTTGTGGCACGCCTTGGAGGCCTACGTCCAGCATCCTTCCCAAAGAAACCTGCGCTTGGGCGTGCCCCTGTTCCGCCGCATTTCGAAAACACTCGGCGGCTTGGGCTTCGTCCTTTTCCTCGCCCCGACCGGTCTGCAGCATCTCACCCAAGTTGAATTGGGCTTCGGGATTCTTCTGTGCCGCGGCCTGGCGAAACCACGCGACGGCCAAGGCGTCGTTCTGCTGCACTCCCGTACCATTCGCAAGCATCTTTCCCAAGTGGTTTTGCGCAGAAACATGACCGCCCTCACGCGCCGCTTTGCGACACCACTCGAAGGCCAGGACCGCGTTTCTTTCCACACCCCTGCCGTCCTCCAGCATGCGTCCCAGACAGAACTGCGCATCCGGGTTATTTTGTTCCGCCGCCCTGAAAAACCATTCGGCGGCTTTCGCCTCGTCCTTTTCCACGCCCCTGCCGTCCTCCAGCATGCGCCCCATATGGAACTGTGCGTCCGGGTAATTTTGTTCCGCCGCCTTGCCATACCACTCGGCGGCTTTGGCTTCGTCCTTTTGCACGCCCCTGCCGTGCTCCAGCAAGATTCCCAGACACTTTTGACCTTCGGCATCGCCCCCTGCCGCTGCCTTGCCATACCACTGCGCAGCCTCGGCCTCGTTCAGTTCGACGCCTATGCCCTGCGCCAGCATGTTTCCCACGGCAGTCTGGGCCCTTAGATGCCCCTGTCCCGCCGCCTTGGAAAACCATTCGAAAGCCAAGGCAAGGTCCATTGGCACTCGGCGACCCAGGGCATAGCTCCTGGCCAACCGGTATTGCGCCTCGGGATTCCCCGGCTGGTCAGCCCGCTTGAACTGCCCGGCGCCCGACGACGCCTGGGCATGCGTCGCCTTGCTCGATGCGCCGTCCATGGTGCCGGTCCCTGCTTGGGCCAAAGGGGCTTGCCGACCACGGACTTGCGGCTCTGTCCATTCGACAGTATCCAAAGGCGGGAATGGCGAGCCGCCGTTGCCGGCGCTGCTCGCGGACCCGGTTGGGCCGAACGACAAGACGGTGCCGGGACGCGTCTGGCTGACGACCTGTGGACTTGTCGGGTGCGTTGGCTGTCCCGCCTGTCCGATACCAATGGCCGGGGGATTTCCAGACAAATTGAGGTTGAGATTGAATCTTGAGGCCAGATGTTCGGATGACGTCTCAGCGGATCGCTTCATGTTTTTCCATTGTCAAGGGAGAGGATGGCCCCGTCGCCGGAGGTCACCCTGATCGCGCAATAGCGAGGGGTCGGCGGCAGCGGCAAACGGGTTGGGAAACGGCAGGCACCAGAAATGACGACCTGTCGGATTCGGGTGCGATGGGTAACTAGGCTTGTCAGCTTGTTCCGGTTCACCCACCCTGTTCGCGCGCGCTCGTGATGGCGAAGCATGGCCTGCCGGCCTTGCAGTGCAACAAACGCGTAAAATCATGAACCTGCAACCGGAAACCAGCATGCTGTTCGATCTGACCGACCTGCGATTGTTCATCCATATCGCCGAGCAAAAAAGCCTGACCCGTGCCGCCGAGCGCATGCACCTGTCCCTGCCTGCGGCCAGCAACCGCATAAAGGAGCTGGAGTCGCGCTTTGGCATGCGACTGCTCTACCGTGAAAACAAGGGGGTGCAACTGTCCCCCGCGGGCGAAACCCTGCTGCGGCATGCGCAGCAGATCATGCAGCAGGTGGAGCGCCTGAAGGGCGAGATGCAGGAATATAACAACGGCATCAAAGGCCATATCCGCATCTTTGCCAATACCACCGCCGTCACCGAATTCATGCCGGCAGTGCTGGGGCGCTTCTTGTCGCTGCATCCGCAGGTCAATGTGGCGCTGGAAGAGCGGCTGAACCACGAGATCGTGCGCGGCGTGCAGGAGGGCACGGCCGATATCGGCGTTGCAGCCGGCACCACCCAGGCCCAGGGCCTGCATGTCATCAATTTCTCGACCGATCGCCTGGTGCTGGCCACGCCGGTCGGGCATCCGCTTGCCGGCGCGGGGCCGATTTCCTTCAGCCAGACGCTGGACTATCCGCATATTGGCCTGTACGAAGGCAGCACGCTGCAGCACTTCCTCAATCGGATCGTGGCAGAGACCGGACAGCAACTGCAATTGCGCATCCAGGTGCGTGGCTTTGAAGCCATGTGCCGGATGGTGGAAGCCGGCGTGGGCATTGGCGTGCTGCCCTACTCCGCGGCACTGCGCCTGGCGGGGACGATGAAGCTGGCCCTGGTGGAGTTGTCGGACCCGTGGGCGGTGCGGGAACGTAGCGTGCTGGTGCAGGATATTGACGCCTTGCCGCAGTACGCCCGCGAACTGGTGGAGGAAATCTGCCGCACACCGACCGTGGGCGAGCCGGATGCATGACGCTTTGGTGCGCTTCTTGCGCGCCAGACGCAGGATCCGTGGGAAGCGTATTTTGGGATGAAGCAGCGTGCGAAGAATGCGACGCTGTGGATGTTCCAATGAAAATCGGGTCACGCAGCGTGGCTGTCGTGACCCGATTGAGGTGCTGCGAGTACTAAACGACCACCTGCTTACACCCGCTCGAATCCGCGGGAAAACAGGTTGCGGATTCCGCCCCAGGCGGAACCTGCGGCTTTGGCGACACCAGCGCCAATGGTCGTGGCCACTGTGACGGCCGCACCGCCGATCACGGCGGCGCCACCGGCCAGATTGCCAGCGACGGTTTTTGCAGCGGTGACAACAGCTTTCTTGACGCTGGAACCGGCCCGTTCAACGCTGGAACGGACCACTTCAGCAGCGAGCGGCACGAATCGCGCGGTAGCCGTTGCTCCTACGGCGATCGAATCCGCGACCAGGCGGGCCGCACCGACCCATGTTTCAACACCGGCTTTTGCAGCGGACACGACGGCCTTCTTGACGCTGGAGCCGGCCCATTCAATGCGTGACCGGATCACTTCGGCGGCAAGGCTTGCAGCACGGCCGGTGCCGACTATGGCGGATTTAACCTGGTGACGGGCGGTGAAAGCGACGTTCGCGAAATCAAGCTTGGCTTTGTGGCCAGCTAACGCCAGGCGCGATTCGACGATTTCGGCGTTTTTAGCGGCTTTCCCGGCGGCACGGCTCGCCGTCAGTTCAATTTTCTCCTTCGCAGAGTCCGCAGCATGCTGGATAGAGTGGCCTGCGCGCTCCAGATTGTCAGCGGCCCTCTTGGCAGCCTTTTTGGCTTTTGACGCCACGCTGGATGCGGCGTGTGCCGACACTGCGGCTGCGTCGGACCGGGTGACCGGTGATGCCTGTTCTTCCAGCCTTACCAGTTTGCGGTCGGCACGGTGAAGATCGAGCGCTTCCACCTGTTTGTTCTGGATCGGGAATTGCGGCGGCACAGACACGGGGCGCAAGGCAGGTGCGCGTGCGGGGAAGTGGTCTTCGGCATTGTCGGAAAGTGCCTGGTCAAACATTTTGCCCGCAGTGTCTTTCCCCGCTTGCGCAGCCGGTTCGCTGGCGATGAATTGCCGGCGGGCGGCGTCGAGGGGAACGGTGGTGTCGAGTGCGGCGTGCGCGGCGAGGTTGGCGCGGGCGAATACGGCGACCTGCGCACTTTGCACCGTCAGGCAACGGAATGAAGCGCGGATCGAAAAGCCGGCGTACTGGATGATGTGCTCGGAAACATGGACTTTGAACAGGGTATCGGTCACGGCGCTATAGCCTTCACCGATGGTTGCCGTGCGTACCGCCGTGACCTGCTCGGAAAAAACGGAGATCGACGCCACAGCCGGGCCACCCCAGGTGTAATGCAGTGCATGCATCAGGTCTTGTGGCTGTGCGTGTGCCAGGTAGCTGGTCAGGACTTCATTATCGACCAGTCCACGCTGGATCAGCGCCGGCAAGGACAATGCGGCGGAGAAACCGGCCAGGGGGTGCGCGGAGAGTGAGGTGTGCGAGGTGTACGAGGAGTACTGGATGCTGATGGAGGCATTCGAATTGATCGACATGGCGATGACCTGCTTCTTAAAGTTGGGACTCGCGCTGCGTCACGGCAATCAGTCTCCGGTTCCAGTTGGAGGTGCAAATAATTGATTGTCTTATAAGGCTGCAGGCAGTCAGGTCGGCAATTCGAAAATAAGGCGCGAAATAGGCAGAGCGCCAGGCGTCGAATATCGCTACGAGGTGCGAATATCGGACTAAACAAGCAGAGCCCTTGGATTACGCCGTGCGTAACTTGCGCCGCCAGGCGCCAGACGGCACGGCCCGAAAGCCATTCAACTGATTTGTTGTTTTGTCTTGCGCTCTGAATAGGCGCTGAGGAAGGATTGGAATACCTTGATCCCGCGAGTCAGTGATTTGCTGCGGTGAAGAACCACTGAAAACGGCCGCTTGATGGCGGGCAGGCCGGTGTCGATCTCGACCAGGCGGCCCGATTCCAGGTCGTCGGCGACCACATGGCGCGACAGGCAACTGACGCCAAAACCGCTGAGCAGGGTGCGGCGGATTGCCTCGGAATTGCCGATCTCGATGGCGACGTTGACCCCGCCGAGCGCCTGCGACACTTCCTTGTCGAATATTTCGCGGGTGCCGGAACCGACTTCGCGCAATAGCCAGGGGGCTTGTGCCAGCGCGGCGCGATTGCCCAGGCCAGCACGTGCGGCAGCGGGCGCGACGACGATCATTTCATCATCGATCCACTCCTCCACCCGCACTGACGGATCGCTGCAACTGCCTTCGATCAGGCCGATATCGGCGACAAAGTCACCGACCAGGCGGGCAACATCGCGCGTGTTGGCGACGATGACTTTCAACTTTGCGTCGGGGTGTTCAGCGAGAAATTCACGCAGGACTGTCGGCAGTACATAGTTGCCGATGGTGCTGCTGGCGGCAATTTGCAGCGCGATCGATTCGGATTCGAAATCCCGCGTCATGGCTTCGGCCTGTTCAACCAGGGCAATCGCGCCGGGCAACAAGCGTCGGCCTGAGTCGTTCAACACCAGGCGTCGACCATTACGATCGAACAGGCGTTCGCCGACCATTTCTTCCAGCTCGGACAAGGCGGCGCTGACGGCGGACTGCGACATGGCCAATTGCGCTGCCGTGCCAACCGTCGTGCCGAGCCTGGCGACATTGATGAAGACCACCATCTGCCGTAACGTGAAGCGAAGAGCCATAGGAGCGCAATCAGGAATCAAGGCAAAGGCAGTCGGCACGCAGGCCGCTTGCCAGCAAACCGCGGCGACCTGTGGTGGTCAGCTTACGCGGGGAAAATCGACCGGCAGGCTGCCGTCAATAACGGTCCGTCAGGCCTGCCATGCGCGCACGCGCATCTTTCGGTGCATCCGGCGTGGTCTTGTTTGCGTCCTTGATCGGGGCTGACAAGCCCAGGTAGAACACGGAACCGGCGCGTTCGGCAACATCGATCCTGGTCAGGCTGGACCCGCGACACGGGCCGCGCACGCAATCGCCGCTGGCCGGATCGAACAATGCCGAATGCCGCCGGCATTGCAGCAGCCGTCCCATCCGATCGAAGAACTTGCCGTCTGGCCGGTCGAGATTCACGCTGTCTTCGGGGATATGCGGGCACCGATTGACATAGCCGTGCAGTTCACCACGAAAGCGGATGATGAAGGCATTGACCGGTTCACCATTCAATTCGATATCAAACGTGAAGCCGTCGCCGCGGCTCTGGATCTGCTCGGATGGACAGACGAAATGGCTCGCCTTCGCAGGTGTGCCGGCGCCAGCGTCGATCCCGTCCTGATTGACGTGATCACACTGCTCGCCCTGCTGTTCGCGGGCGCACAGGTCGAAATCTGTCGGCGAACTACGCTCGTCCATCATGGTTGGCTTCATCGGGATCTCGCATGGAACCGATTTCGGGATGCGTGATGAGCGACTCTTCAGTGAAGTTGGCGACCACACCGACTGCAGTGATCACATGGCGCTCGGACAACACGACCGGATTGATCTCCAGCACGGCAGCGCCGCGCTCGATCGCCATGCGTGCCACGCCCATTATCATGGCCAGCGCCGACTGCCGGGCGGCGTCCGGAATGGCCAGCTTGTCGATGATGGCGAATGCGCGGCTTTCGTTCATGCCGTCCGCTGCCTGGATATTTTCTTCATGCAGCAAGTCGTCGCTACTGCCCTGCGCGCCCAACGTGAATACGGCAACGGTGATCATGGGGCTATCGCCACCCGTCACGCGCAGGCGGAACCTGGCAACGCCGGCAACGACTTCTTCTACCAGTATGCGGCGCACAGTGGCGGCGCGCGGCCCCACTGGCTGGGTAAATATCTGCTCGCCGCAAGCCCGCGCTTCAGTACGCGAGCTGGCCATTGGAGATTGCAGGCAGGCGGAAGCATCGCCCAAGTGGATTTGCGGCTTGACCAGGACTTTGCCCAGGCGCTTGGCGGCTTTTTCCACTTCGCGCAGGTCGAAGCATGGGTAGCCACGCGGAGTCTGGACACCGTATTTCCGCAACAGCTCTTTGGATTGGTATTCGTGAAGTCGCACTGTCAACGCTGCCTATGTTTTGAGGATGCAAAACAGACGGTACGCGCCGCGCTGCCTTGCATCCATCCTGTTACTTGTTACTTGTCCTGGTAGACAACCCGGAATACATAATTCCAGTTGCCCGAATTCATGGCCAGCCGGATGCCGAGCATGGAGACCGGCTCCAGCAAGCGGGCGGCGTCGATCTTGCCGATGTCGACCGGATTCCAGCCAAAGGCTTTCAGCAATTCTGCGACCGTGGCCTTGGCGTCTGCGTCATTACCGCAAAAGAACATGTCCGGTACACCGCCGGGAAACTGCGGCCGGAACATATGCGCACTGTTGACCGTATTGAACGCCTTGACTACCTTTGCGTCGGCCAGCACGCGCTGCACCGTCTCGCCACAGGAGCCGTCGGGCAGTTCCTTGAGCACCAGTTGCTTGTCGCTGTTCATGGTCAGCGGATTGGTGACGTCAATCACGGTCTTGCCGCTGAACGCGGCTGGTCCGGCCAGCTCCAGCGCTTTTTCGGCCGCTGTGCCTTTGGTGGCGACAATCACGATCTCGCCGAATTGCGCCGCATCCGAAAACGCGCCGACGCTACCCTGGCTGCCCACCTCTTGTTGCCACTTTTCCAGCGCAGGCGCGCTGGTATTGCGTGAACTGATCTTGACCTGATGGCCGAGCTCGACCAAGCCTGCGCCCAATGCCCGCGCCACACTGCCGGAACCGATTATGCCAACTTTCATCCAGCATTCCCCTTCAATTCATCCGGATGCCCGGTAATTGCACAACCGGGCGCGGCTGCGAAAAACGCAGGCGCACCCGGTGTGCAGCACATCAATCACTACAACAACTGACTTACTTGCCCTGGTAATTAGCCGGACGCTTCTCGCGGAATGCGCGCACGCCTTCCGTGTGATCTTCACTCATGATCAGTGCCGATTGCGCCATCCGCTCCAGCACGCGGCCGGAAGCCGTATCGATGCTCTGGCAGACATTGATGACAGCCTTGCCAGCGCCCATTGCCTGCGGTGCTTTCTTGACCAGCTTGTCAGCCTTGGCACGCGCTTCTTCAACCAGCTTCGCACGCGGCACGACTTTGGTCACCAGACCGACAGCCAATGCGCGCTCGGAGTCGATGA
>NZ_JAUSNH010000158.1 GCF_030645335.1 Lacisediminimonas sp. | reverse complement strand
GGACCAGCTTCGAAATGTTCAGGGCGCGGTCACTGGTGGCGTGTTTTATCTCGCCCTGGCTACGGACCAGGATGTCAACGTAGTAGCCGGGACGCGCAAAACCGGCGACGCCACCCACATCATTGACCCGCACCGTCATTGCCCGCTTGCCCTCGGCGACCACCGCCGACAGTCCACCTGCCGAACCGACCGGCGCCAGTTTTGATTCTGTCAAAGGTTCGCCGGACAAAAGGCTGCTTCGCACGACGCGTCCCTCCAGCAATTTGCCGTCCGTGAAGGCGCCCTTGGGCACACTGCCGGCCGGCCAGTCGACGAAGCGGATCATCGACTGCGTGACCCGGCTGCCCATGTTGATGTCGACCATTGCGACGGCCAGCTTGTTGGTGCTCATGCTGGCGCGCTCGTTGATCCATTTGCCTGCGAATACGACCGCCGCCAGAGCAAGGATGACGGATACCACGATCATGGCTACGGCTCTGCTGCTTTTCATGACTGCCTCCGGTGCTGGTTCTGGTCTGCGCGCTCAATGAAATTATTTGGCTGGCGTGGCGAAATAGTTGCGCCATGCCCACTGGAGTGATTCCGTCGTCATTTCCGGCGAGCGCGCCTCGTAATCGGCAAGATCGCGCAACTGACTGAGGACATCTCTTGGATAACAGGCGTAAAGCGGACGGCCTTCGCCGTAATGCAGCTGCTCCAGCATGTGAAGATAGGCAGATTCGGAAAACGGTATGGCGAGTTCCTCGCTCACTTGCGTGAACACTTGCCGATATTGCGGCTCCGCAAGCGGGCCCAGGGCTATCTTGTAGCCGAGCCTACGCAAGAAGGCTTCATCGCCCAGCTCGTCGGGATGCTGGTTGGAGGAGAACACCACGATCACGTCGAACGGAATGCGAAACTTGTAACCGGTGTGCAGCGTGAGAAAGTCGGTGCGCCGGTCAAGCGGAACGATCCAGCGGTTCATGAGGTCACGCGGCGAGAGCAGCTGCCGGCCCAGGTCGTCGACCACGAATACGCCATTGTTGGCCTTCACATGCGGCGGCGCCTGGTAATAACCCCTGGAGTGATCGAACGCCAGGTCCAGCATTTTCAGCGTCAGCTCGCCGCCGCTGATGCCAACCGGCCGCTTGCAGATTATCCAGCGCGCGTCGCTGTTGTAATGACGTGCCAGGCTTGTCGCGGCAGCAGGCTGCGCCACGGGCGTATGGATATGGGGATCGAAAACCTGCACAACTTCGCCGTCCACTTCCACCGAATAGGGAACCGCTATGTCGCCGGAAACCAGTTCGGCCAGGCGTTCCGCAAGGTAGGTCTTGCCGCATCCCGGTGGCCCGTACAGGATCAATGCACGCCCGGAGTTGAGCGCCGCGCCGACCCGGTCCAGCACACCCGGCTGCACGACTACGCCCCTGAATCCTTCTGCAAGCATTTCGCGGGTGTACCGGACCTCGCGGATCGACTGTCGCTCCACCTGCCTTGTGTAGTCCGCCAGGCTGACCGGCGCCACTCCCGCGTACTGGCTGCGCCGCAGATGAGCAAGCGAGCGCTCGCGGCCGGCATCGGTAAGCTGGTAAAACGTGCTCGCGTTGTTTTCGCCACGACGGGCCAATTCGCACAGACCCTCCGAGCGCATTTCGAGCAGCGCGCTCTCAAGGACATTCGCCGGTAGCTTCACATGTGCGGCCAGGTCGGACAGGCTGCTACGTCCCGACAAGACCATCACCTTGGACAACAGTTCGCCCAGGAAGCGCAAGCTCAGGCTGGTGTCCTCGACGGTACGTGGAGCCGGCGGGACAAGCCAGGCACTGTCGTGACCGGCTTGCGGCAAGGTAGCGGCGAGATTCGTCATGGATATATGGAGATCGGGAAAATACTGAGATAGAGCAAATGACCGGCGCGCGCCAGCATGCAATAGGCGATGGTTCCGCCGGCGATCGCTACACCGAAGGGGATGCGTCCGACCGAACGCACTGCATCGGCTGGGGGCGGCAGGTCACGGACGATCACCCGGAACAGGCGGGCCATCAGCAATTCGTGCAGGTTAGCGCCGAGCCGCCTGAACGACTGGGCCCGCCACAGGAAATACACGGTCATCAGGCCCGCTGCGATGAAGCTGATGATCATCGCCCCCATCACCCCATTCATTCCCAGGAATGCGCCAACCATGGCCATCAGCTTGACGTCGCCGGCGCCCATCG
This sequence comes from Lacisediminimonas sp., assembly GCF_030645335.1. Taxonomy (GTDB): domain Bacteria; phylum Pseudomonadota; class Gammaproteobacteria; order Burkholderiales; family Burkholderiaceae_D; genus Lacisediminimonas. Next base: position 1,337 of record NZ_JAUSNH010000158.1, on the reverse strand, counting down.
CACGCAGCCAGTACAAGGGGATCAGCGCGACCAGTCCCAGGGTGGCGGCGGCCATTGCATTGAGCAGTCCCGCCGCTCCGGGCAATGCACCGGTAAAGCCAGTTCCCGTCGGCAGAAGTGCGTTCAGCGCCAGCCCGGCGACCAGCCCGACGGCGACCAGCCGGTTCGGGATCCGGTGGCTGCGTGCATCGGACTGCGCCGCGAGCACCAGCAGGATCGCGAGCAATCCAAGCGCAAGCACGGATGGATCAAGAGTGGACGGGCCGGTCATGTTATTTTTTGCCTGCTCAGGAGTTCTGAATTCCGTGGCCACAGCTCATTGACAAGCAAGCGGGGCATAGCTTCCGGAGCCACCGAAGCCGGCCCCGATGCCATTGAACACCGCGCACAAATCGCTGCCCAGGGTGTAGGCGGCGACACTGATTGCCACTGCGATCAGCATCCCTAGCAAGGCGTACTCGACTGCGACCGCGCCCTCTTCATCACGAATCAGCTCGCCAAGTAATTTCATTTTCCGTTCCTCGCAATGTTGTCGTGAGACGCCGAAGGTTCAACTTGTAGGTCCAGCCATCTTGCAAAAGCGCCGCCCCCTGGATACCGGGGCGGACGCTTTTTCCTGCATGCTTTACATCAGCCTCATGCGCACGCAGCGAACGTGGTGGGAGGCGTACCGGTCGGGGCGCCAAGGAAAGTTGCGATGCCGGTGAAGAATCCGCAGAGTTGTTTGCCCAGCAGGCTTGCGCCGACTGCGATCACGATTGCGATCAAGGCCGCCAACAGCGCGTATTCGATAGCGACTGCACCTTCTTCGTCTTTCAGAAAACGTTGGATTCCGTTCATTTGAATGCTCCTTCAGTTGGTGATGGACAGTGGACTGGGATAATCCGAAGTGCGATGTCTGAAACTTGTTTCATCGCCCCAGTGACTCCAGAGTAGTTCCCAGCTGCCCAGCCGTGAATGAAGCAATTGCACTAGCTGAAGCGGACTTTGCCCCGCTTCGTTTGAGATTTCGCACCGAGGATGCATCGCGTCCCGGATCGCCGTTGCGGCGGCCGCCAATCTCCGGCTTGCCCTTGCCATGTTGCTTGCGGCGGCGCTCTTCTTCGGCCAGCATGCTGGCCAATTCCGCCTTGCTGTGGATGTCGAGCTTCTGGTAGACGGCCACCAGCTGGTTGCGTACCGTGTGGGGGGACACGCCCAGCAGGATCGCGATCTCCTTGTGCGACATGCCGCTGGCATAGTTGTATGCGACTGCCAGCTCCGAACGCGCCAGCATGTGCACCACCGAAAGCCGGCGGCCGGTGCAGAGCATGTAGCCACAGTTCCGCGACATGCTG
>NZ_JAUSNH010000157.1 GCF_030645335.1 Lacisediminimonas sp. | reverse complement strand
GGCGCAAGCCCTTTTGCGTGATCTCGACCGGATCTTCTGCGGTCCAGATCTTGGTATCGGGCTTGTTCAGATAGGCCAGCACCGAGTGCAGCGTGGTGGTCTTGCCGGAACCGGTCGGCCCGCAGACGAAGAACAGCCCATAGGGCTTCTCGACCACTTTCTTCAGCCGGTCCAGGTTATGCGGCAGCACCCCGAGCTTGTCGAGCGGAATCGGCTCGCCGGCGGCCAGGATACGCATGACGACATCCTCGACACCGCCGGCGGAGGGAATCGTCGCGACGCGCAGCTCGATGTCGAGCGGTCCGTACTTCTTGATCTTGATCTTGCCGTCCTGCGGCTTGCGGCGCTCGGAAATATCGAGGTCGCACATGATCTTGATCCGGGCCAGCAAGGCATTGCGGTAGCTGGCCGGAATCTCGATGTACGGCTCCAGCGATCCATCCTTGCGAAAGCGGATGACGGTCTTGCCCTTGCCCGGCGCGGGTTCGATGTGGATGTCGGATGCACCCTGGCGGTAAGCGTCGACGATCACCTTGTTGACCAGCTTGACCAGTTCGTTTTCGGAAGCGGCGGACAGGTCGGTCGAGGACAACTCGCCGTCCTCGTCTTCCCCTTCCGTCATGTCCGACAGCAGGTCTGACACCGAGGTGGGATCATCGGAGACGCCGTAGAACTGGTCGATTGTCTGCGTGAATTCGCGGTTGGTCGTGACCCGGTACTGCAGCTTGGCGCGCGGGAATATGTTCTGGACCATGCGCGCGCTGCGCACTTGCTCGGGGTCGGTTGCGACCACGACCAGGCCTTCGGCGCCGTCTTCGACCGGTATCCACTGGTTCTGTTCGACGAAGTCGCGCTTGAGGTTGCGCAGCAGGTCCATCGGCTTGATGCGCTCAGGCTTGAAGGGCTCGTACGGCACACTGAAAAATTTGGCCAGCCCCTCGCCAATCGCCGCCACCGATACCTGGAACTCATTGGCGAGAATTTCCTGGAGGTCGACGTTTTGCCGGCGTGCCGATCGCGTGGCCAGCTCGAATTCCGGCGCTGAAATCACGGCCGCCTCGACCAGCGGGTCGTACTTGGTGCGAATCGCCGGCGGTGGCTTGAGCCGCTGCGTGAATGCAATGACCAGCGTTGCGCACAGTTCGTTGACGCCTTCCTCGGTAAAGTCGCCGAACGGCCCGCCGCTCTTGTTGTTGATCAGCTGGATGACGCCGACGAGCTCGTCGGTCTGTTGATTGACCAGCGGCGCCACCAGCATCTGGCGGGTCCGGTAACCTGTCTTTTTGTCGACTTCCCGCAGGAAGTGCAGGCCCGGCGAAATGCGGGCCAGCTCGGCATCGTCGTAGACATCGGCGATGCGCAAGGTTTTCTTCATCAGCGCGACGTGACCGGCAATGCTGGTTTCGGAAATCCGCAGCTTCAGGTTGTTGAATGCATTCAGGCCGGTCTTGATCTTGGAGACGATGAACTGCTTGTCCTCGCCAACGGCGTACAGGGTCAGGCGGTCGCAATTGAACAGGTTGCTGATGTCCTGCGACAGGTCCAGCATGATCTCGTCAATGTTGCTGGTGGCGTGGATTTTGTTCGTGACTTGCTGCAGCGTGCGGGAAAACTCCAGCCGGACCCGTACGTCAGCGTCGCCGGCGGGAAGGGCAGGGGCCAGTACGCTGCTCATTGCGGATTGGTTCCATCGGCCGCTGCTGGCGCCGACCCGGATGCGGCGCTCGATATGCCGGATGCGGCCAGCGCTTCCAGGCCGCCTTGCAGCGACCAGGCCTTGCAGCCGGCCTGCGCCAGCAGGAACGCGGCAGCGGCGCTCCGGCTGCCATTCTGGCAGTACACGATATATTCGCCCGAGCGGTTCAGTACGCTGAAGATGTTGCGGATTTCGCCCAGCGGGATATTGATGGCCCAGGGTAGCCTGTCGCGGCTGAACTCCGACGGAAAGCGCACGTCGATCCAGATCGCTTCATCGCTTTTTTTCATCGCTTCCGCGGGCGCGAGCTGGCGCAGCAGGGGTTCGCGCAACAGCACGTCGAAATCCTGCCTGGAGAGGCAATACAGATGACCGTCGCTGCTCATCGTGACGGTGGCGTTGCGCACGCCATTTCCCAGCAGGGCTTCCTCGCCGAAACCATCGCCCGGCCGCAATTCGGCCAGTTCGGTCTCGACGTTGCCGACCTGGCGGGTCACGATGCAACGGCCATCGTCGATCACATAATATTGATCGCCAGGCTCGCCTTCGCGCACGATAACCTGGCCGCGCACTGCCCGAACCAACTTGAAGCGTTCCAGCAGCAGCGCAATGCGATCGGGCGTGATCGCCGCCAGCGCACCGCTGAGCAGGTGGCCGGCCACGCTTCCCGGTGCACGGGCATTGGTGCCCGCCGCCGAGCCGGCAGGTTCCTTGTTGAGCTGGTCCCAGATCAGGGTGACGTCAAGCAGGTCGGTTGCAATGCACAGCAGCCGGACCTCGGTGATGGCTTCGGCAATCTGCAGGTCGGGGCTCTGGCGCAATCCCGCCGAGGAGGTGGTGCCGCCGACCATGACTTCGCCGCCGCTGCGTATCGAGACCACGCGAAGTTGTCCGTCAAGCAGGTAGAACGTGCAGTGTTTCAGGTCGTCCTGGGTCAGGAGGTCGGTTCCGCGCGGGAACGAATAGACCTTCGCCAGGCGCGAGATTTCCTGCAGTCCGCCCTCTGACAGTGGACTCAGGCCGGTAACTTGCCGCAATTGCTGGAGCGAATCGGTTTGCATGGTGTCAGAAATCAAAACAGTGGTTGTTCTGCAGCATGCGCGGCTTGTATTGGCCCACATACTCGGCAATCTCGCGCATGGTCAACTCGATTTGCCCCGGCTTGAGGTGCGTAATGAAAATTTCCGGGCGGCTTTGCAGCTTCTGCAATTCGTCGGCCAGCATGCTCGGACACAGGTGCTTGGAAAGTTCGGCCAGCCGCCGTTCGCTGTTGGAGAACGCCGTCTCGATGATCAGGTAGCGCAACTGCGGAATGGCGTTGACCACGCGCCAGAATTCATCGTTGACGGTGGTGTCGCCGGTGAACACCAGGCTGCCATGGCCGCTGTCGAGCTGGTAACCGACTGCGGGCACGGTATGCCGCGCAGGCAGCACGGTGATCTTGCGGCCATTGAGTTCGACGGTATCGCCGATTTCGACGTTTTCAAAGCGCATGAACGGATTGACGCGGTCGGGAATGGTGGTGAAATCAGGCCAGATCGCCCAGTTGAATATGTGCGAACGGATCAGCTCTTCGGTGGCCCTGGTGGCGTACACGACCAGCGGCCGGTTGCGCATTTCGCCAACAGTGTCGACGATGAAGGGCAGGCAGCAAATATGGTCCAGGTGCGAATGGGTCAGGAACACATGGTCGATCATCGCCATTTCCGCAATGGTCAGTTCGCCCACGCCGGTACCGGCATCGACCAGGATATCGTTATCCACGACCATTGACGTGGTATGCAAATGCCGGCCTCCTATGCCACCGCTGCAACCCAGTACTTTCACGATCATCAGTGTGCCCTTGAACTATTTGCTATCAAAGCGGGTGACGCCATTCCAGTCGGCCGGCGGCGGTTCGGCACGAAACCCGGCGATTCGCTGCTGGTATATCTGGTAAAGCCGTTTGCCGGGATCGCCGGCCGACAGCGCCGCCAGTCCACTTTCCGCCCGGTCCCAATCGCGCGCCCTGTACGCCGCCAGAACCTGCGACCAGAGTTCAAGCGCTTGCCGGGTGGCCGGCTCGATTTCGCTGGCCAGTCCGATCGGCTCGTAAATGGTCGTCGGCTCCTGCTTGCCTTTCACCTGCACGCAGTCGAGTTCACGGTAGACGATATCAGGAACCGCTTGCCTTGTTGCCGCGCCGACCATGATGCCTACGCCGTATTCCTTGGTCTTTGCTTCCAGCCGGGCGCCCAGATTGACGGCGTCGCCCATCACCGTGTACGCAAGCCGGATGCTGGAACCCATGTCGCCAACCGTCATGTTGCCGGTGTTGAGCCCGATGCCGATGGCAATCTGGGGCCAGCCCCGCTCGCGCAGCCGCTGGTTCAGCCCGACCAGCGCCTTTTGCATGGCCAGCGCGGTCATCAAGCCATTGCGCGCATGGTCTTCGTCCGCAACCGGCGCACCCCAGAATGCCACGATGGCATCGCCAATATACTTGTCTAGCGTACCACGGTGTTGCCGTATGACCAGCGTCATCTCGGTCAGGTACTCGTTCATCAATTGGGCCAGTGCTTCCGGCTCCATGCCTTCGGATATCGTGGTGAAGTCGCGCACGTCGGAAAACAGCACCGTGAGATGCGCCTTGCGGCTGGCCATGCTGTAGCTGCCGGGATTGAGGCTCATCTTGTCGACCAGCTCGGGCGGCACGTATTGGCCGAAGCGCTGGGTAATCTGGCGCTTGGCCTTGGATTCGACAAAATAGCCCCAGGACATATTGAGTACGAAGGTGGAGGTGATCAGCAGCAGCAGCGACGCCAGCGGCAGCACCAGCTGGGCCTGCCAGGCGCCCAGGTTGAGTCCGACCATCACCAGCAATACCAGCAACGTGGCCAGGGTGGCGCGCAGCGGCGCGCGCCAGGGCACCAGCAGGATCATCACCAAGCCGGCCACCAGCAGCAGCAACAGCTCGATCGCATCGACATACTGCGGTTTTTCCATGACGGTGTTATCGAGCATGCCGGCGATCAGGTTGGCGTGGACTTCCATGCCGGGATAGACCTCGCCAACCGGCGTGCTGCGCAGGTCGCGCAAGCCGGGCGCCGAGGTACCGACGATGACCACCCGGTCTTTCAGCAGGCCGGGCTTGATACGGTCGGCCAATATGTCAGCGGCCGAATAATAGCGAAAGCTGCGTTCATAGCCGCGATACGGGACCAGCGCGGCGACATTGCCGTCGACCGGCAGGCGTCGCAGCAGGCCTTGCTTGCCGATAAGGTCGATCCACTCGATGGCCGCATAGCCATCCTCCAGCGCCAGGCCGGGAATCACCTTGGGGCTGCCCAGCAGCGCGCGCGCCATCGCCAATGAAAACGACTCGTAGTAAGCACCCTGGTGTTCGACCAGCAGCGGCACCCGGCGCACGCGGCCGTCTGAATCGATGATCGGATTGAAATGGCCCGCGCCCTGCGCATTGGCCTGGAACTGCGGCAGGTTGGCGCCGAAATTCTTCCAGCTAGTGATCCGGATCTTTTGCCCTGCCAGCTCGTCCTTTGTCACTGCCGGCCTGGGCAATGCGCCGCTGCTGACGCCTTCGTTGGCAAAGTAATAGCCCAGGACGATGGGCCGCTTGCGCAGCGCGTTGGCGAACAGCTGGTCGACATCCAGCTGCGGGCGCAAGCTGCGGAAAGCAGCCTGGAATTGCGGGTCGTCCTTGAGTTCGCGCCGGCCGAGCTGTTCCAGTGTCGCAAGGCCGGCGCTGTCATCCGGTTCCGCCAGCACGATGTCAAAGCCGAGCAGTCCGATCTGGTGCTGATCGAAAAGCTTGTCGACCAATTGCGCCATCTTGTCGCGCCGCCAGGGCCAGCGACCGACTTCGGCCAGGCTCTTCTCGTCGATGTCCAGCACCACGATCCGCTCGTCTACAGTGTTGGGCATGGTGGCGCGCAACTTGATGTCGTAGACCACCTGGTCGAGCGAAGTCACGAACGGCAACTCCAGTACCCGCGCAGCGTGCGCCAGCAAGAGGGTCAGGACAATCAGTCCCGGCAGCAAGCGGATGAGTCTCTTTTTCAAACCGGTCCCCAAGCCCTTGGTGGGCGAACAGCGCGAACGACATTCTGAGCCCGATCTTGCTTCGGTGCAATCGCGGGTCGAAAGGGGGGAGGGAATTCAGGCGCTGCGGGCCGGCGCGGGAGGGGGGGTCAATCCGTGCTGGGCGCTGGTTCGCGCAGCAGCCGCGTCCCGGCAAGCCTGTCATGCAGGAACTGCCTCTGTGGATCAAGATAGACGGCCAGCGCCCACAGCACGACGTTGGCGGCCGGAATCCACAGCAATAAGGGGCCGGTGTGGATGCCGAGGGCGGCCGCCAGGACCAGGCCGGGCAGGAACCACAACCAGGACAACAGGTAGCGCAGCAATGCCCGGTTATAGCTCAAGGGCTTGCCGGCACGGTCAACCAGGCGGATGCGCCAGGTTTTCATGGGCAGGGTCTGGCGGCCGCGCGACCAGAACCAGACGAAATACAGGCCGATGACGAAGAAAATCCAGGCTTGCATTCCTTCGCGATGGAAAAGTGCATGCCGTTGTTGCGTCAAGACCGAAAAGAGCCAGCCAGCGCCAAATACGGGGCCAAACAGCAGCAGTCCCTCGTACACCATGCACGCGAGTCGGGTCCTCAGCCGGGGAGCGCGGAGTTCCAAGCAGGATTACCTGGTCGGTGCAGGGCCGGATTGCACGGCCGGCGCGGTGGCGGCGGAAGTTGCGGCTGGGGCGGGCGCCAGGCCTGCCGGCGGCGTGCCGGAACTGACCGGCGGGCGGCGCGCCGTCTCGCCGGCTGGTTTTGCAGGCGGCGGTACGCTTGCCTGGCCGGCTTGCCCGTTAAACGGCGCCGCCGATTTCAGTGTCGATTTGGGCGGCGGCGTCACTTTCCCGGGGGGCTGGGCAGAGGGCGGGGTCAGTGCGGTGACCCGCTTTTTGCTGGCTGCTTCAGCAGCCAGCTTTTTTTTCTGTTCTTCGGGCAGTTGCTGGTACTGCTGCCAATGCGCAGTCTTTTCCGACGGATTCAGTTTTTTTGCGCGAGCGTAGCTCTCGCGGGCGACGCGGCGCTGCTGCGGCGTGAGTTTTGCCCACTCTTCCATCCGCTTTTGCAGTCGCAGTTGTTCGTCAGGCTTCAGAGACGGGTACTTGTCGGCAATTTCCAGCCATTTCTTCTTGTGGCCGGAACTCATCGTGTCCCATTGCGCCGCCAGCGGCGTCAGCACCGATTGTCGGGCCGGGCTGAGGCTGCTCCAGGGCGGCTTGGAAGGGGGCGCCGGTTTGCGCGCTGCCGCCTTGGGGCTGCTGGAGGGACTGGCAAGACTTGCGGGGCTGGCGCTCGTGCCCGGCTGGCCAGGCTGTGCCAGCGCCGGTCTGGCAGGCGTGACCGTGCCGGCCGGCGCGGCTGGCGCGGGATCAGCCGCCGTCGCCAACTGCGCTGACAGCAGGAGGGTGGCTGAAAAGCAGGCCGCCCGCAGCAAGCGGGCGGCTGGTGAAACCGGTCGGACAGGCATGCGATCTTCCCTAGTCGGTTCTCTTGGCAAGATAAGCGTTGAAGCCGTTGTCGAGATACGCCTTCAATGGCAACTCGTCCGAGAGCACCATGGCATCCATCTCGGCGACATCGCTGATGCGTTGCTGGTATTCGGAATGGTAAAGGGCGAAGATGCCTGCCGCAACCACGATCATTGGCAAGACTGCACCCATACGCGCCAACCACGATAGGCGATCACCGAACACTCCGCCGGCACGACCGGCAAATGTCTGGTTCGTGACCAACTGGCGTTGCGGTGCATCCGGCTTCTTGCGCTGCAATGCGACGGCGCGCGCGGCGGCCAGCCGGTCGGCGGTTTGCGCGGGCATGCTCTCCAGGTGCTCATTCAGGGCATGCCGGACCCTGTAGGCGAAATTGATTTGTCTGACGTTCATAACCGTATTCCTCTTGCTCTAAGTGCCTGCGCCAACGCGTGGGTTGCACGCGAACAGTGCGTCTTTACGCTGCCTTCGGAGCAGCCCATGGTGGCAGCCGTTTCGGCCACGTCCATATCCTCCCAATAACGCATCAGGAACGCTTCTCGTTGACGTGTCGGCAGTTTCTGTACTTCTTCGTCGATGGCGTTGAGGACCTGGGCGCGCGAAACGCTTTCTTCGCTGGATTCGGTTGTCTCGGAGCCATCGTCGATTTCAAGGACTTCAAGCGGGTCGAAATTCTCCGGTTCGTCATTCGAGGGCCGCAGGCTGGAAAACAGGGTAACCCAGGTATTTCGCACCTTTTCCCGGCGAAAATAATCATGGATGGTGTTTTGCAGTATGCGCTGGAACAGCAGCGGTAGCTCGGCAACGGTGCGGTCGCCGTACTTTTCGGACAACTTGATCATCGCATCCTGGACGATGTCGAGCGCAGATTCGTCCTTGCGCACCGCATACACCGCCTGCTTGAAGGCGCGCCGCTCCACTTCAGCGAGGAAGTCGGCCATTTCTTTGTCAGTGGCCATTGCGTGTGATGCTGCGCTGGTTAGTTACCGTGATCAATGGGCAGGGAGACAATGGGCAGGGAGACAATGGGAGTGGAACAAGTCGCGAGTTCGAAAAATGTCCGAATCCTAGCAAAAATGTGTGGGCCTGTGGGAGATTGATCGGCAAAGCGCTTGATTTTAAAAGCGATTTCACGGCCCGCATGGTTGAATTGACTTGACCAAAATGTTGCGACGCATTACCGTATCACTCCCTTCGCACCTCGAAGGCGATTTTGTCCGGTTTTGAGCGACGCATAATGCCGCATGATCCCGGACTCGCTTCATTTGAAAGCTGTTTGCTCTAACCCGCGCCACAAGCGTGAGGAATTTGTTTCGGAAACGCAGTAAATCGGTTGAACGAGTCGCGAAAAGCGCCAATCGGAATCGCATTCAACGATGCGAGGACAGTTTGGCGTCAACGCACAGCAAAGGGATACCGCCGACTTCGCTACTGGACAGGTTTCGTCAGGAGAGAGCATCCGATCAATCTCCTATGGACCTTGAAAGGAAGTTGCAATGAGTACTGAGCTTACCGGCGCTGAAATCGTCGTGCGTTGTCTTGCCGAAGAAGGTGTCGAACACGTCTTTGGCTATCCTGGCGGTGCTGTCCTCTACATTTACGACGCCATCTTCAACCAGGATAAATTCCAGCATATCCTCGTACGGCATGAGCAGGCTGCGATCCACGCAGCCGACGCCTATTCCCGCAGTTCCACCAAAGTCGGCGTGGCGCTGGTCACTTCCGGCCCGGGTGTCACCAATGCGGTGACCGGCTTGGCGACTGCGTACATGGACTCCATACCGATGGTCGTCATTTCCGGCCAGGTGCCTTCGGCGGCGATCGGCCAGGATGCCTTCCAGGAATGCGACACGGTCGGCATCACGCGTCCTTGCGTCAAGCACAACTTCCTGGTGAAGGATGTGCGCGACCTGGCGATGACGATGAAAAAAGCGTTCTATATCGCGACCACCGGCCGTCCCGGCCCGGTGCTGGTCGATATTCCCAAGGACATCACCATCCAGCGCTGCGCGTTCGAGTATCCCAAGCAGCTCGAAATGCGTTCGTACAAACCGGTGGAGAAGGGCCATTCCGGCCAGATCCGCAAGGCGGTCCAGTTGCTGCTGGCGGCCGAACGGCCAATGATTTATACCGGTGGCGGCGTGATCCTGGCCAATGCGTCCGACGAGCTCAGGCGGCTGGTCGACATGCTGGGCTTCCCGTGCACCAACACGCTGATGGGGCTGGGCGCCTATCCGTCGTCGAGCGACAAGTTTGTCGGCATGCCCGGCATGCACGGCACCTACGAAGCCAACATGGCGATTCAGCACTCCGACGTCATGATCGCCATTGGTGGGAGTTTTGAAGATCGCGTGATAGGCAATC
>NZ_JAUSNH010000198.1 GCF_030645335.1 Lacisediminimonas sp. | reverse complement strand
GGACCCGACCCGCTTCTCGGGCCGCGTCGCCACCTTGAAGATCACTTCGGTGAAGCCGAAGTCGTGATAGACCTTTTGCAGCAGCGCGGTAAAGGCAACGCACTCGTCGAGGATCTGGTCTTCGGTACAGAAGATGTGTCCATCATCTTGTGTGAAGCCGCGCACCCGCATCATGCCGTGCAGCGAACCGGATGGTTCGTTGCGATGGCACTGGCCGAATTCGCCATAGCGCAGCGGCAGCTCCCGGTAGGAGTGCATGTTCGAGCGGAAGATCTGCACGTGGCCCGGGCAGTTCATCGGCTTGAGCGCGTAGGCGCGATTCTCCGACTCGGTGGTGAACATGTTTTCCTTGTAGTTCTCCCAGTGTCCGGAGCGCTCCCAAAGAGTACGGTCAAGAATCTGCGGCGCCTTCACTTCCTGGTAGCCGTTGTCCTGGAACACCTGGCGCATGTATTTTTCAACCTGCTGCCAGATGATCCAGCCTTTCGGATGCCAGAAGATCAGGCCGGGCGCCTCTTCCTGGAAATGGAACAGGTCGAGCGCGCGTCCGAGCTTGCGGTGATCGCGCTTCTCGGCTTCTTCCAGCATGTGCAGATAGGCTTCCTGGTCTTCCTTCCTGGCCCAGGCCGTACCGTAAATACGCTGCAACATCTCGTTGTTGGAGTCGCCGCGCCAGTAGGCGCCAGCCAGCTTCATCAGCTTGAATACCTTGAGCTTGCCGGTGGATGGCACGTGCGGCCCGCGGCACAGGTCGGTGAAGCGGCCTTCGGCATACAGCGATACATCCTCGTTGGCCGGAATCGATGCGATGATTTCGGCCTTGTAGTGTTCGCCGATCGATTTGAAGTAAGCAATGGCCTCATCGCGCGGCAGCACGCTGCGCACGATCGGCTCGTCCTTTTTCACCAGCTCGGCCATCTTTTTTTCGATTGCCTGCAAGTCTTCCGGCGTGAAGGGGCGCTTGTACGAGAAATCGTAATAGAAGCCGTTGTCGATGACCGGACCGATGGTGACCTGGGCATCGGGAAACAATTCTTTCACCGCATAGGCCAGCAAGTGGGCGCTCGAGTGACGTATCACGTCCAGCCCTTCCGGATCCTTGTCGGTCACGATCGCGAGCTCGGCATCCTGTTCGATGACGAAGGAGGTGTCGACCAGCTGGCCATTCACCTTGCCGGCAAGCGCTGCCTTGGCCAGCCCGGCGCCAATGCTGGCGGCAACCTGCGCCACGCTGGGAGGCGCCTCGAACTGCCGCTGCGATCCATCGGGAAGTTTTACTGAAATCATGCTTGTTCTCCAGGCCAGCCTTGCTGACCGCTTGCCGCCGTGAAAGCACCGGCTTACAGGGTGGAAAAATAAAATACAGACGAAAAAAAACGCGGACCAGCCGCGCTTTTCTCAGATGCAGAAAGGAAAACGTCGACCAGCGTCGCTCAGAGTGGGGTCTCGGTACGAGTTCGCGGTGTCATAACCGTGGTGCCTTTCTCGCTCTTACATTCAGGTGATCAGAAGTCGTTTTGCGGCAGTGGCGCAGTCGCCTCGCAAGCTGTCCGGACTATATCAGAATTCAGGGATTCATTCCAGAACTGCGCAGCCCAGGACAGCTCCCGGCCGGGTCAATCCCGACCTCGAACACAATGAATCCTGGTGCCATTGCGGGGATTTGAACCACCGGACCTCCTGCTTACCTGACAGGTGCTCTGGCACTGAGCTACAACGGCATGAACAGCATGGTAAGCAATGGCCGGCCCACGGCTTTGTGAGAGAACAAGGAAATCCGGGATGCCATTGAGCCCGGCGAACCCAGTCAGGCGGGCGCGGCCGAGGCCCTTCTGCCTGGCGCTGCGACAAGCCGGCGCTGTGCTGCATGCAATCCGTCATCAGTCTTCACTGATGGACAGCATGTTTTCCAGCCCGGAATTGGCAAGCTGGTCATCCGCCAGCTCCACCACAACCTGGTGGATGGTCCCGGTAAAGTTGAACGGACACTGGTAGCGCTCGCTGACCGGGCTGCCGTCGTCGTAGCCGCAATAAACGCCGCCGGCCGTCGCGCCCAATGGCCACATATTGCGCATCTCGATGCGCCCCAGCACTGCGCCGTCGCACAGCAGGATGCCGGTGCCGGCGCAGTGTCCTTGCCTGGCGAATTCAAATTCCAGCAGGTGGCGACCCGGCGCCAGTGCTTGCCCCGATTCGATTACCCATCGCCTGTCAGGGCCGACATACTCATGCACCAGACGCCCGCCCTCGACAAAGAGTACATAGCCGCCGAAGCGGGTGCCGGCGGCCAGGATCACCCCGGCGCTGCCGGGGGCCAGCTCGACGTCGGCCACGATCCGGTAAGAACGATTGGCTACCGGCGGTGCGGCCACGACCGCCAGCCGGTCCATACCGGGCTCGAACACATAACGCCGGCGGGGGGCAAGCTTGTAGGTAAGCAGGATGCGTTGCCGGTCGCGGTCGTCCAGCGGGAGCACGTGATGCATTTGGGCCTGCTCCCACCAAAGTTCGACCAGTTGCCTGAGTTTCTCCGGATGGCGCTCGGCCACGTCTTCGCTTTCCGTGAAGTCGGCGTCCACATGGTAGAGCTCCCAGCGGTCGCTGTCGTAGTCGCTTCCCTGTACATGGTGGGTCACCGCCTTCCATCCGTCCGCCCATATGCCACGGTGGCCCAGCAACTCGAAGTACTGGACTTTCTTGCGACCGGGCGCGCGCGGCTCATCGAAGCTGTGCAGGAAGCTCGTGCCGTGGACCGGCATCTGCTCCACGCCCTGTACCGTGGCCGGCGCAGTCAGCCCGACTGCCTCCAGCACGGTCGGCACGATATCGCTGCAATGACAGAACTGCGCGCTGACCAGCCCGCCCTGCTTGATGCGCGCCGGCCAGTGGACCACCAGCGGGTCGCGCACGCCGCCGCCATGCGTATGCATCTTGAACCACTTCAGCGGCGTATTGCCTGCATGGCCCCAGCCGCGTGGATAGTTGTTGAACAGGTGCTCGGAGCCGAGCTGCTCCAGCGCCGCCAGCTTTTGTTCCAGCGGCTCATCGAGGAACTGGTAATGGCGGCGGATATTGGCATCGCCAAAGTCGCCGCCCTCCTCGGTGGCGCCGTTGTCGGACAGCACCATCAGCAGCGTGTTGTCGAGCAGGCCGCGCTGTTCGAGGTAATCGACCATGCGCCCGATCTGCTGGTCGGCATGGTCCAGGAACCCGGCGAAAACTTCCTGATGGCGGGCGCACAGCCTGCGCTCATCCGGGCTCATGGAGTCCCAAGGCCGTACTGCTTCATTCCTGGGCGTCAGGCGCGAACCTGCGGGGACAATCCCCAGTTCCAGTTGGCGCGCAAACCAGCGCTCGCGTGCGACATCCCAGCCGTCATCGAAGCGGCCCGCATACTTGTCGATATGCGACCTGGGCGCATGGTGCGGCGAGTGGCAGGCCCCCAGCGCCACATAGGAAAAGAAGGGCTTGCCTGGCGCCGCCGCTTGCTGGTCGCCGATCATGCCGATGGCGCGCTCGATCAAGTCTTCGGTCAGGTGATAGCCCGGGCGGCGCGGCGTCGGTATGGCGTGGTTGTCGCACACCAGCTCCGGATTCCAGTGGTCCATCAGCGATGCCAGGAAGCCGTAATAACGCTCGAAGCCGCGCCCCAGCGGCCACTGCCCGAACGGGCCGGCGGCGGTCCAGTCGCGCAGTCGCGCCAGGTGCCACTTGCCGACCGCAAAGCAGTTATATCCCGCTGGCTGCAGCATCTCGGCCAGGGTTGCCGCACGCCGCGTCACCTGGCCCTGGTAACCGGGGTAGCCGGTACACCAGTCCGCAATCATGCCCATGCCGACCGCATGATGGTTGCGCCCGGTCAGCAGGGATGCGCGCGTGGGCGAGCACATCGCGGTGGTGTGGAAATTGTTGTAGCGCCGCCCCGCCGCCGCCAGCGCGTCGATGCGCGGCGTCTCTATAGTGGATCCATAACACCCGAGATGCCCGAACCCGACGTCGTCCAGCACGATGATCACCACATTCGGCGCGCCCGGCGGCGCGCTTGGTTCGGGGACGATCCAGGGTTGCGAGCTCTGGTAACTGCGCCCGATGACGCCGCCAAATTCTTCCTGGCTCATGTGACTGCGCTTTCGACGACCGCCATCAGGGAACGTCCCGATACATTTT
The DNA here is from genome assembly GCF_030645335.1 of Lacisediminimonas sp. Lineage (GTDB taxonomy): Bacteria > Pseudomonadota > Gammaproteobacteria > Burkholderiales > Burkholderiaceae_D > Lacisediminimonas. The sequence continues at coordinate 1,556 of NZ_JAUSNH010000198.1, read as the reverse complement.
TTGGCGCGCACGTACCGGATCGAGCAGCGACCAGTCGCCTTGTTCGAGCGCGAAGCCTTGCGGGAACGGCGGCCGGGGCTGCATGCCGAGCGCTAACATGACCCGCTCATCGCGGTAATAGCAGCGCGTGGTCACCGCGACCAGCGCACTCGCCAGCGCCGGATGGTCGTGACGCAGCTGCTGTGCAATGGCATCCTGCCGGCTGGCCGGCAAGTCAGCGAAGGCGCCTGCGGACATGTCTTCCAGTTGCCCGAGCGCCTGCCGGATGGCCGTGGCGTCGCGCCCCAGCGAGGCGACGATATCGCCAAAAATGACTTCGTCATCGGCGCCCGGCACCTGGTACTCGGTGCTGGCGGGAATCATCAGCCCGACCAGCGCGCGCAGCGAGCGCCGCTGCGCGTCGGACAGTGCATGCTCCCCCACAATCTGAATGACCTTTGTCATTGAAGCCTCAATCAAACAGGTTGGCAAGACGGTTCTTGATGTTGTCGGCGATATACAGCGCAAGCGCCTGGATGGTGGCGGTCGGATTGACGCCGCCGGAGGTGACGAAGATGCTGCCATCGACGATGAACAGGTTCTTGACGTCGTGGCTGCGGCCCCATTCATTGACCACCGAGCGCGCCGGGTCGACTCCCATGCGGGCAGTGCCCATCAGGTGCCAGCCAGCGCCTGGCATGGGGCCGTCAGTGACGATATCGCGCGCACCGGCGACCTTCAGGATCTCGATGCCGCGGGCAATCGAATGATCCAGCATCCGACGGCTGTTTTCGCTCAGGCGGTAGGTGATCTTTGGCGCAGCAATTCCGTTCGAGTCCTTCAGCTGCAAATCGAGCGTGACGGTATTGTGTTCTTCCGGCAGGTCCTCGCAGATCGCCACCATACCGGCGCTGCGATCGAACAGTTGCCGATAGGCCTGGTGGTGGCCGTCACCCCACGGAATCCGGCCGGAGGCCATGCCCGTCATCGCCGTCGCGACCGGGCCCTGCCCGCGGATGAATTGGTAGGTGTATCCGCGCACAAAGCCCCTGCTGCGATCGGTTTCGTAAAACTCCTGGCTCCAGGTGCCGATGTGCGGTCCGCGATAGCCGTCCAGCGGCTCATCGAAATAGCCGCGAATCGACGAGTACGGATGGAACATCAGGTTCTTGCCAACCAGTCCGCTGGAGTTGGCCAGGCCATCGGGGAAACGGGATGAAGCCGAGTTCAGCAACAGCCGCGGTGTGCCGATGCCATTGCAGGCAATGATCACCACCTCCGCTGGCTGGAAATGCTCTACGCCATCGGCGTCGTAATAGATCGCGCCAGTGGCCATGCCATCGTCGTTGGTGGTTATCTCGCGCACCCGGCAACGGGTGCGCAGCTCGACGCGCTGGCGCAAAGCTTGCGGCCAGTAGGTGATGTCGGTACTGGCCTTGGCCCCCTGGGCGCAGCCAGCGATGCAGTGCCCGAGGTTGATGCACTTCGCCCTGCCCTCATAATCTTGGGTAGAGATGGCACTGTCTGCAGCCCACCAATGCCATCCCAACTGGTTCATCGCGCCACCCAGCCGCATG
>NZ_JAUSNH010000190.1 GCF_030645335.1 Lacisediminimonas sp. | reverse complement strand
ATATTTCTTCGCTTCGCCGCCAAACTTGGCCGACAAAACGGTTGCAATCGCAGCCGTCAGCGTGGTCTTGCCATGATCAACGTGGCCAATCGTGCCCACATTCACGTGCGGCTTGGTCCGCTCAAACTTGCCTTTTGCCATCTTGGACTCCTAACGATTGAATGAGAATGTTCAGGCACGCGCCCGACCCGGTTCTGCTGATGTGCATAATTCTGATAACTACAAACTGAAACCGCGAAAATCTGTGGTGCCCTTGACGTGGATTGAACACGTGGCCTCTCCCTTACCAAGGGAGTGCTCTACCACTGAGCTACAAGGGAATTGTCGTCCGCCGCCCCAAAACGCAAAGGCAAGTACATCCAAAAACTGGAGCGGGTGAAGGGAATCGAACCCTCGTCATAAGCTTGGAAGGCTTCAGCTCTACCATTGAGCTACACCCGCAAGGGCGACTGCTTCAGCCGCAACACATACAACTTCACTAAAACCCCGCCCTGCGAACTGGTGGAGGGGGCTGGATTCGAACCAGCGTACTCGTAAGAGGGCAGATTTACAGTCTGCTGCCATTAACCACTCGGCCACCCCTCCGCAGGGAACCCCAAACTATAGGGGGTCACTCCACTCATGTCAACTGAAAAGTAGTGTGCCTAATCACTTTTCTGCCGACCCCGGCTTGATACCGCGCACCGATGCCACTGATTGCGTCTATTCCGGTTCCGGCGCCGGCCGCATGCGCCATGCCAGCAGGACCGCGATCGCACAGATTGCGGCGAGCAGCAGGAAGGTTTCGTCGAAAGCCTTGATGCGGTCGGCCGGATTGCCGCCGGCATCACCCAGCGCAGTGTGGTGGGCTGCCAGTCGCCATTCGAGGACGATGCCCACCATGCTCACGCCAATGGCACCGCCAAGTTGCCGCACAAAATTGATCGTACTGGTTCCGTGGGCGATCAGCGTTGGGTCAACGCCGCGCATTGACCCCACACTCAGCGCGGGAAGAACGAAGCCCAGACCGATGCGGCCAATGATCGCCCACACCATCAGGGCGACATAGCCGGTCCCCGGCTTCCCGGTGCTCATCAGCACAAACGACAGGCCAATCAGCGCAATGCCAAGCGCCACCAACAGGTAAGGGGCGTAGTAGTCCACCATCTTGCCGGCCAGTGGCATGACCAGCGCCAGCACAATACCTGCGGGCAGGATGACCAGCCCGGCGTGGCTGGGCGAATAGTTCAGGGCCATCTGTGTATAAACCGGCAACATGTAGGTGGAACCGAACAGCGCGATGCCATAGATGAAAGCGACACAGGTGGCCGTCGAGAACTGACGGTAACGAAACACCCTCATCGCGACCAGCGGGTGCGGCGTGCGCATCTGGTGCCAGATAAACAACGCGAGCGTCATCAGGCCGGCCAGCAGCAGGGCCACGCCGGTCCAGGTATCCTTTTGCAGGCTGACCATGCCGTTGAGCAGCATGACGACGCCGATGCTGGCGAGCAGCAAACCGCGCCAGTCCAGTGTCTGGGCATCGCCCGCCATGGTAGAAATTTTCGGCAAGAGCTTGCGAACCAGGAACAATGCGAGCAGGCAAAACGGGACGACGACGAAAAAGATCGAACGCCAGCCAAATTCTTCCACCAGGAATCCACCGACGCTGGGGCCGATCGCCGGCGCCAGCACGACACCGAAGCCAAATATGCCCATCGCGCGACCGTGTTCGCTTCTATCGAACACGCGCAAGATGTAGATGGCGGGGATCGGCTGCAGGATACCCGCGGCCAGGCCCTCCATCACACGCATCGAAATCAGCATCGGGTAATTGATACTGAAGCCGCCGACCACGCCCCCCACGAGCAACAGCAGCACCGCGCCCGCATACGTGTCGCGCAGTCCAAAGCGCAACAACAACCAGGGTGTGGCCAGCATCGACAGGGTCATGGCCAGCATGAATGCCGTGGAAACCCATTGGGCGCGCTCCTGTCCCAGACCAAAATGCGCAGACAGGTCAGGAACAGCGACGTTGACGATAGTCGAGGCGAGGATCGCGGCCATCGACCCGATCATCAATGAAAACAGCACCCTCCACCGGTAGCGGGGTCCGTAACGCTCTCTCAACTCTTCGATGGTCTGGGACATCAATCCTGCCTAGGTTGGCTTGGGTCGGAATCTTGCACGGCGACCTGGCAATCTGGCCAACGACTGTCCCGGACGACACGCCGCCGCCCGCGCCGGCAAAACGTCAATTCGAGGCTCGCAACTAGCTGCAGAACAGGCAACTCAACGCCACCAGTTCCGCGATGCCAAACGCCACCGCCGACCATAAGACCGTCGAACCGAACGGCAGGCAGAACGGCTGCCCGAGCAGCTTGAACGGAATATCGCCCGGAAGGCGACCCAGTCCGAGCCTGCCCAGGAACGGCAGCAAGCCCGAAAATACGGTCAGCAACAGGAAGATGGCGAGCACCCATCGAATCATTTCACCAGCCTTCCGATCAGGAAAATCACCAGCGAGAACAAGATGGTCGAGGCGAACGGCAGCAAGATGCGCCGGCCAAACAAGGTGAAGCTGATGTCGCCCGGAAGACGGCCGATCCCCAGCTTTTCCAGCCACGGCAGCATGGCTGAAAATACGATCATTGCGATGAATATGGTCACGAACCAGCGGATCATCAGCGATTCCTTACAGGCGATGGCTGCGGTCGCCGCGAACCAGCGCGGGGGGCAGCGAAACGTTCTTGCCCAGCACCAGCACCTTGAACAGCTCGCCCATTTCTGCCGGCGAGGTCAGTTTCTGGACGGCATTTGCCATCGGCAGGTAGCGCATCTGGTCTTCTGGCGAGGTCTGCATCAGCAAGGCCGGCAAACCGGCATCGAGCAGGAAGGAGGCCTGGCTGGTGTAGAGCAGCAGGTCCATGCCGCATGCCAATCCGGCGCGGGCGGCATCGGTAAAGTCGACATGCGCGGTGATGTCCTGCAGTCCGGGAAGATAAAAAGGGTCGTCATGGGCATGGTGCCGATAATGGCACATCAGCGTTCCGGCAGACCGTTGCCCGAGGTAATACTCGTGCGCAGGGAAACCGTAGTCCACGAAAATGGCCGCGCCCCTGTCCACGATGCTGCACAGTGCGCGCAGGAAGCCGTGTGCCAGCGGATGCACTTCGGCGACGTAGCCGAAGGGCAGCGCATCCGGCTCGGGCAATTGCTGCAGCAACAGGGCGAGTTCCTCCGGCGGGCAGGCGCGATCGGAAAAACACAAGCGCTCATGCTGCCTGGCCACGCCACGCTCAAGCCAGCCCTCTGGCTGCTTGGCCAAAAGGCGCACCGGCATCGCATCCAGCACCTCGTTGCCGATTGCCACGCCGCTGAAACTATCGGGCATTGAATCCAGCCACCTGACTTCGGGGAAATCCCGCAGCATGTGTTGTTGCCGTTGCCGCAACTCACCCGAAAGCTCGACAATGCCATACGACTCGGCTGGAATGCCAAGCTGGCGCAACTCGGTCAGGATATCCCTTGCCAGCCTGCCGGTTCCGGCGCCGAATTCCAGCAGGCGACGCGGACATTGGGCAAACAAGCCGGCGACGACATGCGCGAGCGTGCGGCCGAACAAGGGCGTCATTTCCGGTGCGGTTGTAAAATCCCCTTCTTTCCCCAGCTTTGCCGACCCCCCGCTGTAATAACCGAGCCCGGGCGCGTACAGTGCCAGTTCCATATAACGAGAAAACGGGATCCAGCCGCCATTGCGCTCGATTTCGCTGGTGATTTCCTCTTGAAGCGCGTTGGACGCGGCCAGCGCTTCGGGAGATGGTGGAGGCAATTGCAGTTGCATCATCCTATTGTATTAGCAATCCCCGGACGAGCCTGAACCCTATGACAGCCGAAATGCAAAAAGTCGCCCTGGTAACCGGTGCCGGAAAGCGCATTGGAAAAGCGATCGCCCTGGCGCTGGCAGCGCGTGGCTGGGACATTGCCGTCCACTACAAGCAATCCAAAGCCGAAGCGGAATTGACCGCAGCGGCGATCCGCGCCTGCGGCCGACGTGCGACCACCGTGCAATGCAACCTGGCCGACGAAGCCGCCGTGGGCACGCTGCTGCTGCGGTGCAGCCAGGCGCTCGGCCCGGTGACATGCCTGGTCAACAATGCCTCGCTATTCGAATTCGACAACGCCGCCACAGTGAGCGCGGCATCGCTGGATGCGCATCTGCGCACCAATCTGGCGGCACCGCTGCTGCTGTCGCAGGCGCTCGCATCCGCCCTTCCCGCTGGCGCTCATGGCGTGATCATCAATCTGCTGGACCAAAAGCTGGCCAACCTGAATCCGGACTACTTGTCCTATACCTTGTCGAAAGGGGCGCTGCAGACCGCAACAGTGATGCTGGCGCAGGCGCTGGCGCCGGCGATACGGGTGGTCGGCGTATCGCCGGGCATCACCATGGTTTCCGGCGACCAGACTGAAGCAGGATTCCGGCAAGCCCATGCAATGACACCGCTGGGCCGTTCAAGCACACCCGAAGACATCGCGGCTGCGGTATGCTTTGCCGCCGAATCGCCGGCCATCACCGGCACCACACTGATCGTCGACGGCGGACAGCACCTGATGCCGCTTCCGCGCGACGTGATGTTCATCGCGAAATAACCGACCACTATCATGCCCTTCGCCCTCTCCCATCCCCAATTGGCCGGCTGCCGCCGCCTGTTCCTGCAGAATTACGAAGTGCAAGTCAATATCGGCGTGCATGACTTTGAGAAGAAGGGCGAGCAACGGGTCCTGATCAATGTCGACCTGTTCATTCCGCTGGCGCTATCCACGCCGCACAGCGACAGCTTGCAGGAGGTGGTGGATTACGACTTCATGCGCGAGACCATTGCAAGGCGCATGGCCCAGGGCCATATCCACCTGCAGGAAACGCTGTGCGACGACGTCGCCCGCGCCATGCTGGCACATCCGAAAGTCCGCGGCGTGCGGGTGTCTACCGCAAAGCCGGACGTCTACCCGGATTGCGAAGGGGTCGGTGTCGAAGTGTTCCATGTGAAAGAGGCCAACGCATGACCCAAGCCCTGCTGCAGGATCCGGCTCCGCTGACCCAGCGCCGGGCAGAGAAGGCCGCCTTCGAAAACAACAAGCTGCACAAGCGGCTGTGCCGGCTGGTAGGCCAGGCCATTGGCGACTTCAACATGATCGAAGAGAACGACAAGGTCATGGTGTGCCTGTCGGGCGGCAAGGACAGCTATGCGCTGCTCGACATCCTGTTGACCTTGCGCGAGCGTGCACCGATCCACTTTGACATCATTGCCGTCAACCTGGACCAGAAGCAGCCGAATTTCCCGGCTGACGTACTGCCGGCTTACCTGGAAAAACTCGGCGTGCCGTACCACATCGAAAACCAGGACACCTACAGCATCGTCAAGCGCGTAATACCGGAAGGCAAAACCACCTGCTCGCTGTGCTCGCGCCTTCGCCGCGGGATCCTGTACCGGGTTGCCGACGAGCTCGGCGCGACCAAGATTGCACTCGGCCACCACCGGGACGACATACTCGAAACCTTCTTCCTCAACATGTTCTTCGGCGCCAAGCTCAAGGGCATGCCGCCCAAGCTGCAGTCCGATGACGGACGCCACATCGTGATCCGCCCGCTGGCCTACGTCAAGGAAGAAGACACCTTGCAGTATGCCGAAATGAGGCAGTTCCCGATCATTCCGTGCGACCTGTGCGGAAGCCAGGAGAACCTGCAACGCAAGCAGCTCAAGGCCATGCTGCGCGACTGGGAAAAGAAGCACCCCGGACGTGTGGAAAATATTTTCTCGGCCCTGTCCACGATCGTACCGTCACACCTGATGGATGCCAATGCGTTCGACTTTGCCGGACTCGGGCTGACCGGCGAACCGGTTGCCGAAGGCGATATCGCGTTTGACGAGGAACCGTGTGCAGTGCCATCCGCGCCCATCATGCTGAACCTGCGGCGCGACGCCTAAGAGAAATCAGCTCCCGGACAGCCGCCGGAAATCGTCGATCCAGCGCTGCAGGTTATGGACGGCATGCTCCTTCTGGCGGGCAGTGGTGCCATTGATGAGCCCGGCGACCTGATGGATCGTCGCTGCTTCGTAAGCCTGGTAAAAAGCCTTGGTTTGGGCATCGCCGAAGTGATCGAGCGATCTTTTCACGTAATCGCCAAGTATCAGGACTGCCACCTCCTTGCTCGGCTGCTCCGCCCGGATCCGGTTCAGCAAGGCGATGATCTCCTTCTGGCGCCGCTGCCGGGCGCGCAATACGAGTTCGTTGTTCAGCGGACGCGCATCGGACAATTGCCGTAACTGCTTTTCCTGCGCACCGTCCAGGTTCCCGAAAAAGTATTCCGCCTGTTTCAGCGCACGCTTGTATCGGGCCCGCTGACGTTGCTCAACATCTCCGCGCAGATTTTCTTTACGATAGTCATCATTGTTGGAAGAAAATTTCTTCTGGATATGCGCGATCTGATTGGGCTGCAAGGAAAGTGCAATATCGGCCAGCATTGGCAGGGACTGATCCATGATCAACAGCAAGCGCTTGCGGATCATGTCCGCATCGGACTTCAATGCGGCTTCGGAGACCGGCTCCTGCAACTGGCGCTGTGCCGTTTGCAGGAACCCGATGTAATCGGGAAGCTGGCTGCGACGGTGCCACGCAAAGATTTCATCGATCTCGGGCTGGACCCAATGCTTTTGTGCGTCCGTGAAGTCGACGTAGCGGTCGAGCCAGAAGTAACTGAGCGACTCGCCGTTGTTATAGGCCATGCGCGCCATGCCACAGCCGGCCAGTAGCGCGACAAGCAAGGCCAGCAACAGGGTTTTTGCCGAGAATACACTTCGGTGCGTGCTAATATTTCGCATTCTGGTCAACCAGACTCCTATGAACATTGTCATTCTCGCCGCAGGCATGGGCAAGCGCATGAATTCATCGCTACCCAAAGTGCTGCACCCGCTGGCCGGCAAGCCCCTGCTGTCCCACGTCCTCGACACCGCGCGATCGCTTTCCCCGGCCCGACTTTGTATTGTCTATGGCCATGGTGGCGCCATGGTACCCGAAGCGATGCGGGCGCAGGATATCGCCTTCGCACTGCAAGAGCCGCAACTTGGCACCGGCCATGCGGTCATGCAAGCCTTGCCGTCGCTGGATTCCACGCAAGCCACGCTCATCCTGTACGGCGACGTACCGCTGACGCGCCGCGATACCCTGCAGCGATTATTGGACAGCGCCGGCGACGACAAGTTGTCAGTGCTGACCGTTGATCTCGACGATCCGACCGGATACGGCCGCATCGTCAGGGAACAAGGCAATATCGTGCGCATCGTCGAGCAGAAAGACGCCAGCCCCACGCAACGCATGATTCGCGAAGTCAATACTGGCATCATGGTCGTGCCGGCGGGATATCTGCAGCCCTGGCTGCAGCAACTATCCAACGACAATGCGCAGGGCGAGTATTACCTCACCGACATCATTGCGCGCGCAGTGAGCGTGGGCGTGGCGGTTACATCGGCGCACCCGGGGGCCGTGTGGGAGACGCTTGGCGTCAACAGCAAGGTGCAATTGGCCGGGCTCGAACGCACCTTCCAGGCCAACCAGGCCGCAGCCCTGCTCGAACAAGGCGTCACGCTGGCCGATCCGGCACGCATCGATATCCGCGGCTCGCTGCAGTGTGGCCGCGATGTCTCCATCGACGTCAATTGCGTGTTTGAAGGCACAGTCGAGCTGGGCGACAATGTCACGGTCGGGCCCAATTGCGTGCTGCGCAACGTGCGCGTTGCCGACAAGGTCAGCATCAAGGCGTTTTGCCATATTGAAGATGCATCGATAGGTCCGGCATCGCTGGTCGGGCCTTTCGCCCGGCTGCGTCCCGGCACCCAACTCGGGCAGCAAGTCCACATCGGCAATTTCGTCGAAGTAAAAAACAGCAATATTGCCGATTTTTCCAAGGCCAACCACCTGGCCTATGTCGGCGACAGCGATGTTGGCGCGCGCGTCAACATTGGCGCTGGCGTGATCACGGTCAACTACGACGGCGTGAACAAGCACCGCACGGTGATTGAGGATGATGCATTCGTCGGCAGCGATTGCCAGCTGATTGCCCCCGTCACGGTGGGCAAGGGTTCCAATATCGGCGCCGGCACCACGCTCACACGGGATGCGCCGCCTGGCAAGCTGACCATCTCCCGCGCCAGGCAAACCGTGATCGAGGGCTGGACGCGCCCTACCAAGAAGCAGAAACCCGAGAAACAGGACTGATCCATGTGTGGCATTGTCGGCGCAGTTGCGCAACGTAATATTGTTCCCATCCTGCTGGAGGGTCTGCGCCGGCTGGAATACCGCGGCTATGACTCCTGCGGCGTTGCCGTGATCAACGGCGGCCTGCAGCGCGCGCGCAGCGTCGCCCGGGTCGCCGAACTCGAACGCGAGGTCCAGCAAACCGGTTTCTCCGGCGCGACCGGCATTGCCCACACCCGCTGGGCCACCCATGGCGCCCCGGCCACCAATAACGCCCATCCGCATTTTTCACCCGGCCGGGACGGCCAGCAGCGGGTTGGCCTGGTGCATAACGGCATCATCGAAAACTTCGAAGAACTCCGTGATGAATTGAAGGCCCGTGGCTATCACTTCGAATCGCAGACCGATACCGAAGTCGTCGCCCATCTGGTCAACGACAGTTACGACGGCGACTTGCTGCGCACGGTGCAACGCGTCATCAAGCGCCTGACCGGCGCATTCGCCATCGCCGTATTCTGCAAGGACGAACCCGAGCGGGTGGTCGGCGCACGCCTGGGCTGCCCCCTGATCGTCGGACTTGGCCAAGGCGAAAACTTCATCGCCTCCGACGCCATGGCCCTGGCCGGCACCACCGACCAGATCATCTACCTCGAAGAGGGCGATGTCGTCGACGTACAGCGAGAACGCGTGCGTATTTTCGATCGCCACGACAGCGAAGTCGAGCGCAGGGTGCAGACCGTGACCGCCTACTCGGGCGCCATCGATCTTGGCCCGTACCGCCACTACATGCAGAAGGAAATTTTCGAGCAGCCGCGAGCCATCACCGACACGCTGCAAGGCGTGCAGGGCTTTGCCCCCGATCTGTTCGGCAAGGACGCCGAGGAAGTGTTCCGTCAGATCGACGGCATACAGATCCTGGCGTGCGGCACCAGTTACTACGCGGGCATGACCGCAAAATACTGGCTGGAAGACCTGGCCGGACTGCCGACCAACGTCGAGATCGCCAGCGAATTTCGCTACCGCAAGCCAGCCGTCAATCCGAACGCACTCGTTGTCGTGATCTCGCAGTCAGGTGAAACGGCAGATACGCTGGCGGCACTGAAATATGCAAAGGAATTGGGCCACAAGCACTCCATTGCAATCTGCAACGTCGCCACCTCTGCCATGGTGCGCGAAACCGAACTGGCCTACCTGACACGGGCCGGCGCCGAAATCGGCGTGGCGTCGACCAAGGCATTCACCACCCAGCTCACCGCACTGTTCCTGCTGACCTTGACGCTGGCAAAGCTGCGCCACCGCCTGTCGCCGGAAGGCGAACAACAACACCTGAAGAACCTGCGTCACCTCCCAACCGCCCTGCAAAGCGTGCTGGCGCTGGAGCCGCAGATCATCGCCTGGGCGGAGGCTTTCGCCCGCAAGGAAAATGCATTGTTCCTGGGCCGCGGATTGCACTACCCGATCGCCCTGGAGGGTGCGCTCAAGCTGAAGGAGATTTCCTACATCCACGCCGAAGCCTATCCAGCCGGCGAACTCAAGCATGGACCGCTCGCGCTGGTGACTGCCGAGATGCCGGTCGTGACGGTCGCGCCGAACGACTCGCTGATCGAAAAGCTGAAATCCAACATGCAGGAAGTACGCGCCCGCGGCGGTCAACTGTACGTCTTTGCCGATGGCGATTCACACATTGCTTCAAGCGACGGCGTGCACGTGATCCGGATGCCCGAGCACTACGGGCTCTTGTCTCCGATCCTGCATGTGGTGCCCTTGCAATTGCTGGCGTATCACACGGCGCTGGCGCGCGGCACGGATGTCGACAAGCCGCGCAACCTGGCGAAATCGGTCACGGTAGAGTGACCTCTGTCAGGCCTGTTGCACAGGTGCCCTGCAGTTAACACGCAAAGCCAAACGAAACTTTATTTCACGGACACCACATCGACCGTCCCCTGCTTGCGGGTGACATGGATGCCGACGTCGCCGGCGTAACGCTGCAAGCGCAAGTCGAGGTTGGCGCCGCCGATCGACAGGCCGGAAATATCGACGGTATCGAGGAACGCTGGCAATTGCGGATTTGAAAACCGGATTCCCGGTTGCGCCGGATCGAAGCTCAATCCGAGGCAGGATCGCAATAGATAAAAAACGCTGGCCGCGGCCCAGGCCTGGGGCGAGCATGCCACCGGATACAGCGTCGGGCCTTCGCCGGATCGCTTTAAAAATCCGCAATACAGTTCGGGCATGCGATGCTGGTCCATATACTGGCTGGCGTCCATCATCGCGCTGAAGATCACCATTGCCTGTTCGGTCAAACCATAGCGCGCCATGCCATCGGCAATCAATGCATTGTCATGCGGCCACACCGAGCCGTTATGGTAAGCCATCGGGTTATATCGGGCCGTTTTGGTGGCAATGGTGCGCACACCCCAGCCGCAAAACAGATCGTCGCACAGCAAGCGGTTGGCCACGCGCCTGGCCAGCGCATCGTCGGCAATGCCGCTCCATAACGCGTGACCGGCGTTCGAGGCCAGCACCGCACACTGTTTCTTTTCACCGTCGAGCGCAAGCGCATAGCTTCCGATTTCTTCACACCAGAACGCTTCGTTGAAATTCTTTTTGAGACGGCGCGCATCGTCTTGTAACGTTTGCGCAAGCACCGGTTCGTCAAGCAGCGCAGCCAGCATGGAAGCCTGTACCTTGGCGTCGTACACATAGCCCTGCACTTCGCACAGCGCAATCGGTGCATTCGCCATCTTGCCGTCGCAGTGAAAGATCGAATCGTGCGAATCTTTCCAGCCTTGCTGCGCCAATCCTTTGCTCGCATGCTGCGCATACTCGACGAAGCCGTCGCCGTCGACGTCGCCATAATGGTCGATCCAGTACAGCGCACTCTTGATATTCGGCCAGATGCTTCGAATGAAATCCAGGTCGCCGGTGCGCCGATAGTAGGCGCCGGCCAGGCCGATGAAAAGAGGCGTCGCGTCTACCGTACCGTAATAAAGACGAAACGGAATTTCATCCAGCGCCGCCATTTCGCCGCGACGTGCTTCATGCAATATCTTGCCCGGCTCGGCATCCCTCTCCGGATCGAGGGCGGTGGCCTGGTTGGCGGCCAGGAATGCCAGCACGCCTTTTGCCATGGCAGGAACCAGCCACAGGCATTCATGCGCGGTGATGATGCCATCGCGGCCGAATGTGGTTGCATACCAGGGCAGGCCCGCATAGGGGTACGAGCCCTCCGCCAGTGCGGTATTGAGCATTTCCAGATCGGCGGCGGAACGGTCGATCCACAAATTGAAGAGCGGATTGGAGCTGACGATCTTGCCGCGCATGCCAAAACGACTGGTGCGAGCCTGGTCGGCCTGGGTGAAGACGGAAAAATAATCGGTCGGAACGACTTCCGGCTTGCCCTCTTCGTCGCACATTATCGTGACATACAAATGAGACTGGCCACCCGGTGGCAGGGCCAGCTTGAAGTCGGCCCGGCCGGCAGCCAGGCGATACGGCGGCGGATCGAAGGCGATACGCGTGCGGCGCACGACGTGATCCAATCCGCGGTAGGCCAACCGCAATTCATTGCGATCGGCCTGCGGCGGCAGGATCTCCCCGCGCCGGTCGCGCAGCATGCCACGCACCTCGAAGATATCCGCATAATCGGCGCCAAACAGCATCGACAAGCGAATTTCCACTTCCTCCAAGCCGAAATTCACGATCCGCACATGCTCATAGCAAGATTGATCGCACAGCAGTTTGGCGCGAAAAATATGCACGGTTCCCTTCGGGATGGAATTGGCGCCGGCGGGGTGCAAATCCGGATTCATCAGTTCGATGATGAACAGGCCGTTGTCATCCTTGACCGCCGAATTGAGGAACATCGGCCGCACGCCGTCGATCAGCAATTCCTGTCTTGAAAGATAGCGGGTATCGTCTTTATAAATTCCCGCCTCGTTCAGGCCGGTCAGATGGATGTCGCCGAACAAATCAAAGACCGCGAAGGTATCGTTGTGTTTCAACACGCGCCGGCGCTCGTCCGCTGGCGCGCTGGTGGCCTGGATCGACCATTGCTCCCCATCGTCAACCATCGAAATCTCCTGTTTGCCAATCGATGCCGCTGGCAGGATGCTGCCTCGCATCCCCCTCCATCAGACGTCGGTACACCTGGAGATAGTTCTGCGCCATGCGCGTCGCCGTGAAACGCTGCTCGAACACTTCCCGACAGCGCTTCCTGTCGAGCGAGGCCACCGCCTGGGCCGCACGCACGGCCTGCTCCTGGTCGGTCACGACAAAACCGGTGACGCCGTCCTCCATCACTTCCGGCACCGACCCCTGCCGGTACGCGATGACGGGCGTGCCACAGCAGAATGCTTCGATCATTACCAGTCCAAACGGTTCTGGCCAGTCGATCGGAAATAGCAGGGCAGTGGCGTGTTCCAGCAGTTCGCGTTTCTCCCGCTCACCCACTTCACCGACAAATTCCACCAGGGGATCGCGCAACAATGGTTTGATGACTTCATTGAAGTACGGTACATCCACGCTGTCGACCTTGGCGCCGATATACAGTCGCATGCCACAGCGCTGTGCAATCTCGATCGCCCGGTCCAGGCGCTTTTCCGGCGATATTCTTCCTATGAACACGAAGTAGTTTCCGTGCTTCGGCTGAAAGGAATACAAATCGGCGGGTAATCCGTGGTGCACGCGACCGCACCAACCGGCCTGCGGCAAGGACCGTTGCTGGCTGTCGGAAATGGCCACCAGCGGACATCGCTCGAAGCGCCTGAAGACGGGTTGCAGTTCCGGCAAATCAAGCCTGCCATGCAGGGTTGTCACATGCGGCGTAGACCACGCGTTGGCCATCGGGAAATGCAGGTAACCGTTGTGGAAATGAATAACGTCAAAGGATGCCGCCTGCTCGGCGACCATATCCATCTGTATGGTGTGATACGCCAACCACGCGTTGTCGCCCGCCTGTGGCCGCATGCTGCAATCGACAGCAGCGACCAGTCTCGCCCGGGTAAGCGAATCGCCACTGGCAAAGAGGGTGACTTCGTGCCCTTGTGCAACCAGTTCCTCGGTAAGGTAAGAAATTATTCGTTCGGTGCCGCCATAGCCTATGGGGGGCACCCTTTCAAACAATGGTGATACCTGCGCGATCTTCATCGTGTGCCGTTTCCGTCAAGATGCCGGGTTACAGCATGCCGCGACCCTGCTCTGTGCGCCGCATGAGTAAATCGGGAAGGTAGATAACATTCTGCCAATGTGACCAACCGCGAGTCGATTAAGTTCAGTAGCGATGGCCACACACTTCCCCTAACCGGCAACCTGCCATTTGGTACACAATCCAGCAATGCGATACCTGATCAATGCGATTTCAAACTGAAGGATGCTCCAAATGAAAGCTCGGGTAATGGAAACCGCCGTGCGGGCGCTCGATGCCGAGCCGAAAACAAAATCCAGCTACCCCTCCCCGTTCGCGGAGCGCATCGTGGGCCGTGAAAAGCGTGCCCTCGGCGATATTTTTGGATTGAAGAATTTTGGCGTCAACCTGACGCAGTTGGCGCCCGGGACGATATCGGGACTGCGCCACAGCCATAGCAGGCAGGATGAGTTCATCTACGTGCTCGAAGGCCATCCGACGCTGGTCGGAAGCGGCGGCGACATGACGCTGGCGCCCGGCATGTGCGCCGGATTTCCGGCCGGCGCCGGCGATGCGCACTGCATCGCAAACCGGACAACGCAGACCGTCGTCTATCTGGAAGTGGGCGACCGTAGCGCCGGCGACAGCGTCAACTACCCGCACGACGACCTGCAGGCAGTCAGCATCGAAGGCGGTGGCTGGGTTTTTTCACGCAAGGACGGAACACCCTACTAGCGGCGCCCGCATCGCCGCTCACGAGCCAGGATAGGGGCGCGATGCGGCTGTTGCAACACGCTGCCAACCAGTCGGGTCCTCGCTTGGATGCGCATAGAAGCGGAACAGCCCGCGGCCCGATGTCTTGGCCCGGTACATCGCTTCGTCGGCGCGCGCCAGCAACTGCTCCGAATCAGCGCCATCCCGCGGATAGAGACTCACACCAATCGAGGCCGCGACGATATTGCGTCCATTCGTCAGCTCGAATGGATTGCGCAGTACTTCCAGCATGCGTTGCGCGACTTGCGCAGCGTCGGACTCGGAATTCATCTGCTCGATGATCAGCACGAACTCATCGCCGCCATGCCGTGCAATGCTGTCGCTGGGCTTTAGCGCGGACTTCATGCGCAAGGCTGCTGCGCGCAACAATTCGTCGCCGGCCAGGTGGCCGAGCGTATCGTTGACTGCCTTGAAGCCGTCCAGGTCAAGATACATGACAGCCAGCATGCGGCCGCTTGCCTGCACCCGGCGTAACGCAGCAGGAAGATAGTTGGTGAGCCAGTGCCGGTTGGGCAAGGTGGTCAGTGGATCCTCGTTCGCCATGCGCGCTAGTTCGCGAGCATGGGCCTCCGATTCAAGCACGTGTTTTTGCGCAAGATCGAGCTGCTGGTTGAGCCTGGCCAGCTCGGAAGAGTGACTTTCGACCAGTAGTTCCAGCTGCCTGCGCATCGATTCGCTGACTTTACGCCCGGTGGCGAGCGCCGCTGCCAGGTCCGCGCCGATCAGGCGCAAATGACTGATTTCCTGCGCCCGCATCAATGCCGCCTCCAGTGCAGGGATCAGTTGCGTCGTATCAATCGGCTTGACCAGGTAACCGATTGCACCGTGCTCGGCTGCCTGCCGGACAATATCGTCCTGCACATGCGAAGACAGGAACATGAACGGCACGCTGGTCTCCCGCCGCAGGTAGCGGGCCAATTCCATCCCGGACATGCCTGGCATCGAAATATCCAGCAAGGCCAGGTCCGGAACGCGCTGCGCGAGTAGCTCTATGGCTTCTTGCGCTGTCGTAGCCTGCAAGACCTCATAACCGGCCCGACCCATGCCGGCATTCAGGCGGGCCAGCAGGACACGATCATCGTCAACGGTCAGTATGCAACGCTTGCCGTGCTGTTTCTCTTGGATCACCGCTGCGCTCTCCTGCTGTTATTCGTCTGCGGACGGGGTCATCACACTGTACTTGCAGAGGCAGGGGTAGTTTTGATGTGAGGCAAAAGCGGCAGGGCGCCGGCACGCGCTTTATCACAGGTTGTTTTCGCGGAGAAATGATGACAGGCGGACCGCAAGCCGGCATGGTGCAGTCCGCTCTCTAACGAACAGGGTGTCCACTGATAGACGGCCAGGCCGATCCGGTACGGGGGCGTTCTATTGTGGCAAGCGCAACAGCCGTCCCGTATCCCGAACCGATCGATCCGGGATAGCAAACGCCACTCAAATCTCGATCTGGGTCCCCAGCTCGATGACCCGGTTGGTCGGCACCTTGTAATAGTCCGCTGCATCGCGCGCATTGCGCGACATCGTGGCAAACAGGTTTTCGCGCCATGGCGCCATGCCGCCATGGGTGGTCGAGATCACCGTCTGGCGCGCAATGAAAAACGAGGTTTCCATCATATTGAATTCCATGCCCTGGTCACGGCACAGTTCCAGCGCTTGCGGAATGTCGCGCTCATCCTTGAATCCGTAATACACGTTCACCTGATAGCACTCGTGCCCGAGCGCCAGCACCTTTACCCGCTGGGAAGGCGGTACGCTGGGGATGTCGCCGTTGAAGACCGTCAGGAATACGATGCGCTCATGCAATGTCTTGTTATGCAGCAGATTGTGCAGCATCGCATGCGGCACGCCATCGCCTTCGGCGCGGAAAAACAGGCCCGTGCCTTCCACCCTTACCGGCGGACTGATGAACAGCGATTGCAGGAAGTCCTGTAGCGGGATCGCATGCTTCTTCAGGTTGCCGAACACGAGTTCGCGACCGTCGCGCCAGGTCAGCATGACGGTCACCATCAGCGCCGAAATCGCGAGCGGAAACCAGCCGCCATGCAGCAACTTGAGCGAAGTCGACGAAAACAGCATGATGTCGATCAACAGGAAAAATGCCGTGGCGCCGAACGCAATGGCAAGGTTGTAGTGCCATTTGAAGCGGATAACGAAAAACGTCAGGATCGTCGTGGTCAGCATGGTTGCCGTGGCCGCGATGCCGTAGGCAGAGGCCAGGTTGGACGAAGAGCCGAACCAGACCACTGCCAGCACCACCGCCGACAGCTGGATCCAGTTGACCAGCGGGATATAGATTTGTCCCATCTCGCGGTCAGAGGTATAAATCACCCGCATGCGGGGCAGGAATCCCAGGGAAATTGCCTGGTGCGTCACCGAGAATGCGCCCGAGATGGTTGCCTGCGACGCAATCACGGTGGCGGCGGTGGACAGCACCACCAACGGGTAAATGCTCCATGCGCCAAGCTGGTTGAAAAATGGATTGGAGACGGCCGCCGGATTGGCCAGCAACAAGGCGCCCTGGCCGAAATAGCTCAGGCTCAATGCCGGGAACGCGACCGTAAACCAGGCGAAGCGCACTGGCCTTTTGCCGAAGTGACCCATATCGGCGTACAGCGCCTCGGCACCGGTAATGGCGAGCACCACCGCACCCAGAGCGACAAACGCAAACCACCCGTTGTGCAGCATGAAATCCAGTGCATACACTGGATTCATTGCGTTCAGGATGACTGGATTTTCCCAAATATTGATCAGGCCCATGATCGACAGTGTCGAAAACCACACCAGCACCACGGGACCAAAGAATTTGCCGATGCCGCTGGTGCCCTTGCTCTGGACCATGTACAGCGCAACCAGCACGGCAAGCGTGGTCGGCACCACATAGGGCTTGAGTGCCGGTGTCGCCACCTCCAGGCCTTCTATGGCCGACAGGACTGAAATCGCCGGTGTAATGACGCCGTCGCCGAAGAACAAGCCTGCACCCACCATGCCCAGCAGCATGACCGGAAAGTGCCAGCCGGTCTTGGCGACGGATGTCATCGCCAGCGCGGTCAGCGCCATGATGCCGCCCTCGCCGCGGTTGTCCGCACGCAGCACGAGCGATACATACTTGAGCGAAATGACGAGCACCAGCGCCCAGAAAATCAGCGACACGACGCCCAGGATATTGGCCTGGGTCAAGGCAATGCCATGGGAAGGCGCAAACACCTCCTTCATTGCATAAAGCGGGCTGGTGCCGATATCGCCATAGACAACACCGATCGCGCCGATGGTCAGGGTGGCAATGCTGGTCTTCTGCTGAGGCAATGACAAGTGACACCTGATGGTTGGTAAGCGAGACCCGTATCTTAACGGATGTTCAACCCTTGACCCTCAAATCGCTGATGCACATCCCCAAAGTGTGGCCATCCGCCCTTTGTTCTGGAGCCGCGAAAGAGCCATGCCGGCGGCTCGCCCGTGCACGATAACAGGGAATGCCCCCCCTAACGCCGTCAAGCCCCTGCCGATGCGTGAGCTAACCCGGCAAGTGCTTGCGCACCCATGCCACGATGCCGCGACTGTCCATCGCGCCCGCCTGGCGCGCGACCTCGCGGCCGCCAATGAACAAGGCCAGGGTCGGGATGCTGCGAATGCCCATGCGCGCAGCCAGCGCCTGCGCTTCTTCGGTGTTCACCTTGGCCACCCGGATGGCGGGCTCCAGTTGAGCGGCCGCCTGCACATAGGCCGGCGCCATGGCCTGGCAGGGGCCGCACCACGGCGCCCAGAAATCAACCAGCAGCGGCACGTCGTTGCGCGTCAGGTGACGCTCGAAGCCCTCCTGGTCGAGTTCAAGCGGCTGGCCTGAGAAGAGTGGCTGGGCGCACTTGCCGCACACCGGCTGCTGCGCCAGCCGCTGCGCCGGCACCCGATTGACTGCGCTGCAGCTCGGGCAAACCACATGCTTGGCTTCGGTCATCACGATCCTTTCTTTGAAAAAGCGACAAGCGCCCGAACTATTTACTTCCCCGTCCGCAACACCTGCACGGTTACCTCATAATAGCCAGCTGACCACCATCATCGCTGGACGCGCCTCATGGCCAAAGGCATGCTTTTTGCCGCATCGGCATTCGTTATATGGGGCATCTTCCCCATTTACTTCAAGACCCTGGCAAGCGTGCCGGCCGTCGAGATGCTGGCGCACCGGGTGGTGTGGTCGCTGGTGTTCGTGGTCCTGCTGCTGGCCGGCCGCCGCCAATGGGCCTGGATCAGGCAACTGCGCAGCCAGCCACGCGTGATCGCCGGCTTTGCCTTGTCGGGGGCGCTGCTTTCGGCAAACTGGTGCGTCTACATCTGGGCAGTCCACAACGACCGCATTGTCGACACCAGCCTGGGTTACTTCATCAACCCGCTGATCAATGTCCTGATCGGCGCGCTGCTGTTGAAGGAGCGCCTGCGATTCGGACAATGGGCCTCGGTCGCCCTTGCGTTCAGCGGCGTGGCGTGGCTGACCTGGCATACCGGCAGCTTGCCATGGATATCGCTGTGGCTGGCATTGACCTTCGCGTTCTATGGCCTGCTGCGCAAAACTGCATTGCTGGGGCCGCTGGAAGGACTGGCGCTGGAATCGATGGTGCTGGCGCCGCTCGGCTTGCTCTATATGGCCTGGCTGGCGACCCAGGACCAGAGCGGATTTGTCGAGCTGACGCCATGGATGAAATTCCTGGTAATCGCCTCCGGTCCGATCACCGCCATCCCGCTGCTGCGGTTTGCCGCCGGTGCGCGCCGCATATCGCTGTCCGTATTGGGCCTGTTGCAGTACATCGGACCATCGCTGCAATTGATTGCCGGCATCTGGCTTTACAACGAACCCTTTGGCGGCGACCGGCAGATTGCGTTCATGCTGATCTGGGCCGCGCTGGCGCTGTACTCGCTGGAAAGTGCCTGGCGGGCTTGGTGGAATCGCTCCTCCAACAGGGAAAATACGGGCGGCTGAACTATCGCCCTCCTGGGCATTCAAAAAATACTCGGGTTCGGACAAGTCCTTGGCCTGCTGCGGCGCATGACCGGGGCGACGTCTATCATTTCCTCCCCGCAATTAGGCAATGTCTATCGCCATCATTTAAACTATCGATTTCACTTATCGATAGATAGTCTCTATCATCCTTCCTGTGCATTCAACCAAGGAGTGATAAAAATGTCCCTTATTAATACCCAGGTAAAACCGTTCAAGGCCACCGCTTTCCACAACGGCAAATTCGTCCCCGTGTCCGATGCGGATCTGAAGGGCAAATGGTCGGTCGTCGTGTTCTATCCGGCCGACTTCACGTTTGTCTGCCCGACCGAACTCGGCGACCTGGCCGATCATTACGCCACCTTCAAATCGATGGGCGTGGAGATCTACAGCGTATCGACCGACACGCACTTTACCCACAAGGCCTGGCACGACACGTCCGACACAATCAGCAAGATCACCTATCCGATGGTGGCCGATCCGACTGGCGCGATCACCCGCAATTTCGACGTGATGATCGAAGAAGAAGGCCTGGCCCTGCGCGGCACCTTCGTGATCAATCCCGATGGCGTGATCAAACTGTGCGAAATCCACGACAACGGCATCGGCCGTGACGCCTCAGAACTGCTGCGCAAGGTCAAGGCCGCCCAG
>NZ_JAUSNH010000184.1 GCF_030645335.1 Lacisediminimonas sp. | reverse complement strand
CAGTCAGGTGCTGCAAGCGCTTGGCCAGCGTGGTGCGCGGCAAGCCGAGCGAGGCCTGGAATTGCTCAAAGCGGCGGGCGCCGAAAAACGCCTCGCGCAGCACCAGGAAGCTCCAGGCGTCCGACAGGATTTCCAGCGTGCGCGCGACCGAACAGAACCGGCTGATCGACGGATACGACTTCACCGACGCATCGGGCTCGCCAGTGGCGGCCGATGGCGGCATGATCTCTGGAACCAGGGCGCGTTTCATGCGGGGCGAGGTGGAAAAGCGTTCAGTCCGATGCCAGTGTTTCCTTGAGCTTGAAGCGGATGATCTTGCCCGATCCGGTCCGCGGAATTTCGCTGACGATATGCACCGCGTCGGGCAGCTTGTAGGCGGACAGCCGCGTGCGGCAGTGCAGGACCAGCGCCTCGGCATCGACCGTCATGCCAGGGCGCGGCACCACGAACACCACCGGCACTTCCCCCAGGTGGCTATGCGGCGCGCCGACCACGGCGCAGTCGAGCACGGCGGCAAAGGCGCACACCGCTTCCTCGACCTCGGACGGTGCGATGTTCTGGCCGCCGCGGATGATGATTTCCTTCAGTCGTCCGGTAATGGTCAGGTAGCCGTTGGGGTCGCAGCGCGCCAGGTCGCCGGTGTAGTACCAGCCGCCGCGCAGCGCGCTGGCGGTTTCTTCGGGCTTGTTGTGGTAGCCGGCCATCAGGTTGGGACCGCGCACGATCAGCTCGCCCTCATCGCCTGGCGCAACGTCCTTGCCGGACAGGTCGACGATGCGGGTGGACAGGCCAGGCAGCGGCAAGCCGCAGGAACCCATCACCCGTGCCCCGCTCATCCAGTTCAGCGTCACCATGGTCGAGGTTTCGGTAATGCCGTAACCGTCGAGCAGCATCACGCCAAAGCGCTGTTCGAATTCAGTGTTGATCGGCCCCGGCATGATGGCGCCGGCCGACAGGCACAAGCGCAGCCCGGGGAACTTGCATGCCGGATCGAGCCGCGCTGCTTCCAGCAGGTAATGGAACATGGTCGGCACGCCCGGGAACACGGTGAACTGTCCCGATTGCAGCTGCGCCATGACGTCCGATGTGGAAAACTTTTCCAGGATGGTTTCGCTCGCGCCCACCGCCAGGATGCTCAGCACCGACAGATTCAGCGCATACGAATGGAACAGCGGCAGCGGCGACAGCACATGGTCGTTTTCATTCAGGCCGGCGATCGGCGCCCAGCAAGCCGCGCTGACCCACAACATGCCGCGCTGCGACAGCAGCACGCCCTTGGCGCGGCCGGTGGTGCCAGACGTGTAGATGATGAACGACGGCGTGTCGATGTCGTCCGGGTCGCGCGGCAGCGAGCGTGCCGGCTGTTCGCGCAGCGTCGCAAAATGCAGGCCGGCCGACGGCGCGCTGGCGCTGCCTGTCAGGACCAGGGTGCGCAATTGCGGATGGCGCGCCATCATCGCCGCCGCCAGCGCCGCCCGCTGCGGCGTGGTGATGATCGCCTTGCAGTTGGCGTCCTCGATGCGGTACATCGCCTCCGGTTCAGTGGCGTCGATGCTGATCGGCACTGCCACGGCGCCAGCGCGCACGATGGCCAGGCAGCTTTCCACCCAGTCCACCGAATTGGGCAACAGGATCGCCACACTGTCGCCGGGCTGTATGCCGGCGTCCTGCAAATGCCCGGCGAGATTGGCAGTGGCGGTATCGAGCTGCCCGTAAGTGACGGCAGAGCGGCTATCGCGATAGGCGAGCTTGGCCCCGCGCAATGCCGCCTGCTGGCGGATCAGTTGCGCCAGCGGCTTGATCAACTCGGTATGAATCATGGGTGTGTCTCCTGTTGCTGCGCCAGGGTCGGTGCCGGCTGTGCGCTGTCATGCAAAATCGATGCGGGTTGCTGTTGCTTGTCGCGCCGGACATGCATGCCGGCCGCAGGACAGCCGCATCAGACCATGCAGAAACCGCCATTCACGCTCAATACCTGGCCAGTGATCCAGCCGGCTTCTTCGGACGCCAGGAAAGCCACCGTCGGCGCCACGTCGGAGGGCTTGCCCAGGCGGCGGATGGCGTAGTTGCGCAGGATCTTTTCGCGGTTGGCATTCAGGAATTCCGGATCCGTATGCGGCGTCTCGATCAGGCCCAGCGACACTGCATTGACCGTGATGTTATTGCGCCCGAGTTCGCGCGCCAGCGACTTGCCCAGCGCGATGCCGCCGGCACGGGCTGCAGCACCCAGCGCAATGCCGTTCTCGCCGACGCGCGACGAGTCGCCCGCCAGCGTGATGATGCGGCCGCTGTTTTGCTTGATCATGTGCGGCGCGACAGCGTGGCAGGCGTGGATGGTGCCATACAGGCAGACGTCGATCTGCTTTTTCCAGGATTCCGGCGTGCTGTTGACGAAGCGCTCGGTGATCACGTTGCCGGCATTGTTGACCAGGATGTCGATACGGCCGAATTCGGCAATGATGGCAGCGACCATCGCCTGCACTTCTTCGTAGCTGCCGACGTTGGCCTGGTAAGCGCGCGCATTGCCGCCGGCCTGCTTGATTTCCTTGACCACCTCCTCGGCTTCTGCGGCGGAGCGGTTGTAATTGACGGCAACTGTTGCACCGTCGGCCGCCAGCGCCAGCGAAATTTCGCGGCCGACGTCACGGCCGGCGCCGGTTACCAAGGCTACTTTTCCATTCAAATTGCTCTTCATTACGATCTCCTGGCTATTATTGATCGGTGCAAGGCGCCCGGCTGTCCCGGCGGCGCTGCACCTGCTTGGTTGTTTCTTCCTGAATGCATCGTTTCACTGCATTTTCCTGCTGCATGGGCCGGCGTGCAAAGCCCGTCCAAACCGGTTTACTGCGCCGCCTGCACCAGCCGGAACAATCGATCCGGCGTCATCGGCAACTCCTTGATTTCAATTCCCAGCGGCAGCAGCGCATCCGACACGGCATTGGCGATCGCTGCCGGCGCACCGATGGTGCCGCCCTCGCCCATGCCGCGAAAGCCGCCCAATGTCGCCGGCGTGCCGCATTCGACATGCACCATCCGGATATCGGGTACCTCGGGTGCGGTCGGCACCACATAGTCGACCAGGCTGGCGCTCAGGATCTGGCCGCCTTCGTCATACACGACCTCTTCCAGCAAGGCCGCACCGATGCCCTGCGCCACCGCGCCATGCGACTGGCCGGCAACGATCAGCGGATTGATCATGCGGCCGCAATCGTCGGCCACGACATAATCCTTGACCCGGACCATGTAGGTCTCCGGATCAATTTCAACCACCGCGATATGGGTGGAAGAACTGGTGGTGCCCCACACCGGATCGTAGGAGCGGGTTTCTTCCAGCACTTCCACCGCATCCGCGGGCAGCTTGCCCATTTGCGCGTAGACCACGTCGGCAATCTCCGCAATCGTGATGCTCTTGCCGTTGTCGCGCGCTGTCGCCACGCTGTCGCTGATTTCGATATGCGACACATCGCTGCCCAGCAAGTGGGCGGCGATGCGCTCCAGCTTCCCGCGCAGGCCGCGTGCGGCCAGCGTGCCGGCGCCGCCGGCCAGCACTGCGCTGCGGCTGGCATAAGTGCCGGTGCTGTGCGATACCACCGAGCTGTCGCCTTGCACCACGCGGATGTCGCCGAAACTGGCGCCGAGTTCATCCGACACGATCTGCGCCAGCGTCGTTTCCAGTCCCTGGCCGTGGGAAGCAATGCCGAAGTAGGCGGTGACCGCGCCGCTCGGGTCGATGCGGATGGTTGAAATTTCGGACCCGGTATTGATCGGCATGCCGGGCGAGGCCGAGATGCGCGAGCCAATGCCGGACAACTCGGCATAGGTCGACACGCCAATCCCGACCCAGCGCCCTTCTGCGCGCGCGGCTGCCTGCATCTTGCGCAAGCCGGCATAGTCGATCGATTCGCAGGCTTGCTGCAAGCCTTCCTGGAAACCGGAGCGGTCCCACACCAGGCCGGGCGCGGTCTTGTATGGAAACTCATCCGGATTGACAAGATTGCGGCGGCGGATTTCAGTCACGTCCATGCCCAGCCGATGCGCCGCCATGTCCACCAGGCGCTCCATCACGAAGGTGGAAGTCGGCCGTCCGACGCCGCGGTAAGGACCGGTCGGCGCCTTGCATGTGGCCACGCCACGCACCCGGCCCAGGTAGACCGGCACACGATAGGGGCCGGGCATGAAGCTGATCACCTGCACCGGCTCCAGCCCTGCGGTCCACGGATAGATCGAGTAAGCACCGACATCGCCGATCACTTCGGCGCGCAGCCCGAGGATCTTGCCGTCTTCATCCAGCGCCAGTTCGGCGTCGACCGTTTCATCGAAAGCCTGGCTGGTGGAGGCCAGGTCTTCCAGCCGGTCGCCGGTCCACTTGATCGGGCGGCACAAGTGGCGGGCCAGCGCACATACCGTGATCTCTTCCGGATACAGCGAGGCCTTGCTGCCGAAGCTGCCGCCGACATCGGGCGCCACCACACGCAGCCGGTTGCCCGGTATGTCCAGCACCTTGACCAGCGCATCGCGGATCACGCCCGGGCTGCCGCTGGACGTGTGCAAAGTCAGCGCGCGCCGGCCCTGTTCGTAGTGGGCCGCGCAAACACGGTTTTCCATCGCCAGCGCCGTCTTGCGGTGGAAGCGGAAGCGCGTGCCCACCACGATGGGCGCGGCCGCCATCACGGCGTCGATATCGCCGCGCCGGAATTCGCGCTTGACCAGCACATTGGTGCCGGCCTCTTCATGCAGCAGCGGTGCGTCGGGCCTGGCTGCGGCCTCGACATCGACCAATGCCGGCAAGTCGTCGAAATCAATCGAAATCAGTTCGACCGCGTCCTCGGCGATATAGCGGCTGGTGGCGACCACCGCCACCACCGCCTCGCCGACGAAGCGCACCTTGCCGCGCGCCAGCGGATAGATCGAGGTTGGATGGTATTCCGGCATGCGCGAGGTGGCGCGCACCGGCTTGACCATGCCTTCCATGTCCGCCGCCGTGAACACGCCGATCACGCCCGGCAGCGCAGCAGCGGCGGCTGTGTCGATCGACTTGATCAGCGCATGCGCCTGGTCGCTGCGGCGAAAGGCAATATGCAACTGTCCCTTGACCTGCATGTCGTCGACATACGCGCCGTTGCCAGTCAACAGGCGCGGGTCTTCGGTGCGCTTTACGCGTTGCCCGACCAGTTTTGCTTTGGGTTTTGTTTCCATGTGCTGCGGTCCATCCTTGGTTGGCCCATCCAGTGAATCCGGATTCCGGAATCTGGCGCAATGCACGGGTCGCACGACCGACCTGGCACGCCTGCGGCGATTTCAGTCTCTTGTTTCAGTCAAAGCGCTGCATCGAAGCTAGTCGTAAAAGTCGACGCCGGTCCTGAGCGTTTGCCACTGCGCATCATCGTGACCGAACACGATGGTCGCGCCACTGGCTTCAATACGGCGCACTTCCTGCATCGACCTGGTGGACTGCTCGGCATCCCAGGTATTGCGTGGATTGGTGTCGCGCTCCAGGTTGCTGCGCAAGGCCACCGCGTCCGACGCCAGGAAAAATGCGCCCGACTTGTCCAGCGCAACCAGCGCCCCCGTCATGCCCGCCGTATGCCCCGGCACCGGCACCAGCACGATGCGGCCGTCGTTGAACAGGTCGCGCTGGCCGTCGATGGTTTCGATCGGCATCGGGTGCTTCCAGTCGGCTGGCAAATAACCACGCTGGTCGGCGTCCGGACCGGTCACGGCTTCGAGTTCGCGCGCGTGGCAGATCACGGTCGCTTTCTTGAAGAACTCATTGCAACCGCAATGGTCGGTATGGAAGTGCGAGTTGACGACGACGTCGATATCATCCGGCGCCAGGCCGACCAGCTTGAGTTGGTCGATGAGATTTTCTTCCGGCCTGGAAATCTGCACCAGCGCGCGCGCCATCGGGCCCCAGCGCGCTTCTGCATTGTCGATCGTGGACGGGTGGCAGCCGGTGTCGAACAGCACGTTTCCCTGCGGATGGCGCATCAGGTAACACGATACCGGCAGCTCGATGGTCTCCTGCCGCTCGGCCTCCGGCACATAGACGCTTTTCTTCATGCGCAGGCGCCCACCCGACAGCACGTGCATTTTCATTTGGTCTCTCCGGCGGCTGCGGCAGCGCCGTCGCGCACGCGGCGCACCGCTTCGACGATGTGGACATAACCGGTGCAGCGGCAGATATTGCCGGACAGGCCGTCACGGATTTCGTCGTCGGTATCCAGCGGATATTTTTTCAGCATGTCGGTGCAGGTCATCAGCATGCCCGGCGTGCAGAATCCGCACTGCAGCGCATGGCAATCCTGGAACGCCTGCTGCAAGGGATTCATGTTTTCCATGCTGCCCAGGCCTTCCACGGTCTGGATCTCGCAGCCGTGGGCCTGTACTGCCAGCATCAGGCAAGAGCGCATGCTGCTGCCGTCGACCATGATGGTGCAGGCCCCGCACACGCCATGCTCGCAACCGACGTGGGTGCCGGTCAGTCCCAGCGTATGGCGCAGGAAGTCGGCCAGCAGCAAGCGCGGCTCCACCACCTCGTCGTAGCGCACGCCGTTGACGACGACGCTGATTTTCAGCAATTCAATTGTTTGTTCATGCATGTCGGTTTCCCCTGCTTGTTGATGGCCTGGCCTTAGCCCTTGGCATTGGCTTGCGCCCGCTTCCAGGCGTCCTTGACGGCACGCCGGACCAATACCCCGACCAGATGACGCCGGTAATCTCCCGACGCATGCAGGTCGCCGTCGGGCTGCACCGAATTGCGCACCGCCGCCACCACCGCATCGAGCGACTGCTCGTCGCAGGCCTGGCCGTTCAGTACGGCCTCTGCGTCCGGCAGGCGCATCGGCGTGTCGCCCACGCCCATGACACCTATGCGCACTTGCGCCGCACGTCCCTGCTCTTGCGTCAGGATCACGCCGACCGCAGCCAGTGCATAGTCGCCCGGGCGGCGCGCCACTTCCTCGAAGGCCCAGCCGGCGCCTGCGGGCAAGGCCGGCAAGCTGATTTCAGTGACGATCTCGTCTTCCTGCACATCCGAAGTCAGCGCGGCAAGGAAAAAGTCGGCAGCGTCGATCACCCGCTTGCCGCGCGGCGACACGGCCGTGATGCGCGCCTCCAGCAACAGCATCATCATCGGCAATTCCGCTGCCGGATCGGCATGCGAAATACTGCCGCCGATGGTGCCGCGGTTGCGGATCGCCAGGTGGGCGACATGCGCCATCGCTGCACTCAATACCGGGAACAGGCGCTTGACCAGCGACGATGTTTCCAGGGTGTGGTGCCGGGTCAGCGCGCCGATGCGCAAGCCACCTGCCTGCTCTTCCAGGAAATCGAGTTCCTTGATGCGGTTGATATCGATCAGCAGCGCCGGGCTCACCAGGCGGAAGTTCATCATCGGCATCAGGCTCTGGCCGCCGGCGATGATCTTGCCCTCGCCCGCAGCCGCCGCCAGCGCGGCGATCGCCTGCTCCAGCGTGGCCGGGCGAACGTAATTGAATTGTGAAGGCTTCACGTCTTACTTCCCGAGGAAAACCGGCTGGCGTTTTTCAACGAATGCCTGCCGGGCATTGCGATAGTCGTCGCTGCCCACCGCACGCTGCACGACATGGTTGACCTGCTCGTCGGTCAGCACGCCCATACCCATCGCCAGGCCATTCAGGATCACCTTGGTGCCGGAAATCGTCAGCGGTGCGTTGTCTGCCATGACGGCGGCAAACGACTGCGCAGAACGCATCGGATCGGCGGCCATGCGGTCCAGGAATCCCATGCGCACTGCCTCGGCAGAACCGAATTTCATGGCGGAATACAGGATGCGTTTTGCGTTGGAAATGCCCACCAGCGAGAACAGGCGCTGGGTGCCGCGCACGCCGTAGACGATCGACAGCCGCGAAGCCGGGATGCCGAACTGCGCTTCAGGCGCGGCGAAACGAAAATCGCAGGACATCGCCAGGTGGCAGCCGCCGCCCATGCAAAATCCATTGACCACGGCAATCGTTGGCTTGGGCGTATTGGCGATGGCGTCGCAGCAATCGTCCACCGCGACTTCATACTCGTCGCCCTGCTCCACGGTGGCGCGCACGGTGGCGAATTCGGAGATGTCGGCGCCGGCGCAAAAGTTGCCGCCGGCCCCGGTCAGGATGATGGCGCGCACCTGCGGGTCCTGGCCCAATTCGGTGAATATCCGGGCCAGGTCTTTCCACATCGCCAGTGACACGCAGTTGCGCATCTTCGGACGGTTCAGCGTCACCACGGCCGCCTTGTGGCCCGGCCCTCCTGAATCCCGCGCCGTGCTGATGGCGGCAATCGCGGCGGCCGCCGTCGTGTCGTTGAGCTCCCAACCGGGTTCTTCCACCACGTCCACCAGCGTCACGATGATGTGATCGTTGCCGCCCTGTGCGCCATATTCCATTATCTCGTTCCTGTCATTGCGTTATTCGGATGCATCATTTTTTTCGTGCGCCATGCGGGCCCAGCACCGCCTGCGCAGCTGCTCATCACGCCGGGCCGGCGTCGGACACCCGCAGCGGCGCCAGCGCATTGCCGAAATCATCGGGCAGCCGAACCGGCCGGTTCGATTCGCGATCGACATAAACGTGTACGAAATGCCCTTCCGCCGCGGCCGATTGCTCGTCGTTGCGAAACACGCCAAGCTCGTAGCGCACGCTGCTGGTGCCGACATGGCCGACCCGCACGCCCACATGCACCACATCCGGAAACGCCAGCGAGCTGTAATAGCGGCATTGGGTCTCGACCACCAGCCCGATCACCTGCGCCTTGACCGGGTCCAGCACACCCTGTTCGATCAGGTACTGGTTCACCGCCGTGTCGAAATAGGCGTAATAAACGACGTTATTGACATGGCCGTACATGTCGTTGTCCATCCAGCGCGTGGCGATCTGGCAGAAATGAAAATAGTCTGCGCGCGTTGACGGCGGTGTCCTGGCGTTCATGGCGGGATGGCTCGGGGGCGAATGAATGGATCGGCGGGAACCGTCACGGATAGTCCACAACAGTCACTTGCATAACTAAACTATACACAGCCCAAATGCCCTTGGCAAGCCACGACTTTTCCGCTGAGCCCTTATGAAACAGGGGCAAATGTTGTCCTGCCTGCGCTATCAATGTGAAATTTCATAAGTGGACTATTGATCGCAGCCTGGTGCGATGTTTGGTACGGCAGCGTCCTGGCCGCCCCCATTTGGGGGGTGTCAAGCAGGGCAGGCACCAGGAGGCCGATGCAGCCTTGGCGGGCCGCGCCCTCAGGGTGGACGCCGACAGGCAGCAGGACTTGCGGATGGCCCGATCTACAATCCCTGGCCAGCCTGCTTGTCCTGCGCCTCGCTCTCTTCTTTCTTGCGAATGTTGGACATGTTCAGCGCGACAGCAGCGGCCTGCTCGGCCGGCATGCCCTCGGTACGGCGCGCATATTCCTGCTCGCTCTCTTTGTCCGCCGCCATGATTTGGTCCCCTTCGGCCGACGTCTCCTCGCCCGGCAGCTCGACCCGCATTTCATCGATCAGCATCAGGATCGCGGCCGCCACCGGCAAGGCCAGCAATGCGCCGACGATGCCGGCCAGGGTACCACCGGCGATCAGCGCAAACAGCACCACCGAAGACGGCAGGCGCAACGCCCGCCCGTACACCATTGGCACCAGCACCCTGCTTTCGAACTCTTCGTAGGCGAGCATCGCTACGAACACAATGGCGACAATGACCGGCCCCTTGACCAGCGTCGCCAGCACCGCCGGTCCCATGGTCAGGAAAATGCCGATGAAGGGCAACACATCGGCGATGCCGCCAAATACCGACAGCGCCAGCGCATTCGGGACCCCACACGCGGTCAGCAGGATAAACATGAACCCGCCCATCATCAGGCAGGTCACGACCTGTCCGCGAATATAGCCGCCGACAATCGTCTCCAGATTGATCAGGATGCGTGAAAAACGGATGTGCTCCGCGCGTGGTATCACGGCAAAGGCAGCGCCACGCAAGCGGTCGCGGTCGATCATGATGTAGAGCGCGAGGAAAAACGCACCGGCGCTATAGGCAACGACTTCCACCAAACTCTTGGAATAAGCCAGTACATGCTCCCCGGCATCCTTGATCAGCGCATCGTATTTCAGGTTGGTCAGGGCTTCGCCGAGTGATGCGGTCAGTGGCGAACCCATCAGGAATTCCGCCACGCTGCGGCGCAAGGCCGGTTCTTGCTCGACCAGGCTCTTCACCTGCTCTATCAGCGCTGGTATGGTCAACACCATCATCGCCAGGAAGGCCAGCGACAAGCTGCCGAAAACAATGGCGATACCGCCCCCGCGCCTGATTTTGCGCGCCTCCAGCCATGCCACCGCCGGACTGAAGGTGCCCACGATCATCAAGGCCACGACCAGCACCAGTACCACCGGCAACAGCTTGATGAACAGCCACGCGCAGAAAATCACCAGTGCGGCAATGATCATGCTTTTGGGGCGGATCTCGATACGGATCCGGCGCCGCGGCCGGACCGGCGGGACGCTCTTGCGGTATTCGACAGGCATGGGAATCTTCAAAAGGTGGGATGAGAGAGGGGCAGAGTGTACCCCTGCCCGGTTCGCTTGCCTTTCAGAGAATCAAGGGCGACGCACTCATCCTTCGCCTTCCTTGCATGCGACCAACGGAAAGTCATTTCAGTGATCGAGCCGGTATTGGCCGGGGAACATGTCTTGCCGCGGTATCACAGGCTCACAGCTTGGCAACGCTGCCGTGCTGGGGACCTCCGTTGATACGCAAAATTGCTTTCTTCTGGGCATACCGGACACAGCTATCCGACAGTTCCCTGCCGAATTGGCCGACAGAGTACAGGTCGAAAGTTTTTGCCCTGAACAAGCGGCCAAGGTAACCGGCGTCCATCACCAGATCCTTCCAGGATGACGGCTGCAGCACCGGATGGCGACAAGAGGCGCTACCTGTTGTCAGCCGGCGCACGCCAGATGTCGAGGCCAGGGGGGCGACACTCGCCGCAACGAAATTCAGGCCACAAACGACGGCGGCGGTAAGCGAGGCCCAATATCGCGGATTGGCTTCGATAAGGTAGACATTGCCCGTTCGCTTGTCGATACGGGCGTCGATATGCATCAGGCCGTGATACCCGCTTTGGCTGCAAATATTCGATGCCACCATTTCCAGATACGGGTTCGGCAGGAATTCGATCCGCGCTGCGACAACCCGCTGGATTGCAAATGCCGACACTTTGCCGTGATCAGCCAGCAGGCTCAGGTCGATGTCCGGGCCGTCGATGTAACGTTGCACGATCAGGGAGCTGTAGTCGTAGGCCGGGTTGAACAATATGTTCGCTTCGAAATCCTCCCGGCTGGTCACGATTTTCACGCCCATGGAGCCGGCCATGTTGGTCGGCTTGACGACGAACGGAACTGAAAACTCCTCTGCTATCGCCTCGTAGTCCAGCTTGTCCTTGGAACCGACAAAGCGCGTAGTCGGCACACGCAATCCATGCGCGGAACAAAACTGGTGGAATAGCCATTTGTCGTCGAACGTCTCCATGATTTCAGGTGCAGGGATCGGCGCAATGTCGACTTGCAGCTGCTGGTATACCCGGTGCACCAGCCGGACGCCGTCGCAGTCAACCGGCAACAGGATCGTGCCCGGACAGTCCTTGGCCAGGCGGTTCACCATGCCAACAAAAGCAAGGTCGCTTGGTCCATCAAAGCGGATCGCCAGCTTTTCGGTGCACAAGCTGGACCAGCGCATCGCATACGTTTCTTCGTCGCCGATCACTATTGTCTGCGCGTCGGTAAAGCTTCGTATTGCCTGCAGTACCGCAAGAACGACGTATTTGCTTTTCCCGACGACCAGAAAACGGTTCATATTTTCTCCGCTCATGCGCACGATTTACCCATGGGAAGAACTTACGCGCTGGAACAGATATTGAATTGACTTGCCGCAACGGGGTAGTTGGTGCGGCATACAGATCATGACGATGATCATTATGTCGAGCAGGCAATAGGCGCGTCCGCGGTGGCGCAAACGCAGGCATCCAGTTCATATCATGCTCATTGCTCCTCGCGTTGCGCCAGGGCGACCGCGGATGGCAATCCGCTCAGAATGATCTCTCCACCCAGCGCATCGATGACCCGCAGGACATTTTCAAGCCGCAAGGTGGGCTTTCCGGCTTCCAGATCAACGATAAATCGCACGCCAACCCTTGCCGCCAGCGCCAAGCGGGGCTGCGTCAGCCCGAGCTGCTTGCGGGCTGCACGAAGTACGTCGCCGAGTTGTTCAGGTGATCGAATGGATGGCATGGTCTTTTTGATTTCCCGTTCTGGAAATCATTGACCAAAATCTTTGGCCGGGCAAGGCATATTCCCGATCGGGAATTTTTCGCCGTTTTGCATGCACATCCCGCATAAATTTCCCGATCGGGAAATCTCGATGATGCGTAACTTTGCAGGCGCACTCAGTCCTGGCGACGCGGTAAATCATCGTGCATGGCTGTTTGCTGGAATCTCCTCAAACCGTCATTCAATCAGCCCTCACTGGCGACATGCCAGCCTGATGATCAAGATCCGGCCGCTTCCACGGATCCACATGGGTCAACAGGTTCAGTACCCGATGCCGCTGCATCACCCGCTGGCGCGCAATCACGGCAATATCGTGCCCGGCCTCGACAGAAATGGCGGCATCGACTTCGATATGCGCATCCACGACGATCATGTCGCCCATCTTGCGGGTGCGCACGTCATGCACGCTGTGCACGCCAGGCGTCTCTACCAGCGTACGGCGGATGGCGTCCACTTCTTCCTGGTCGACGGCGCGATCCATCAGGTCATGCAAGGCGTCCCAGCCAAATCCCCAACCCATCTTGGCCACCATCAGACCGACGATCAGTGCCGCAATCGGGTCCAGCATCGGATAGCCGGCCAGATTGCCGATGATGCCAACCGCCACCACCAGCGACGACGCCGCGTCCGAGCGCGCATGCCAGGCATTGGCCACCAGCATCCCGGACTTGACCCGCTTGGCCGCGGCCAGCATGTAGCGAAACAGTAATTCCTTTGAAACCAGCGCAACGCCGGCGATCCACAGCGCTGAAACGTGCACGCTCGCGATTGCGCCCGGATTCTCCAGCTTTTGCAGCGCCGACCACAACATGCCCGCACCGACCGTCAACAGCAACACGCCCAATGCCAGCGAAGCGGCGTTCTCGAAACGTTGATGGCCATAGGGATGGTCCTCGTCCGCCCCCTTCTTGCTATGGTGTCCGGCAAACAGCACGACGAAGTCGCCCAGCAGGTCCGACAAGGAGTGGATGCCGTCGGCAATCAGCGCCTGCGATTTGGAGAAAATGCCCACTGAAATCTGCAACGCGACCAGCACAATATTGACAACCACGCTGACCCAGGTGCTGCGCGCTGCGGCGCGGGCGCGTTCGCCGGCGCTGTGCTCGGCAATTTCATGCTCGTCGGGGAAATCTGCGAAATTCATTTTTTGACGGGACCTGGCGGTCCGACATGCGGAAACGGCAATTATGCAGGACTTGGGCGAATCGGTCTGGAACAAAAGCCCGGCCCCTTTTGCCCGGTCACAACTTCTTCCGGTTTTGGTGCTGTCTTGATGGCCGCCCCGATTTCCGGGATAGCTTTAGCGGCCGCACCCAGGGACCAAGCATCGCCCCTTATCGGCAAACCCAATAAGCGCGCCGCAAGTCTCATCGCGTTGCTGGTCAAAACGCTTCATGGTATATGTCCTGCAACCGCAGGATCGTCCAGGGCAGGCATCTTGTCGATCACACAAAATTATCATGCGGGTGAATACCAGTCCGTCCTTGCACCGCCAGATAACGCGGCCGCGGTGCATCAATTTTTACAACGAGCCGCATCATGAAAATCATCGACTTCCGCGTTCGTCCGCCACTCAAGTCCTTCGTCAACTGCGGATTTTTCAACGACACTACGGCGCCATTCGGATGGCATAGCGCACTGCCGCGCTCGGTCGGTGAGCGCTCCATTTCAGAGTTGCGCAAAGAACTGCAGCGGGCTGGCGTTAGCGGCAGCGTGGTGTGGGGTCGCATGACCCACGACCCCAAAGTCAGCTCCACCAATGACGACGTCGCCGCCATCCTGCACGAACACCAGGACTTGTTCCTCGCCGGCTTTGCAGGCCTGTGTCCGGCGCCGGCAAAAATCCGCGAATCGATGGATGAACTTGAGCGCGTCATGAAGATGCCGGGCATCAAGGGCATTACCCTTGAACCCGGCTTTGGCATGCGCCCGATGACCAGCGCCAACGATCCGATCCTGTATCCGATCTACGAGCGCCTGCAAGAAATGAACGGCATCCTGGCACTGACCATCGCCCGTGGCAGTCCGCGCGAACAGACACTGACGCATGCCGATCCTGAAGGTGTTGACCGGGTCGCGGCAAATTTTCCGGACTTGAAAATCGTTGTGTCGCACGCGTTCTGGCCATGGGTCGAGCAAAGTTGCGGACTGGCGTTTCGCCGTCCCAATGTGTACTTGCAGCCCGACCTGTATGGCATGGGGATGCCAGGCTACCTGCATTGGGTGGAGGCTGCCAATTCCTTTCTTGCTGACCGGATGATATTTGGCAGCGCCTATCCGTTCCTCGGCGTCGAAGCCATCGTCGAGTCCTACCTGCAACTGCCCTATCGTCCCAGCGTGATGGAAAAAGTCATGGGCGGCAATGCATTGCGCCTGCTGGGCATGGAATAAGCCGCAGCCTGGTTGCCCATTCGATCGGCAAATGCAAACGAGCAGTAGAGTAGTGAAGTCGGAAAGTAAAGTTGAATCAGCAAAGCGCCGTCAGAGCGCACCGAACAACAAGATCAAGGAGACCATCATCAAAGCGCATCACACCTGATTCTCGTCAGCCGGCCACAGGCCATTCCCGTCATGCCCATTACCTGAACCTGAGCTTGAATCCGTCAACGAGGAGCTTTACATGAAACGCACACTTGCAGGCATCGCCGCCACATCGATCGCTGTCGCCCTCTCGGCCGTCGGCATCGCGCCGCTGGCACATGGCCAAAACGCTGATTTTCCAAACCAGGCCATCACGCTGATCGTTCCATTTGCGCCCGGCGGCAGCACGGACATTGTCGCCCGGCTGTTGGGCAAGGAAGTCGGCACGCTGCTGGGTCAATCCGTCATCATCGAGAACAAGGCTGGCGCCAATACACTGATCGGCACCCAGCAGGCGCGACGCGCCAAGCCCGACGGCTATACCCTGGTGATCGCCACCAACGGCCATACCAGCAACCCGGTGACCAACAAGAATGCCAGCTACGACGCCATCAAGGATTTTTCACCGGTGGTGCTGGTGGGCTCCACACCGAACCTGATCGCAGTGAACAAGAACGTGGGCGTGCGCACCCTGCCTGAGCTGGAAAAACTGGCACGTGAAAAAGGCAAGTTCCCTTTTGCCACCGCAGGACAGGGCACGCCGCAACACTTCACCGGCGAACAACTGAACCAGCAAGCCAAGCTCAAGCTTGAGCATGTCGCTTACAAGGGCGGCGGCCCGGCAGCTGCCGACGTGATGGCTGGCCACGTGCCGATGCTGATCACCGGTTTGCCGCCAGCACTGCCGCTGGTCAAGGCCGGCAATATCATCCCGATCGCCGTCACCAGCCTGAAGCGTTCGCCCGTATTGCCTGACGTACCGACAGTGGCGGAATCAGGCCACCCCGGATTCACTTCCACGTTCTGGTTTGCGATCCTGGGACCGACCGGCATGCCGCCGGCCGTCGTGGCCAAGCTTAACGGCGCATTCAACCAGGCGCTGAAAAACCAGGACCTGCGCACGCAGTTGATGTCGCAAGGCGTAGACCTGGCTGGAGGTTCGCCACAAGAACTGGCGAGCTTCCTGCAGTCTGACGTCGACGGACTGCGCAAGCTGATTGCCGCCGCCGGCATCCAGATCAATTAATGGAGTAACTGCATATGAACAATGCAACCCCCGTCGTGGCGGACGGGACCCTGCCGGTCTTGTCCAAGGGCTGCTATACCAGCAGCCATCTGGTGCGCTGGTGCGCCGCGCAGCAGAACTGGGACAAGATCCATTACGACGAAGGCTACGCCAAGCACACTGCCGGCATGCGCGAGCGCGTGATCAATGGCGGACTCAAGCAACACTTCCTGACACAATTCATTGCCCAGGCGTTCGGGTCCGCCGCACCCGTGCCCAGGCTCGGCTACAACTTTGCCGGGCCGGACTTCATCAATGAATCGCTGGAGGTGCGCGGCCGCATCGAGCGCGAAAGCGTGCTGGACGGCCAGCGTTGCCTGCACCTGGCGCTGGAAATCTGGAACCTGGAGCAAGACAAGGCGAACACCACTGCCACTGCGCTGGTGCTGCCCGATGCTTGCTGGGGATTCGACCAGCAGACAAGCGTACCCGCCCTGCCCGCAGGACTGGCGCTGGATGAATCCGTTGCCGAGCCCGATCCGGCAGCGCCCGACTTCATCAACGCCCTGCTCGGGCGTGAAGTCGAAGCGGTCGAATCGCAGTACCCGCTGGACATGAGTCGCCTGCGCCTGTTTGCCGACGCCGTCGGCGGTTTGGCGCCACTGCACTTTGACATCAAGGCCGGTCGTGACAGCTTGTTTGGCGGCGTGGTGGCGCCGCCCTTGTTCCCGATCCATGCATTGGAAGCCACACCGGGGTCGCTGCCGCTATCGACGGACCTGGCTGCAATGGGCCGTGAAGCGGTCAACGAAGTTGGCCGAAATTTCAGCCGGCGTTTCGGCTTTCCCGGCAGCGGCATGGTCAACGGTGGCAACGAGGTAGAGATCCACTCCTTGTTGCGCGCAGGAGAGACCGCGCGCGCTACCAGTACCCTGGTCAGCGCCCGGATCAAGGAAAGCCGCGCCAGCGGCAAGATGCTAATGACTGTTTCACTCAACAGCTATTTCACGCTTGGCGGGCGACTGCTGATGAAGGAAAGGCAGACCATCATTTACCGAAATTTCGATAACGTTGGGAATGGGAACTGAACATGAAAATATCACCGGGCGCACTGTCCCGCTTCAAGGTGCTGGAGCTGGGCTCCACCATCGCCGGCCCGTTTTGCGGCCGCCTGCTGGCTGACTTCGGCGCGCAAGTCATCAAGATCGAAGATCCGGCCGGCGACGTCATCCGGACCATGGGCGAAAGCTTCAATGGCAAGTCGCTGTACGCCGCCAGCTTGCTGCGCAACAAGTCCACCGTGTCGGTGGATTTACGCACCACCGAAGGCCGGCAAGTCGTCAAGCGGCTGGCCACGCAATGCGACGTGCTGATCGAAAATTTCCGTCCCGGCACCATAGAAAAATGGGGCCTCGGTTATGAGGAGCTGGCCAAGGAAAACCCGAAACTGGTAATGGTCCGCATCAGCGGCTTTGGTCAGAGCGGCCCCTATAGCAGCTGGCCTGGCTACGGCATCATCAGCGAAGCGACCAGCGGCTTGCGCTCGCTGACGGGTGATCCGGACCGTCCGCCGTCGCGCATGGCGACAGCACTGACCGACTACCTCACCGGCCTGTACGGCGCATTCGGCGCACTGGTGGCCTTGCTTGAGCGTGAGATGTCGGGGCAAGGACAAGTCATCGATGCGGCCCTGTCGGAAAGTGCATTCAGCTTCATGGAGCCGTTCGTGCCGGCATATGAAAAGCTGGGCGTGGTGGCCAACCGCGCCGGCTCCAAACTGCCTGGCGCTGCGCCCAACAACCTGTTCACCACCGGTGACGGCGATTTCATCCACATCGCTGCCTGGCACGACACGCTGTTCCGGCGATTTTGCAGCGTGATGGAACGCCCCGACCTGGCCGACGACGAGCGCTTCAAGAACCTGCCCGGCCGCGTCAAGCATTCCAATGAACTTGATGACCTGATCGCCGCCTGGACCGGCAGCTTGCCTCTGGATGTGCTGGAAACCCGGCTGCAAGACGCGGGAATTCCGGCCACCCGGATATTCACGATCGCCGACATTTTCAAGGATCGCCATTACAAGGCACGTGAAGCGCTGGTAGCCGTGCCCGATGCATCGCTCGGCGGCAGCGTCACCCTGGCCGCACCCGTGCCCAAGCTGGACCGCACGCCCGGAAAAATCAATCACGCCGGGCGCGAGCATGGACAGGACACACGCGCGGTACTGATGGAAGTGGGCGGATACTCGTCAGAGGAAATCGACGCGCTGGTCAAGCAAGGTGTGGTGCAGGAGAGCAAGACGAGCTGAAGCACTGCCGGGGCGTGACCGGGATTCATACTCGTTACGCTTCAGGCCGGACCGGATCGCGCCCTTGACAGGGCTTGGGCAGGCAAGTGACCATGCATTCGGCCGCGGTTCCGGGGCCCTGCGTTAACTGCCCTTTCGTCCTTCCCTGTGCCCCTGCGTTGCAGCTTGAATACTTGTGTCCAGACACCCGAAAAATGACCACGAAAACCACCTTCAGCCCGTCCGATGCCAGCCCGCCGCCAGGCCGCCCGATCGACCGCGACCTGCGCGACTACCTTGAGACCAACCAGGATATCGTCACGCGTATCGTCAAGCCGGTCAGCCTGCGGGATGTTGGTGCGCTGACTGCCCAATCGCAGGATCCGATCGTGTTCGAGAACATCATCGAACGCCCGGGATTCCGCATTTGCGACATGCTGGTACGCAACCGAAAGTCACAGGGACGTGCACTGGGCGTGGACGCCAAATTGTTCCTGCCGACGCTGGCATATCGGCTACGCAAGCCGCCACGCGCATTTGTCCATGTCAGCAATGCGCCGGTCAAGGAAGTGAAATGGCTGGGCGACCAAGTCGACCTGAACAAGCTGCCGATCCCGTTCCACAAGGAAGGCGACGAGCAGCCCTACATCACGGCGATGAACATCCTGCGCGACCCGGAAACCGGCTTTTATAACTCGGGCCATGCAGGCACCACGGTCACCGGCCCGCGCGAAGCGCTGATCAGCTTCGCCACGCCGCATTCACTGCGGATCATGAACAAGTACCGGCAAATGGGCGCCAGGGAAATGCCGATCGCGATTTGCGTGGGCGTTCCGGCGGCTTACGAAATCATGGCGAATTTCTCCGGCCTGCACCTGGACCAGTGGGGCGAGATGGAAATGACCGGCACCATCATGGACCAGGATATCGAGATGGTCGCCTGCGAAACGATCGAGCTGTCGGCGCCGGCCCGGGCGGAAATGATCATTGAAGGATGGGTCAGCTTGTCTGAACTCGGCGCCACCGGCGCGGTGACGTCGCCGTCGATGCTGCGCTTGCCGGCCCATGAAAACATTCCGCGCCTGCGCGTGACTGCCGTCACCATGCGCGGCGACCGTCCGATCTGGCGCAATCACCAGACCACGCCCCAGACCGACCACCAGACCCTGCCGCGCCTGTGCCATGAAGCGATGTTGTACAACAGGCTGCGCGAATTGGGCCTGGAAGTCGGCGACGTGCAATTCCCGACCTGGGGCGCGGCGCTGTCGGTGCTGATGTCGTTCGACTATAAATGGGAAGGCTTCGTCAACGACGCCTTGATGATGGCAATGGGCGCGCCCTGGCTCAACACCAAGCTGGTAGTGGCGCTCAGCCCGGACACAGATCTCTCCGACCCGGCCGAGGTGTACCAGGCAATCGCCACCCGCGCCGACCCGGCACGCGACTATGTGATGGTGCCGACCACGCGCGGCTCGCCATACGATCCGTCGGCAATGCCGCTACCGGACCATTATCCGTTCCGGCTGGTGGGGAAAATGGGGATCGATGCAACCCGGAAAAAGCGGCACAATGCGGCCGATTTCGATCGGGCCTGGCCGATGAACTGGGGAAAGGTACGGCTGGAGGATTATCTGTGAGGGTGAGGCGGGGAAGTCAGCCTGGCGGCGCGCTCAATAAACCGGCGGCGCAATCACCCACACCACGACAGCATC
>NZ_JAUSNH010000181.1 GCF_030645335.1 Lacisediminimonas sp. | reverse complement strand
TGAGCGTCGCCGGGATCGGCTTGTTGCAGTCGGTTCGCGGCAGGCTGATTTCCAGGCCCGGCGGCGTAGGGATATTCGACTAAGGAACCGAAAAGCGTTAATCGGGACAAAAGGCGCCGCTCGAAAGATATGAAGACGATTTAGTTCGTTGATCGCCTTTCTTGCTTACCAGTTGATCAGATCTGACCTTTTGGAATTAACCGATGAAAAGAGCTTTCCCTTTTGGCCAACCCGGCCGCCAGTTTCCCCCGCCAGGCAATGCACATACGCTGAAATGTCCTGATGTCACGATCGTGGTGGGTGCCAGGGTGGGTGAGGCCCAACAGTACAAGCGGGCCGCGCATTCCGCGGGCCTTGATCTGGAGCTGGTCATTCCACGACCCGGTGGCCACGACGCTTACGCTGCGCTCACCGCCGTGCAACAGCGCGGCCGGTTAGCGCGATATTGTGTGTTGGATGCACATGGATGCATTGCGAACGGGCAGCACACCGTGGAATTTCCCCACGGGCCGATCAACACCCTGGATTTCGTGCGTCACATCCGCGACGGTAATCGATGCCGGGAGACACTGATTCATATCCACACCTGTTACGGCGCGACTGTTCGCGATGCCCTGTGCGACGAGGAAGGACCGCACCTGATCTGCGGCGGAAAAAAAGAGGTCCTGTCAAGAGTCGGGCGCTCCACTGTGCTCGACATGCTGCAATTCCTGGGTGCGCACAAGCGCCAGGCGGACGCAAGCCCCTTGTCTGCGCAAGCACTATTTGACAGGGCCAGCCGCCATATGGGCGACACCGTGACCCTGGTGGGCAGACCCGTCGGGTGTCATGTCCGTTATGCCAAGACGCCGGCGCATCTTGCCGATGCCGGGCGCGAGAAAGTTCTGGACGCCCTGGCGACCCGGATCAATGTCGGAAGCCTTGCGCAGGTGGGGGCATTGCTTGACGCCTATCCATGGCTTTTATCCGAACCGGTGAATGCCCTGCCATCGCCAGTGGCCAGTGCATGGATGATGGGCAGGACAGAGGTCGTGCAAGAACTTGTGCGTCGCGGTGCGAGCTGGGACGGCGATCTTGGTCTGATGGTGGCGGTCGGTGTGCGCTTGCCTGCCCTGCTGCCACCGCTTTGCGTTGCGCTCTGTCAGAGCGCCAGCCGTATGCTGGGCAGTCAAGCTGCCGATGGCGGACAAGCAGGGACCTTGCCCGGCAGCCGGGAACTCGCATGCGCCGTGCAACTATTGATGCAATTGATCAGTCGAGAATCTTGCATCGAGCCCTTGCCGGCCCTGCTCGCCTTGTGCGGCGACACCACATCAGGCGCCGGTCGACACGCGGGGGTATTGCAGACGCTGTTTACTCATTTGTCGGACCACTTATGCAAACAAGCCAAGTGTGCCGCTGGCAAGGAACCCGAATTCCGAGAGCAACTGGCGCGACGCTGTTGCCTGGCAGCATTGGTCCTCGTTCGGGCTGATGGCCTGAGGATCGGCTTGCAACGCTGCTTGAAAGCGGGCAGCGTGCCAGGCATGTTGCTGGTGCTAAGGCGTTTCAACCAGTTGATTCATGCCGGGGCCAAAGAAAAGGCTTACGCCTGGGTCAGCTCAGTGCGTGCCGTGGCGGTGCAACAGCTGCTGGCGGTGCTGCAACTTCCTGAACGGCGCGAAGTATTGTGCGGCATGCTGTTTTGCCTGGGCGAGCGTTCGCGCCAGCCAATGCTGGCCATGCAGTCGGCTTGGAACGCGCGGTGCGGCAGTTGGTGCAGCGCGCTCGTGACGTCACAAGCGCAGGCAGACGTCAATGAATTCCTGATGGATATCCAGGAGGATGTGCTCAATTTGCTGGTCACGATGTTGCCGGACGCTGACATGGTGGCTTACCGCGCCACGTTGACCTCTGACGCATGCGCACCTAGCGAAAGAACCGTGCAGTTGCTCGGTGGCTTATTGCGCGACAGCGAAGCCGTCGCGGCCGAACCTGCGGCCTTGCTGCCGCCGCTCATGTCGGCGGCCCCGCTGTCGATGGACACTTTGCCAACCGTGGTGCAGGATTGACGTCGAGGGCGGCATGAAAAAGCAAAAGCCGGCCGTGAGGCCGGCTTTTTTTAGCATGGACCCGTCTGCCGGTCATGCACTGCGCCGCGCAAGCAGCACACGAAACTAGCGCTTCTCGTACTGCCCTGCGCCAAACAGGATTTCCTTGGCCTTTTCATCATGCAAGGGTTTGCGCAAATCGGCCAGTACCTGCACGCCGCGTGCGACCGCAGGGCGTGCGCCAACCTGGTCGAACCAGCGCTTGGCATTGGGGAAGTCGGCCCAGTCGATTCCCTGGTTTTTCCACGAGCGCAGCCACGGGAAGGTGGCGATGTCGGCGATGGTGTATTCGTCGCCGGCGAGGTAGGCGGTCCTGGCAAGCTGCTTGTCGATCACGCCGTACAGCCGCTTGGCTTCATTGGTGTAGCGGTCGTAGGCGTAGTCGATTTTCTGCGGGGCATAAATGCGGAAGTGATGCGCCTGCCCCAGCATCGGGCCAACGCCGCCCATCTGGAACATCAGCCATTGCAGCGTGTTGTATTTTTCACGGTCGGTGTTGCCGAGGAAGCGGCCGGTCTTGCCTGCCAGGTACAGCAGGATCGCACCGGATTCGAACAAGGAAATCGGCTGGCCATCGGGCCCGTCGGTATCGACCATGGCCGGGATCTTGTTGTTCGGAGAAATTTTCAGGAATTCCGGCGCGAACTGGTCTCCCTTGCCAATGTCGATCGGATGCGCGCGCCATGGCAGGCCGCATTCTTCCAGCATGATGTGAACCTTGTGGCCGTTCGGCGTGGGCCAGGAATAAACGTCGATCATTCAAGTCTCCGTAAAGTGGTGGGGAGCTAAGGGGGAAAGTTGGCCGGAAGGCTGCGCCAGACGATCGCCGCAGCCCTGCTGCCGTCCCGATGGACGACAGCAGGTCACTGCATCAGGACCGCGTGATCGGCAATTCCATGTCTTCACCCGGCAAGGCGACATGACGCGCCAGTTCCAGCTTGGCGATTGCGTTGCGATGTACTTCATCCGGGCCGTCGGCCAGGCGCAAAGTGCGGTTGTGGGCCCACATCTGGGCCAGCGGCGTGACGTCGGATACGCCGGCGCCGCCATAGGCCTGGATCGCCATGTCGAGCACGTTTTGCGCGACATTCGGCGCCAGTACCTTGATCATGGCGATTTCGGATTTGGCGAACTTGTTGCCGACGGTGTCCATCATGTACGCTGCCTTTAACGTCAGCAGGCGGGCGGTATCGATCTGGATGCGGGCGTCAGCAATGCGCTCGCGCCATACGCCTTGCTCGGAAATCTTGCGGCCGAATGCAACGCGGCTGTTGAGCCGCTTGCACATCAGTTCCAGCGCGCGTTCGGCCACGCCGATGGAGCGCATGCAATGGTGGATGCGGCCAGGTCCGAGGCGCCCCTGCGCAATTTCAAAGCCGCGGCCTTCGCCGAGCAGTATGTTGGAAACGGGAATGCGCACATTGGTGAAGTCGATCTCGCAATGGCCGTGCGGCGCATCGTCGTAACCGAATACGGGCAGTGGTCGCTTGATGTTCACGCCCGGGGTATCGGCCGGCACCAGCACCATCGATTGTTGTGAATGGCGCGCTGCGTTGGCGTCGGTCTTGCCCATCAGGATGAAGATCTTGCAGCGCGGGTCGCCGGCGCCGGAAATCCACCAC
Organism: Lacisediminimonas sp.; assembly: GCF_030645335.1. Taxonomy (GTDB): domain Bacteria; phylum Pseudomonadota; class Gammaproteobacteria; order Burkholderiales; family Burkholderiaceae_D; genus Lacisediminimonas. The sequence continues at coordinate 19,615 of NZ_JAUSNH010000181.1, read as the reverse complement.
TTGGAGCCGTTGATCACGTACTCGTCGCCTTCGCGGTCGATGCGGGTCTGGACATTGGTGGCGTCGGACGAGGCGACGTTGGGCTCGGTCATTGCGAAAGCGGAGCGGATCTCGCCGCGCAGCAGCGGTTCCAGCCATTGCTTCTTGTGCTCTTCGCTGCCGTAGCGTTCAATCGTTTCCATGTTGCCGGTGTCCGGCGCGGCACAGTTGAACACTTCCGGCGCCCACAGCACGCGTCCCATGATTTCGCACAGTGGGGCATAGTCGAGATTGGACAAGCCCTCGGGCGCGCGCGGCGAGCGCGGCAGGAACAGGTTCCACAGTCCCTGTTCGCGCGCTTTTGGCTTTAAGCCTTCGATCAGGGTGGTGGGAATCCAGCGGTTGCCTTTTTCCCGGCCGTTGCGGTCGATCTCGTCCTTGTAGGCTTTTTCGTTCGGGTAAATATGCTGGTCCATGAAGCGCAGCAGTTTTTCCTGCAAGCCCTTGCATCGGTCCGAATAGTCAAATTCCATGCTCGTCTCTCCTCTTGTGTTCTTGTTCAGTGTGGGTTCAATTCGTCAGCTTGCGGCCGCAGGCGTAGCTCCAGCCCATTTCCGCCATTGGCCGCGCAGCGCGCCCGGAGCGCAAGGCCTGCTCGCTCGATGCGGTACCGTCGGCATGGCGTTTCATGATCCCCTGCAGGATGCCCGCCATGCGGAACATGTTGTAGGCAAGGTAAAAGTTGAAGTCTTCCATCCTGATCACGCGGCCGGTGCGTTCAACGTATTTGGCAATGTATTGCTGCTCGGTCGGTATGCCCAGCGCGGGCAGGTCGAGTCCGCCGATGCCGCGGAACTCGCCGGGCGCAATGTGCCAGCTCATGCAGTGATAGGAAAAATCGGCCAGCGGATGGCCCAGCGTTGACAGTTCCCAGTCCAGTACCGCCAGGATGCGCGGTTCGGTCGGATGGAAAATCATGTTGTCGAGGCGGTAGTCGCCATGCACGATGGTGGTCTCGTCACCGGGCGGTATATTGTCGGGCAGCCATGCGATCAGCTTGTCCATCGCCTCGATCGTTTCGGTTTCCGAGGCGCGGTATTGTTTGGTCCAGCGATCGATCTGGCGGCCGAAGTAATTGCCTGGCTTGCCAAAGCCCGACAGGCCGATGGCGTCGTAGTCGATGGTGTGCAACTGCGCGATGACGCGGTTCATTTCGTCGTAATGCGCGCCGCGCTGCGCGGGCGTCATGCCGGGCATCGACTGTTCCCACAGCACGCGGCCTTCGACGAATTCCATCACATAGAAAGCACGGCCGATCACGGATTCATCGGTGCACAGCGCATGTTGGCGGGGGGCGGGGAAGCCGGCCTTGTTCAACGCATCCATCACACGGAATTCGCGGTCGATGGCGTGGGCCGAAGGCAGCAATTTGGCAGCCGGCGCCGGCTTGCTGCGCATGACATAGCTTTTGCCGCCGGCCTGGAGCTTGAATGTGGGGTTGGACTGGCCACCCTTGAACTGCTCGACGGTGAGCGGACCGGCAAAGCCTTCCACATGCTGGGCCAGGTAGCGGGCCAGCACGTCGAGGTCGAACTGATGACGGTCCGACACGGGCTTGGTGCCAATGAATTCTTCAAACATGGGTTTGTGTCTCCTGGGCGGCCCGGGCGCTGCCGCTGCGCGCCGGCGTCGATGCTGCTTCTGGTTGCCGTCTTTGTGTCTTGTTGTTGAGTCGCACTTCATTCACCACTGCGCAATTTTACATGGCAGGTCGGGCATCCCGCCTGATTCGGCAGCACGCGACCTGCGCGGTCGATTTATGGCTGGCGCGACTTTCGATATTGCGACAGGTAGGTTTCCATCGTCGTGCTGCGGTGGTCGTCCTGCAGTTCGGACAGCGGCGAATAGTTGACCACGCGCAGTATCCAGTCATCGAATTCTTCGCCGACGTCCATCACGTTGATGCAGCCGGCGGTCTGCGCCAGGCTGCCCAGGAACAGGCGCTGTCCGGTCAGGGCATAGGAAAGGATCGCGCGGTTGACGCCGCCATGCAGCACCAGCAGCACGGTGTCCCAGCTCGGATCGGCCCGCAGGCGATCCATTTCGGGTTGGACCCGGTCCAGCAGCTCGCCGATGGTTTCGCCGCCGAGGAATTGCTTGTGTTCGGGGACCAGTCCTTCGAATGCGCCGGTGAACGCGTCCTTCAGGTCGGCGTCGGCAATGTCGGACAGCTTGCCTCCACGGATTTCCTGCAGTTGCGACCAGGCTTCCATTTCGATCAGTTGCTCGGTCTGTTCCAGCACGCCGGCCGCGGTTTCAACGGTGCGCGGCAGGCCAGACACGATCACGCGGTCGAACTGCACGCCGGCGCGGTCGAACACCCGGCCGGCTGCGCTGGCCTGCTCGCGCCCCAGCTCGTCGAGCGGTACGTCGTCGGGCGAGAACGGATGGCCCTGCTGGTCGAAATAAGAGACGCTGCCATGCCGCATCAGGTAGATGCGGCGACGATTGTTCTCGGTCATTTGTAGATTGGCTTTCGTTTTTCGAGGAAGGCGGTCATGCCTTCGCGGCCTTCAGGATGGTGCAGGCTTTCGATGAAATTATGTTGTTCGAGTTCGAACTGCTGCTCCAGCGAGTTGGTTTGCGCTTCGCGTAACAGGTTCTTGGTGCGCTCGACGGCATTGGGCGACAGTTCGGCCAGCTCGTCGGCCCATGCCAGCGCGGCATCCAGCGCGGTGTTGTCCGGCACCACCCGGTTGACCAGGCCCAATTGATGCAGGCGGCTGCCGAGCACCGGTTTGCCTTCCATCATCATTTCCGCGGCCAACTGGCGCGGCAGCGAACGGCAGAGGAACCAGGAAGCGCCACCGTCCGGCGTCAGGCCGATGCGGGCATAGGACATCACGAATTTTGCATTGGCGCCGGCGACGATCAGGTCGCATGCCAGCGCCAGCGAAAAGCCGGCGCCCGCGGCGGCGCCGTCGACTGCAGCGATCACGGGCTTGGGGCAGTCGCGCAGCGCATTGACCCAGCCAGCCAGGCGCTCGATGGCTTCAGCCGCGACCGATTTGTCCTTGCTGCTGCTTTCCAGCAGCCGGTTCAGGTTGCCGCCGGCGCAGAAAAAATTGTCGGCGCCGGTCAGGATCACGGCGCGGATCGAGTCGTCGCGTTCGGCCGTGGTCAGGGTTTCCACCGCTGCCGAATACATGTCGGGATGCAGGGCATTGCGCGCGCCGGGGTTGGACAGCGTCAGGATCAGGGTGGCATCGCGTCGCGATGCTTTGAGTTCGGCGGACATGAACGGGTCGCAAGTGAGGGTGGGAGGACGCAGCGAGGGAAATGATAGCCGAATAAGCACCACAGCAAGCGCACGACTGGCGCAATGAGCGCGCAGGCATTCGAAAACCTGCTGCCAGCCTGGCGGCGGGAAGCGCAGCCTGCAAGCCGCGGCCAGCACGCCGCCGGGCGACGGTGGCTGAAGGTCGGGCGCCGGGTTTTCGGGTAGAGTGCCAAAACTCGCCCGCGCAGCGGCCCTGCCGCCATGCGGCGGGCGCCCCCATTTCAAGACGGCAAACAGGAGACATGCATGCTCAAGCTTCACGGATTCCCGGTCAGCAATTACTACAACAAGGTCAAGCTGGCGCTGCTGGAAAAGGACATTCCCTTTGAAGAGGTATTGGTCACACCGGACCGCTCGGCCGCGCTGATCGAGAAATCCCTGCTGGGCAAGATCCCGTTCCTGGAAACCGAGCAAGGCATCCTGGTCGAGTCGCAGGTGCAGGTCGAATACCTGGAGGACGCCTATCCGCAAAAGCCGCTGATACCGGCCGATCCGTACCAGGCGGCCAAGGTGCGCGAACTGATCATCTTCATGGAGCTGCACCTGGAACTGGTGGCGCGCGAGTTGTACATGGAGGCGTTCTTCAAGGGCCAGGTCAGCGACGAGGTCAAGACCCGGGTCGGCAAGCTGCTCAAGCGCAATGCCAAGGCTTTCCAGCGGATGGTGAAGTTTTCTCCGTATGTCGGCGGCGATGCCTTCACGCTGGCCGATTGCGCCGCGGTGCTGCACTTGCCGCTGGTGGGCCAGGCCACCAAGATCATTTATGGCGAGGATGTGCTGGCCGAGCTGCCGGTACGGGACTATGTCACGGGCATGGCGGACCGCCCATCGCTGCAAAGGGTGAATGCGGACCGCAAGGCGTACCTGGACTCGGTGAAAAAGTAAGGCGCAATGGAGTCCGGAAGGGGATAGCGCAAGCAATTCCGCTTTCAGCAGCATGCGTGGGCGCCCCGCGGCATACACTCAACACTCAACGCAGGAGTCCACATGCCTACCGACTTGCCGATCGACAGCGTATTGCAGACCATCGTCATACCGCGTACCCGCGACCTGGGCGACAACTTCCAGGTGCGGCGCGCCTTGCCGTCGGTCGAGCGCCGCATGGTGGGGCCGTTCGTTTTCCTGGACCAGATGGGGCCGACCACCTTCGACGCGGGGCGCGGTCTGGATGTGCGGCCGCATCCACATATCGGCCTGGCAACCGTGACCTACCTGCTGGATGGCGAAATCTTCCACCGCGACAGCCTGGGCAACCGGCAGGAGATCCGTCCCGGCGAAGTGAACTGGATGACTGCCGGGCGCGGCATTGTCCATTCCGAGCGGACCGATCCGCTGTTGCGGCCCGTGGGGCCGTCGCTCTTCGGCCTGCAATGCTGGGTTGCCTTGCCGCACGCGCACGAAGAAACCGCACCCGCTTTTTCGCATCATCGCGCTGGTCAATTGCCGGTGGAGCAGGGCGAGGGCGCACGCGCAATCATCATCGCCGGCAGTTTTTTTGGCCGGCGCTCACCGGTGCAAACCTTGTCCGACCTGTTTTATGTCGACCTGCAGCTGGAGCCGGGTGCGCGCATTGCCATTCCCGCCGAATATGGCGAACAGGCCCTGTATATCGTGCAAGGTACGCTCGACCTTGGGCGCGACGGACGTTTTGAGGCCGGACAGTTATTGGTCACCAAGCCTGGCGCTGTCCTGACCCTGGCGGCGGCCGATGGCCCGGCTGCGCTCCCGCTGCGTGTGATGCTGCTCGGCGGCGAGCCGATGGACGGGCCGCGCCACCTGGTGTGGAATTTCGTATCGAGTTCGGCCGAGCGGATCGAGCAGGCAAAAGACGATTGGCGCAACCAACGCTTCGATCCGGTGCCTGACGAAACCGAATTCATTCCGCTGCCGGAGTTGCCGGCCAGGGCGGTCGACTACCCCTGACGCTGGTCCGCCGGCCGGCGCCATGCAAAGCCGGCACGCCAGTTTGCGACCTTGCCCGAGAACGTACAATACGGGCCACACAGACTCTCGCAGGACTGCATGCCAATGACCGCCAAACATTCAGCCGGGCCGCTGGCCGGCCTGCGCGTACTCGAAATGGGCACCCTGATCGCCGGACCGTTCGCGGCCAAGACCCTGGCCGACTTTGGCGCCGACGTCATCAAGATCGAGCCGCCCGGCATTGGCGATCCGCTGCGCTCCTGGCGCGCGCCGGAAGGCGAGACCTCGGTCTGGTGGCATGTCCAGGCGCGCAACAAGCGCTCGGTGGCCATCGACCTGCGGCAGGAAGAAGGACAGGACCTGGTGCGCCAGCTGGCGCTGCAGGCCGATATCGTGATCGAAAATTTCAGGCCCGGCACGCTGGAGCAGTGGGGGCTGGATTATGAGCACCTGGCTGCAATCAATCCGAAAATCATCATGCTGCGCATTTCCGGCTACGGCCAGGACGGACCGCGGCGCGACTTGCCGGGCTTTGGTGTGGTGGCCGAGGCGATGGGCGGCTTTCGCTATATCACCGGCATCCCGGGCGAGCCACCGGTCCGGCCCGGCATCAGCATTGGCGATTCGCTGTCGGCCCTGCACGGCGTGATCGGCATCCTGATGGCGCTGTATCACCGCGATGTCGCGGGCGGCCAGGGACAAATGATCGACGTTGCGCTGTACGAGTCGGTGTTCAACATGATGGAGGGTGCGGTACCGGAATACGACCGCTACGGCGCCATCCGCGAGCCGGCTGGAAGCGCGATCCAGGGCATTGCGCCGACCAATGCGTATCCGTGTTCGGATGGGCGTTACGTGCTGATCGCGGGCAATGGCGACAGCATTTTCCGTCGCCTGATGCAATTGATCGGGCGTGAGGACCTCGGCCACGACCCGGCGCTGGCGCGCAACCCCGGGCGGGTGGCGCGGGTGGAAGAGATCGATGAGGCCATTGCGGCATGGACCCGGCAACATACCCTGGCGCAGTGCCTGTCGGCGCTGGCGGCAGTAGGTGTGCCGGCCGGCAAAATCTATACCGTCAAGGATATCGTCGAGGACGAGCAGTACGCCGCGCGCGACATGATCCGCAGCGTGACGCTCAATGACGGCAGTACGCTTAAAGTGCCGGGGGTGGTGCCGAAACTGTCCGCCACGCCTGGCCATTTCAATGGTGGCGGCCCGGATCTGGGCCAGCATACCGAAGAAGTGCTGCGCGGAATTGGCGTGGATGACGAGCGCCTTGCGGTCCTGCGTTCAAAAGGCGTGTTGTAAGCGGTGCGGTGCTGGTGTGCTGCAAGGGTGTGGTGCAAGTGCGCCGGTCAGCGTTTGCGCGCCACCATGCCGATCAGCGCCGAGCGGCCCGCATGACGTGCGCCCTCGTTCAATTCGGCTTCGTATTCGTCGAGTTGCAGGATATCGAAGTCATCCCATAAGGCCCCCAGCATCGGCGCCGTGTACATATGCGAAAGCACGCCCGGACCGCCGGTGCGGTATTCCAGTTGTTTGGGCGTATAGCCCAGCAGTATCAGCACGCCGCCGGGCTTGAGCGTGCGCTTGATATTGGCAAAGATCCGGTCGCGCAGCGCCGGATCGGCAAACTGGATGAAGATCGCGGCGACCACATCGTAAGTCTGTTGCGGCCATGTCCAGGTGTCGCAATCGCTGACTTCGTAGTGGACTGTGACGCCGGCTTTCTGCGCCAGCCGGCGCGCCTTTTCCACGGCGTTTTCGGCAATGTCGAATGCATCTGTCTGCAGGCCTTGCTGCGCCAGCCAGACGCTATTGCGTCCTTCGCCATCGGCGACACACAGTGCGCGCTGGCCGGGCGCCAGCAGCGCGACATGATCGTGCAGCCACAGGTTGGGCGCGGTGCCGAAAACATAGTCCTCGGTCTTGAAGCGCCGGTTCCATTGTTCGGCAGCGTCGGGAAAGGCGGTCGGTTGTGGTGTCGTCATGCCGCCAATCTTAACTCAATCGGCGGCATGATCTTGGCGGGGGCTCCGGGCAAGCTGCGCGCTGCGGTCATGTTGCCGCGTGGGCAGGTGTGCAGTTTGTCTGCGCGCTTGCGGCTTACTGGTCTGCCTGGACCATCGTGGACGACTGTCCGAATACCCAGGATATGGCCACTCCGCCGGACAGCGCATTGCGTGAGCGCATCAGTGAGCTATCCTCGAACACCGCGCCGCCCAGATAGTCGTAGCGCATGAAGGCGCCAACCCAATAGTTTGGAAAACGCTTGGACAGGCCAAACGAGACTTGCGAGCCGGAATAGCCGCCGCGCGCGGAGTAGGCGGCACGTCCCGGCAGCACCTCGGACGCGGCCACGCTATAGAAGGTGCTGTTATAGCGCCGATCCTGGAAATTCGGGCCGCCGCTAAGCGACATGTTCCAGCCCGGCATGCCCGACAAATCGCGCACGCGCCAAGCCAGGTTGGGGGTGAATACCCAGCCGACATGCCGTACCGGGGAGCTCAGCGCCATTGCTGCGCGTACCGGCAGGCGCAGTTCCAGCGTCGAGCGCTGGTGCGGCGGGGTAAGGTGGATATTGATCGTCGGCCCCAACTCCAGCGTCGTCCTCAGGTCGGGCATGCCGCGCCGGGCGCCGTTGTCGCGGCTGCTGACGGGCAGGCTGCCGTTGGCGCTGATGTTGAGTTCGATGCGTTCGCTGTCGAACAAGGTGGTTCGTATGCCGTCACGATCCGCCTTGAGCCGCTCTCCGCGATAAATGAAATACGGCAGCGGCAATATCCTGCGCTCGCGCTCGTCGGCGCCGCGATAGTCGGGATAGGACAGCACGGCAACGCCGGCGCCGGCTTCCCACAATGGCAGGGAAGCGGCCGAGGCAGCCGTTGCTACCAGCAGCGGCAGGCTGCAAGCCAGGCGCAAAATGGAAGCAGGGAGCGTGATGAGCGTGGAATTCATGATCGGTTTGACCTGCGGCAACGTGGATGGGTGGAAAGGTGCATTGTGCCAGCAAGGGTGCGGTCGTTGCAGATGCTGCAATTCCAGGCCGGGCTACGCCTGGCGGAAACACTGCCTGCTTGCTTGTGCTTGCATGCAACAGGGATGGGCGGTGCCCATTCAGTTCTGTGGCAATTTAGCAACATAATTTCCGGACGATTGTCGCTGAAAGCCGGAAAATACAGTCCGACGGCCGGTAAACCCATGTAAATCCGGCTTAACAATTTCCGTGCGGAAATTTAAATATGCTTACAGTGCCCAAATCGCGTAATTAGTTCAAATACTCTAATAAAAACAAGGGTATTTCGCAGCAATGTTGTGGCTCTGACATTTTTCTATGTTGCTGTTCCCATTACATTCGTACCTGTGACTTGACTCCCGGAAATTAAACACTGATCCAGAGCCAAGACGGGCGTTTTCTTAAATCAATGGGAATATCAAATGAACATGTTTTCTACTAAAAAATTGGCCTTGGCATCGTTGGTTCTGGCTACCCTCGGCGCGTCGGGTTCGGCTTTGGCTGCTTCGGCAAGCGGTACTGCAAATGCAACCGTGCTCACGCCAATCGCGATCGCTGCTGGCAACACCCTTGAATTTGGTTCGTTCAGCCCGGTCGCGGCCGGTACGGTCGTCATTGCAGCGGCTGACGGCGCACGTAGCGCGACGGGCGGAGTTGTCCTGGTTCCGGGCGGCACGATTCGCGCTGGTACCTTTTCGGTGACCGGTACCGGCACGCAGACCTTTGCAATCACGTATCCAGGTTCGGTCAACCTGACCAGCGGTGCCAACACCATGGCCTTGCAAGTTGCAGGACCTGCAACCGGCACACTGGCAGCTGGCGCAGCTACCATTAACGTCGGCGGCGCGCTGACGGTTGCATTGAACCAGGCGGCTGGTAGTTATACCGGTTCCTATTCGATGACTGTCGAATATAATTAATCAGAAATAACCACGGGTTCGCTCTTCAATGCGCGCTTCAAGACTGAAACTGCTGCAGCTGGCTCCGTTGTTGATGCTATCGATTGCATCAACAACGGACGTCAGCGCGGCATCGGCAGTCGGCGTTGCGAATGCGACCGTGATCGCCACACCGAGTTCGGTTTCACCGATCAATATATCGATCGCTTTGCCAAGCATCAATACCCGGCCACCGACCCCCTCCGGTAGTACACCAACGACGGCTGCGCTGATCGGTGGCGCTGCCGATGGAAGCAGTGACACGGTGACGGTGGCCGGCATCTCGGTTGCCAATGGCGGCACCGGCTCGACAGTGAGTTTCAGCATCGCCGGCGATACGACCTCGGCTTATGTGGTTGAGCTTGGGCAGGCTCAGTCCGGCGGAGCCAGGCCGGACGGCGCAACGCAGGCCAATACTGCGGCAGGTGGTGCGGGCAGTTCGGGCTCCGGTACTTCCAGCCTCATCGTGTCGTCCCAGCCTCTCTCGGGTTCCGGCCGTCTTGCGATTGTCCTCAGTCAGGCGCCATCGGACCTGATTGCCGGCGCCATCAGCCTATCCGTAAATTACAACTGAACGCTGCCCGCCTTTTGGCACGGGCGGCGATCGGGTATTCAATTCAAATGACAAATTTTCGGGTTCGACAGGTCGTATTCGTACTGTGCTTCCTGCTGGCTCCTTTGGCGCGGGCTGCCGGAACATCCACCATCACCTATGTGAACGGAATTGATTTCGGTGATTTCTCCGTCCTCGGTTCCTGCGCCAACTGCGAAATCACCATCAATCCTTCGACCGGCGCCAGGACGGCCACGTCGGGCGTGATCCTGCGTTCAACCAATGTGGGCACCAGGGCACAGTTCAACGTGACCATGACCAATTGCGGTGGTTCGAATTGCAGCTATACCGAGTCCGTCACGCCGGCCTCCTTGAGCATCGCGACCGCCGGCGGAACCATGACGGTGCTGTCGTTCACGAGCACCCAGACCGCCATGACGGCCAAGGCGAATACGATCTACGTCGGCGCGACGCTGCGTATCCCGTCGGTTGGCGTTACGGCGGGAACGTACTCGTCCGGCAACTTTACTGTCACAACATCCAATTGACGATTGTTACTGCAAAACAATATCGCGTATGCTATGCGGCAACAGACCGTAATCAAGGTGCGCGCCGGCGTTTTATGACCAACCGGCCGGCCTATAACGCGCAACATGCGCCAGGGTGAACAGGTGAACGAGACTCCCCGCTATCGACCATTCAGGTTGCTCATTGCTTGCTGCTTGCTGCTTTTGAGCCAGCCCGTGCTGGCCGATCTGATGATCAACCCCACCCGCGTCGTATTCGAAAAGAATCAGCGTTCGGCGTCGGTTGACCTGATCAACGACGGCACCAAGGCCGCCTCCTACCGCGTTCAAGTGGTGAACCGGCGCATGTCCGAGGATGGCCAGTTCATCCGGGTAGAAGAAGCCTTGCCGGGCGAGCAGTTCGCCAATTCGATGATCGTGTTTTCGCCACGCCAGTTCACGATTGCGCCGGGTGCGTCGCAGGTGGTGCGCATTGCCGTTCGCAAGCCGGCCGGATTGGCACCTGGCGAGTATCGATCGCATCTCAGTTTCGATCGCCTGCCGGATAACGATGATTCATCCAACATCGAAAACATCAACAAGGCGCCGGGATCAGGCGATATCGGCGTGCAGATTACCGCCCTGATCGGTGTGTCGATCCCGGTCATCGTCCGTGAGGGCAACGTGGCGGCGGCGCTGACGATCTCCAACATCGCCTTGCTCAAGCCTGCTGCCGCGGGACAGCCTCCGATGCTGGGATTGCAGCTCAATCGCACCGGCAACAGTTCGATTTATGGCGATGTCGTGGTCAATTTCACGCCGACTGGCGGGCGGCCGTCCGTCATCGGGCGCGTCAGCGGCCTGGCGGTCTATGTTCCCAATACGCTGCGTCGCGCGACCATCAACCTGCAAGTTCCTCCCGGCACCTCATTTGGACAGGGCACGATCAGTGTCGTGTTCCAGGAGCGTGCCGACGAAGGTGGCAAGCAATTAGCCGAGGCATCGATTGCCGTCCCCTAGCAAACCCCCGAGGATGGCTGGATAGTGGATGGCTATTGAATCAAGCGCCTACAGCATCCTGACCCCAGAGCCGGCACTCCAGCGACGCACGCGATTTCTCCCTTCTGCGCTGTTCATCTTTTGCAGCATTCCCGGCGCGTTGGCATGGGCGCAAACGGCAGCGTCGGCGTCCAGCCCACCTGCCAGCGCTAGCCCGGTATCCAGGCCGGCTGCCGGCAGCGTTGCGCCTGCACCCGGATCAAAGACGGCAGTGCTGGGCGGCGCCAACCTCGTTTTGCTGGAAATGCGGATCGACGGTTTCCTGGTGTCTGACTCCGTCACCGCCTACCAGGCCGCCGAAAAGGTTTACCTGCCGCTTGGCGAGGTCGCCCGTGCACTGACGATTGCGATCCAGGTCGATCCGGTACGCAAGACGGCCAAAGGCTTTGTCCGTCGCGAAGACACCAATTTTTCGCTCAATGTAAATACCGCCACGCTTGAAACCGGTGGCGAGCGCAGCGCATTGGACCTGACAGCCATCTTGCTGCAGGACGATGACATCTACGTCGAACTCCGCACGCTGGCTAAATGGTTGAAGGTTGAGTTTGAAATCAACATGAATAACCTGGTGGTGGATGTCAAGGCGATTGAACCCTTGCCGATCCAGCTGCGGCTCAAGCGCGAACAAGTCCTGGAGGCACTGGCTGCCAGGGGTCAGCAGGCCGATCGCCCCGACTTGCCGCGCCTGAAGATGGCGTACAAACTGGCTGACGTGCCATTCATCGACCAGACCATCGCCCTTGGCGCCCGCCGTGGCAACGGTGTCAGCGTGAATTCGGCTGCGTACACGACCTACATGAAAGGCGACATCGCCGGCATGCAGGGATCGTTATTCCTGTCGGGCTCCAACGAAGCCAATTCCAGCCAGTCCCGATTTACATTGGGCCGCACTGATCCGGAGGCCGGATTGCTGGGGCCATTGCGTGCCCGCAATGTGGCGGTCGGGAATGTGCCGGTGGCGGGCATCCTGAACCTGACGCGCACCAATGACAGCGGGCGCGGCGTGACCTTCAACAACATGCCGCTGGACCGTCCGACCCGTTTTAACGCCCATTCGGTGCGCGGCGACTTGCCGCCCGGATGGGACGTTGAATTGTTCTTCAACGATGCACTGGTGGCGTACCAGCAGTCCAGGCCGGACGGCAAATACAGTTTCGACGACCTGGCGCTGATCTATGGCGCCAATGAATTTCGCCTGGTGTTCCATGGGCCGCAGGGCCAGTTGCGGGTCGAGAAGCAGACCTTCCTGCTGGACGACTCCATTTCAGTACCGGGTGACTTTGTCTACAACGTCGCCAGCAGCAACGACAACGTCGGATTGCGTCATTCGGTCGCACTGGCGGAATATGGTCTGAGCAAGTCCCTGAGCGTAGCTGGCAGCGTCATCAATGACCAGCGTACCGATGGCACGATCGGCCGCTATCACAGCCTGGGCCTGCGCGGTTTCGCCGGGCCGGCGATGTTTACCGGCAACCTGACGCGGCAGGGGGAGGGCGGTTTGCTGTCCGACCTTGGAATCAAGACCCGCTTGGGCAAGACGGCCATTGGCTACAACCGCTTGCTGGCCACCCGAAATTTCAGCAGCGAATATTTCCAGGCCGGGGCCGATCCGGTACGCACGCGCGATCGCCTGCGGGTGGACGGCATGCTGCCGGGCGGGCCGGTCGGAATTCTCCCGTACAACCTGCAAGTACAGCGTGACACGACCGAGTCCGGCAGCAACCGCAGCGATGCGACAGCGCTGGTGTCGGCCAGTGTCAATTCGATCTCGCTGTCCAACCAGTTGCACCTTGGCACAGCGCCTGGTTACCGGATTGTCGACGGCACATTTTCCAGTGGCAGCAGCATCGGCAATTTCCGCTTGCGCGGCCAGATCAACTACCTGATACATCCGGAGCGGCGCATTTCTGCGGTCGCCATCAGTGGCGACCGCAGCTTGTCCAACGGTTTCCTGGTCAACGTCGGTGCTGCACGTTCGTTCACGAGTCCCGAGTTGCGCATGACTGTGGCGCTCAACAAGAGCCTGGGCAACTATGGCCTGGCGGTGACCGGCGGCTACAGCTCTTATGGCGAGTACAGTGTCGGGCTGGTCCTGTTCATGGGCCTGGGGCGCGATCCACGCACCGGCAAGTGGGCTACCAGCGCCATGCCTTTCGCAGAGAGTGGCGCCGCTTCCGCGCTGGTCTATCTGGACCGTAATGGCAATGGCGCGTTCGACAAGGGCGACGAGCGCCTGAAAGGCGTGGGCTTCATGGTCAACGGCTCGCCTTTGCCAGTACGCACGGGTGGGGACGGGCTGGCGTTCGTGGAGCGGCTGTCACCGTACCGCAATACGGACGTATCGATTAATCGCGGCACGCTGGAAGATCCGCAAATGTCACCGCTGGGCAAAGGGTTTCGCCTGATGCCGCGGCCGGGCAATGTGGCCACGCTGGATTTTCCGGTGGTCTACGCTGGCGAGCTCGATGGCAATGTCTACCTGATCACGGACGGCCGGCGGCGTGGCACCAGCAACGTGCAGCTTGAGCTGGTCGACGCTGGGCAGAATATCGTGGCCAGGTCGCGTAGCGAAAACAGCGGCTACTATCATTTCGGCGAGGTTCCGCCCGGGCAATATCAACTGCGGATTGCACCCAAGCAGCTTGAGGAGTTGAAGCTCAAGGCCAGCGGCCCGCTGCCGGTGACCGTGAACCCCAGTGGCGATCCGACGCCACCGGGCGACTTTGAATTGCGACGGATCGATCAGAATTGAGCGCGCCCCTTTTCTGCAATCGGCCAGGCTACCCGGTCATCCGGGATTGGATTGTCGCCCTGTGAGGCAGGAATTGCATTGTGTTAAGTAATAACCACAATCCCTGATTCAGTCCGGTTCGGGCACACTGCGCTTTCCCATTAACTTGGGAGCGATCCAACGAAGCCATTCCAAACCCGCCATCAAGAGCGGGTTTTTTTGTGCCCATGGGGACGGACGGTCGATGTGGCACAATCTTGAATTGCAGTGTGCACGGAGTGGCCCGGATGAAAGAAACAGGGAGATCCTTGAATGTCCTGATTGTCGATGACAACGTGGACAGTGCCAACATCATCAAGTCCTTGCTGGAGGCGATCGCTCCGGTGTCGATCCAGGTTGCCCATGAGCCGATGCAGGCATTGGATGTGGCGGTTTCGCATCGGCCGGACCTTTGCCTGCTCGACATTGGATTGCCCGGCATGGACGGTTACGACCTTGCAGCCAGGCTGCGCAAGACGCTGCCGACAACGGTGTTTGTGGCCCTGTCGGGCAGGCACCGTGACGAGAGCCGGGAACTGGCAACCGGAGTGTCGTTCCGTTATTTCCTGCAAAAGCCGGCGCGGCTGGATGCATTGAAGATCCTGCTCGCCGAAGTGGCTGCCGCGCGTTGATGGCGCGCTTTGCTGCTGCCTGCGACCCAGGCCCATTACCCTGTATCGTGGCGGCCGGCATTGCGCATGGCCGGCAATTCAATTGGCTGGTCAAGCCAGCTCGGCCAGCTTGAGCGGCTTGTTGACCACGTCATACCCATAGATCCAATCCACCGGTAATGGCGGTGGGGCCGGCACCAGCTGATTGTTTTCAAATTGTTGCCTGGCCTGCAGTTGCACCTTGGTCGCCCGTGGCCGGCGTTCCTGTTCATAGGTCGCAAGCGCGGCGTCCGGATTCGAGCGGCCCAGCTCCAGGCAGCGCGCCAGCGCATACCCGTCTTCCATCGAGATCGCCGCCCCCTGGGCCAGGGTCGGCATCATCGGATGCGCGGAGTCTCCAAGCAGGGCAATACGGCCCTTGACCCAGCGATCCAGCGGATCGCGGTCATGGATTCCCCACTTGTTCGCCTCTTTGGCTTTTGACAGGATATGCAGCAAGGCGGGATGCCAGCCTGCATAGGCTTCAAGCAGATCCGCGATCGGGCTGGGGACAGCCCAATTTTCGTCTGCCCATTGCTGCGAGACGCGGCCAGCGAAAATGTTCAGCAGCTCACCGTTGCGCAGCGGATAGAACAGCACGTGTCCGGTCGGTCCGAGCCAGCCCGTGTACTCACTGCCATCCAGCGGTACCGGCAGCATGTCTGCGCAGCGATGCAGTTCCTCCATCGGCAGGATGATGCGCCAGCAGATCTGGTTGGTGAACCTTGCCGGGCTGGTTCCAAAGACCGCAGTCTGCACGGCGGAATGGATGCCGTCGGCGCCAATCACGACGTCCGCTTCGATTTCCCGGCCATCGGCAAAGCGCATTGCTGCTCCGCTTTCCCGGTTCTCGACCGCGACGCAGTGAGCCGACGTATGGATCGCATTTTCCGGGACCAGGGACTGCAGCAACTGGTGCACGTCCGAGCGATGCACCGTGTGATAGCGGGCGCCGTACTTTTCTTGCATCGGCCCCTTGAACTGTTCGCGAACGCGCACGGCGCCATCGTTCCAGTTCAGCGAGACCCGTACCCCCGGCTCGGCGGCAATCTTACGGAACTGCTCGCCGATGCCCAATGCGTTGATGACATGGACTGCATTGGGCCCCATTTGCAGTCCGGCGCCCACTTCACCCATTTGCGCGGCGCGCTCATAAACAGCGACTTCAATGCCGCGCTGGTGCAGTGCTGCCGCGGCAGTCAAGCCGCCGATTCCGGCGCCAACTATGGCGACCCGCAACGCACGCTGCTTGTTCTGAACCATTCTCTTTATCTTCCTCTCATTGGCAGGGGGCGTGGCCCATTAGCCGGCGCGAGCGGGCATCGGCACCCCTCGGCCTGGCTTATACTTTAACCGATATGAAATTCAGGAAATGAAGACTTGGCGTACCGCGCCGCGGCAGTCCATTTCGATTTCAAGGCCGGTGACCGGGGGCCGTGCAAAATGCCAGTTCAGTCCGCCGGGAATCAATCCCGGTTGCGCCAGCACATCAGCGTAATATTTCCCCATGTCCTGTATCGAATAGGCCTGCGCTGTCGTGACATCGGCCCAGCCAAAGCCCAGGCCCTGGATGCGAGCGGTCATTTCGTCCGCCACGAATTGCAACTTGGCGCGCAACGCCTCCGGCGACGTATCGCCGTAGGCCACGATGCGTTCGCTATACGGCTGTGGTCCCTTGCGCGCTTCGCCCCCACCCGACACGATGAAGCTGCGGATGCTTGAGGTAGTCGGTACCGTATAAGCGAAAGAAAACATCGCCATCTCGCTCGGCTTGTTGTACTCAGGGCAGACATTGGTGCGCGCTACCGGATTGATCGCTGCAGATTGTGTCGCACCAGCAGGCAGGTACACGCCCCAGCTTTCCAGTGTCTTTACATATTCGCGGTTGAAATCGATGAAGCCCTGGTCATTGAACTGGGATGGCGCACGCAGTTCGCAATGCGCAAATGCGGTGGTCGGACGTCCGATGCTTTTCAGGTGCTGTTCGACAGCGCGATAGGCTTGCGCCAGCGGCACCGGCTTCAGGAAACGCGCCTGCTCCAGTGCAAAGCCCGGCTCGGCAGCGACGCCCGCCGAGTACTGGAACACGGCGGGCAAATAGCGATACCCGCCTGGCTCAAATACAGTTGCTTGATACATGATCTTTCGTGCCTCCTCTTGGCCTTCGTATTGATGAAGTGTTTTACGTGTGTCTTCAGTTTGTCTTCAGTCGATTTTCATGTTGGATGTCTTGACGATCTGCGCGTATTTTGCGATCTCGCTGTTGATGTGCTCACCGAATTTAGCTGACGTGCCGCCGATGATTTCAATGCCGCGGTCGCTAAAGTTTTTCGTCACGCCCGGGTCTTGCAGCGCGCGGTTCATCAGCGCGTTCATCTGCGCCACCACCTCTTTCGACATGCCGGACGGCGCCACGATGCCGTACCAGGAATCCGTCTCGAATTTTGGATAGCCCTGCTCGGCAATGGTCGGAATTTCGGGTGCCGAAGGTGCGCGCGTCAGGTAGGTTGTTCCCATCGCCTTGAGCTTGCCCGAGCGGATGTGGGGCAGGAAGTCAGGCAGGTTGCCGAACATCAGGTCGATGTTCCCGCCAAGCAGGTCGGTCAGTGCCGGACCCTGGCCGCGATAGGGAATATGCACCATGTAAATGCCAGCCATCGACTTGAGCATTTCGCCTGCAAAGTGGGCGGTCGTGCCGTTACCGAAGGAGCCGTAGGAAAGCTTGCCGGGATTTTTTTTGGCATAAGCAATCAGCTCTGCCAGGTTATTGACCGGCAGTCCGGGGCGCGCGGCCAGCACGTTGGCGGTGCGTGCCAGCAGGATGACCGGCTGCAGATCCCTGGTCGTGTGGTAGGGAAGGTTCTTGGCCAGCGTGTGATTGACCGTGAAGCTGTTGGCAACGCCGCCGAAAGTACGGCCGTCGGTCGCCTTGGCGGTGGCGTCCACGCCAATCACGGTGCCGGCACCCGGCTTGTTGTCCACCACGACTGGCGAAGCGAGATATTTTGCGACTTCCGGCGTGATGACACGCACCACGGAATCGAGCGTACTGGCGCCGGCCGGGAACGGAACAACGACACGCACGGGCTGGTTCCCTGGCCACGGCGCAGGCTGTGCCTGCACCATGGCAGTGCTGCCAACGCAGATCAGCGCCAAGGTGGCGCGCAAGGCAAGGCGTTTAGCAGAGACGACTCTGATCATCTTGAAGTCCTTTTAATGGAAATGGATTGGAAAACGCACATGCGCACGCAAGTATGATGCCATACGGATACTTTTTTGGAGTGGCGAGCGGCAGCGGTTTTTCATCAGGCGCTGCTTTGCGCCAATCAGCGCTCTCCGGCAGGCACGGGCAAACCCTTAGGGCAAATATATTGGATGTGCACAGTTACTTGGCCTCACTTTGAATTCGTGTCATTCTGCCCTCTGACAACGAGGAGATCACACGATGCCATATTTGCAACTTGATGTTCCCAGGCAGTATTCGGTCGAAGTCAAACGGGAACTTGCGCGACGCATGGGCGAGACCTTCGCCCGTGTGATGGAGACCAAACCCAATATTGTCAGCGTAACGATACGCGAGCTGCCGGAGGGGAGCATGTGGCATTGTGGAGAAGGCGAGCCTGAGCCGGGCGCGCTCCTCATGTGCGACATTCGGCGCGGTCGCCCTCCTGAACAGCGAGCCGAGCTCGGAAAGGCGCTCGTCGAAGTCTGCGTTGAGGTACTTGGGTTGCAGAGCGACCGTCTTCCTGTGGAGTTCACGCAGCACGCCGGCGACGAGATGTATCGCTACGGCCGCGGGTTGGCGTCTGACTGGAACCCGGCCGAGGGGCAGGCCCAAAGCGTCAAGTAGGTCCAACGGAGCTCGGGGTGCAGGCAAGTTCCGCGATTTTCCATACTTGGCGCGGAGATCATCTTCGGTGGATCGCGCGGCGATGAAGCGTTGCCACATTGAGTCCCGCAGTGGGCCTTGCCGGGCACGCGTTGCTGTAGCCTGCCCCGTACCGGGTGTAGAACAGAAAAGGCGACAGTACTTTCAGTCTGGCGTCTGAATGCAAAAAGCCCCGTCGAATGACGAGGCTAAGTGCTTGAATTCTATGGGGTGGCCGATGGGGCTCGAACCCATTCTATCCGCACCCCGCCATTCCCCTCAATTCCCCAAGTCGTTCAGAATCAACGGGTTATCATCAAGTCATTCCCCTGACTTCCCCGCGATTATCCCCGGATTATCCCCAGGATTGTCGAGGCTGCGCTCCAGCCGCGCCATTTCCAAATCGTTCTGTGCGCCGTCCAGCCACTTGGAATAGGTGCGCAAAAACATTTCAATGCTGTGCCCGAGTTGGCGTGCGCAAAAGGCCGGGGTCATGCCGGCCATCAACATCACGGTGGCGTAGGTGTGGCGCATGTTGTACGGACGGCGATACCGGATGCCCAGCACTTTCAATGTTGGCGTCCAGTAGCTGCGTCGGAATGCGCGCTCGTCACTCCACGGCGCCCCATAGCGCGGGTCGTTGAATACGCGGTCGCCAGCCACCTGGGTGAACGGTCGTTGCCGGGCGAGTGCGGCCTTGGCCCGGCTGTTGAGAATGACGGTGCGGGCGGTCGCCGTCTTGGTGCCCTTGGTTTTGCCGCGCACGGTGGCTTCGCTGACCAGCATCGTGCCGCTGGCCAGATCAACATTCGACCAGCGCAGCGCAAATATCTCCGATGTGCGCAGGCCGGTCCAGAACCAGAATTCAACGAAATTGGCCGGCTGGTCCGGGTGCTTGGCCTGTAGTGCGGCGACGATCCCATCGCGCTCGTCAGCGGTAAACGGGTCGGGCGGCTCCTTCTGGTGCTTGGCGCGCGGAATGCCGGTGGCAGGGTTGGCCGGGATCACGC
>NZ_JAUSNH010000175.1 GCF_030645335.1 Lacisediminimonas sp. | reverse complement strand
AAAAGCTCGATATCAAGGTCGGCGCGCTGATCAATACCAGCCTGTACGACGACTGTGCGCAGATTACCGATGCAATCCGCGCGCGCGGCGATGAGGTGATCGGCCACGGGCATACCAATGCCGAGACCCAGGGCGTGCTGGACGAGCCGGCGGAGCGCTCACTGATCGCAGGCTGCACCGCGCGCATTGCCGGGCAGGAGGGCAGTGCGCCGCGCGGATGGCTGTCGCCGTGGATAGCAGAGTCCACCGTCACGCCGGACTTGTTGCAGGAATGCGGTTACCGCTACACATTGAACTGGTCTCACGATGACCAGCCCATGCCAATGAAGACGCGCAAGGGCGTGCTGTGGTCGGTGCCTTACCCGCAGGAACTCAACGATATCCCGATGCTGGTGGCACGCCAGCTCGACATGCTGGCGTTCAGCCAGATGATCGAAGACCAGTTCGACGAAATGCTGATGCAATCGGCGCAGCAGCCGCTGGTGATGGGAATCGCGCTGCATCCGTACCTGATCGGTCATCCGTATCGCCTGAAGGCGCTGCGCGCGGCGCTGATGCGCATTCGCGCCCGTGGCCAGGCATGGTGGACCACGCCAGGCGCCATTTACGATCATGTGCAGTCGATCGATGCGGTGCGTGCGCTGGCTGAAAATCCGTGATCCTGCACGCATGGGCATGAACGGCCTGTCGGATACGTCCGACTGAACCACTGCAAGAATCAAGCGATCAAACCAAACATGGCAACACGAAAAAGCGTCAAACCCACCGCCGATAAGGCGAAGCCGCCTGCCGTGCGCCGCAGCGCTGAGCAGGCGCGCAGCCACATACTGAATATTGCGATCACCGAGTTTGCCGCCAAGGGCTTCAGCGGCGCCCGGATCGATGCAATTGCCAAGAGCGCGCAGACCAATATCCGGATGCTGTATCACTACTTCGGCAGCAAGGAAAATCTCTATGTCGCCGTGCTGGAGACGGTGATCGCCGAGCTGCGGCAGGAGGAACTGAAGCTCGATTTCAGTGACGTCGAGCCGCTGGCCGGACTGATGCAGATGTTCGATTTCATCGACCGCCATTTCTCCGAGCATCACGAGCTGATGAGCATCCTGTCCTCGGAAAATCTCGACCGCGCCCAGTACATCAAGAAGTCATCCCTGATCCCGACGGTATCGTCCCCGGTGCTGACATTGCTGGATAGCCTGCTCAAGCGCGGCGTGGCGGCAGGCTCGGTTGCGCCCGGAATCGACCCATTGCATCTGTACGTGACGCTGGTCGCGATGGCCTATTATCACAAGTCGAATGCGCATACGCTTTCCTACATATTCAAGCGCGACCTGACTGAGGAAAAATGGCAGGCGGAGCACCGGGCGCAGACCGACCGGATGCTGCTCTGCTTCCTCCGGTCCGGATCGGACTATGCGCAGATCGCCATGCCTGCGGATCGTCGCGGCGTTTTGCCGGGGGCCAGTTCGCCGGCAGTTGGCAAGCGCCCGGCAAGGCCCGTCGCCGCCAAGGTGAGCGTGGCAAAACGACAGCGTGCCAGCAAATGAATAGCGTGACCCGGCTGCTGGCAAGTTCCTCCGAGGGCATGGTCACCAGTCCGCACGTGCTGGCAAGCGAAGCTGGCCTGAACGTATTGAAAGAGGGCGGCAACGCCGTCGAGGCCGCCATTGCGATCGGTGCGGCGCTGTGCGTGACGTATCCGCAATTCACCGGATTTTGCGGCGATGCCTTCCTGATCATCAGCGACGCGTCCGGCAACATCAGGACGATATCCGGCATCGGCCAGGCGGCGGCGGATCTGTCGGGATACCAGCCAGGCCGTGCGATTCCGGTACGCGGTCCAGGCGCCATGCTGACCAGCGCCGGCACCGTGGATGCGCTGGGCACAGCCCTGGAGATCAGCCGAAATGAGCTGGGCGGTGGCAAAAGCTGGGCCGACTTGCTGGCGCCGGCACTGGCGCTGGCGCAGGATGGATTCCCGGTGACGGCCTCACAGCATTTCTGGACCAATTTCCGTGCCGCTGAACTGCACGCACTGCCGGGCGTACTGGACGCCTTCATGCCCAACGGGATGGCGCCGGCGGTCGGCACGATGTTCAGGCAGCCAGAACTGGCGCAGACGATCAGGCGCCTGGCGGCAGGCGGGCATCGTGATTTTTACGAAGGCGCGCTGGCGCGCAGCCTGGCGCAAGGACTGGAGCAGGCGGGCTCGCCCTTGACCGCAGCGGACCTGGCCGCCACCCGGGCCCGGATCGAGCCGCCTTTGCGCATGCCCTACCGCGATGGTGAACTGGTGGCGCACCAGCCGCCCACGCAAGGCGTCACCACGCTGGAGATCATGGGGATATTGAATCGCTTCGATCTCAGCCGGATAAAGCAGGGCAGCACCGCGTTTTATCACTTGCTGGTCGAGGCGGTGAAACTTGCTTTCATTGACCGCGACCGTCATGTCGCGGATCCGGATTTTGCACCGGTGCCGCTGGCGACACTGCTATCAGGCCAGCATCTTGATTCGCTCGCCGGGCGCATCGATCCCGGACGGGCGATGCCATGGCCGCACCTGTTCAGGAATGGCGACACGGTGTTTGCCGCGGCCGCCGATGCGCAAGGTAATTGCGTGTCGCTGCTGCAAACGGTGTACTTCGACTGGGGCAGCGGCGTTGCCGTCGGCGACAGCGGCATGCTGTGGCATAACCGCGGCGCTGCGTTTTCTGTGGACCCGTCACATCCGAATTGCCTGGCGCCGGGGAAGCGGCCGTTCCACACGCTGAACCCGGGCATGTACCTGAAACAGGGCAGGCCGCACATCCTGTACGGCACGCAGGGCGCCGACGGCCAGCCGCAAACGCTGGCGGCCATACTGACCCGCATGATCGACTACGGCATGGACCCGCTGGCGGCCTTGGCTGCACCGCGTTTCCTGCTGGGGAAAACGTTTTCCGATGCCAGTGATTCGCTCAAGATCGAGCAGGATTGCGGCAACGCCGTGCTGGGAGGGCTGGCCAGGAAAGGGCACGCGATCACCACCATTGACGCGCAAAGCCCGCTCGCCGGTCATCCGGGAGCGATCATGATCGACGGCAAGACCGGCCTGTTTACCGGCGCCCATGATCCTCGCAGCGACGGACGCGCGCTCGGCGTGTGATTCGCCGGGCGTCGTCCGCGGCCAGCGGCGTCGGTCAGGCGGCGACGATCCGTTCTTCTTCGGCCGTCAGCAGCGGGCCGTCCAGCGTGACGCGTGAGTCGTCGTTGCGGAAGCGCGCCATCACCGGCTTGAGTTCTTCCTTTACATACTTTTCGCTATAGCCGTTGAACAGCGTGCCCAGCAAGCTGCGCTTGACGTCGCTGGTGTTGAGGAACCAGTCGGCAATCGGGAAGGTCAGGTTCATGTTGTACTTCATCATGATTCCCTGGTTGTGATGCGCGGTGTGATGCCTGCGGATCGTGTTGACGAACGGCATATTGCGAACAAACCAGTT
The DNA here is from genome assembly GCF_030645335.1 of Lacisediminimonas sp. GTDB lineage: Bacteria > Pseudomonadota > Gammaproteobacteria > Burkholderiales > Burkholderiaceae_D > Lacisediminimonas. The sequence continues at coordinate 2,047 of NZ_JAUSNH010000175.1, read as the reverse complement.
CTCGTGCACATGGCAGCAATAGTGGAAGGTCTCGTATATCAAGTATTGGCCGACCATCGTCAGGAACACGATATAGCCCGCATTCGGATTGAAAATGACCGACGCCAAGCCGCCCAATATGACACCGCCCACGCCCAGCGTGATCAGGACGCGCCACGGGAAAAACACGATGCGGAACTCGCGCGTGGTGTCGATGGTGATGTCATTGTCCGTGAAGTACTGATGATGCTGGCGGGTGTGCCGGTCGTAAATGGCGCGCAGCGCGAACACATCGATCTTGCGGTGCATGACGTAGCGGTGCATGGCCCACTCGACAAAATTGCCGGCGATGAAAGTCGGCAGCACCAGCCACCACTCCCAACCGGCGCCACTGAGTTGCGAAATGCAGTAGTAGATGGCGGAAATGCCGGCGGCGTACATCACCGCGATATGCAGCAGCCCGCTATAAAAGGGGCTGATTTCCGCCTTGTAGTTTTCGCGGAACTTGCGCTGGCGTTCAGACATCATGATCGGTCTCCTGACAGGTGATTCATGCTGATATATTAGTGGTATTCAGCATGTCGGTCAACTTCCCGTGCCTTACAATAGGGCACTTTCGACAATTAAATTTACCGAGCTAAAGAACCCGATGGCATCCAGGAAGCCGATGGCGAAAGCCGAAAAAAGCAGTCCGACTCCCCCGAATACCGAAGCGTTGGCATTTACTGTTGAAGATTCAATGCTCGCGCCCACCGCCAAACTGACCGATCTTGCCTATGAAAAGCTGGAAGAGGCGATTGTCACGCTCAAGTTGCGGCCCGGTAGCGCCGTCTCCGAGCTGACATTGAGCCGTGCCACCGGCATCGGCCGTACGCCGATCCGCGAAGCCATCCAGCGCCTGGCGCGCGAGCACCTGATCCTGATACTGCCGCAACGGGGGCTGCTGATTCCGGAAATCGACGTCAGCAAGCAGTTGCGCCTGCTGGAAACCCGTCGGGAAATCGAGCGCCTGGTGTGCCGCAGCGCGGCAAAGCGCGCCACCGCTGCCGAGCGCGAACGATTCGGCCAGCTGGCCGAGGCATTCAAGGTAGCGGGCCAAGCCAATGACGATGTCAGTTTCATCCGCGCCGACCGCGAATTCAACGAGCTTTGCCTGGCGGCTGCACGCAACGAGTTTTCGGAAGGCGCAATGCGCCTGGTGCATGGCCTGTCGCGCCGGTTCTGGTATTTCCACTACAAGCAGGCGGCGGATCTGCCGGAAATCTCCCGTTTGCATGCGGCAGTGGCCAGTGCCATTGCACAAGCCGATGTCGTCGCCGCCGGCAGCACTTGCGACCAGTTGCTCGACAACATCGAGTCCTTCACCCGATCCACCGTCATGACCGCGATCTAGCACGGCCATCGTCTGGTATGGCACCTGGTACTGCGATCTGGCACGACCATCCCGGGCCAAAAAAATATTTCAGGACGACATGCTTGACTGGAGGAATGTTGATTTTTCCTGATATATTAGTTGTGCACCGTTTCCATAATTGCTTTCCGTGTGGATGCGACCAAAGACTGAAAACTATAAATATATTGGAGGAGATCAGATGGAAAAGCCAAAGAGTAACGTCGCACGCCGCAAGGTGCTGAAGGCGGTTGGTGGTCTCGGTTTGCTGGGGACAGGACTGGTTTCCTTCCCGTCGATTGCCCAGAACAAGCCGGTGCGCATCGGCATCATCGCGCCCAAGGCCGGCATTGCCGGCACCATCGGCGAGTGCGGATTGCGCGGCACACAGTTTGCGGTCGACAAGATCAATGCCGGCGGCGGCATCGCCGGACGCAAGGTCGAGCTGATCGTTGAAGAAGAAACCAACGCCAAGGATTCGATCGAGCGCCTGCGCAAGCTGGTGTTGCAGGACAAGGTCGATTGCGTGCAGGGCATCGTTTCATCCGGCGTCAGCCTGGCGATGGGACCAACGGCAGAAGAACTCAAGACCGTCACCATGTATTGGGACGGCACCACCCAGGACGGCGTGCGCGAAACCATGGCCAAGCCGCGCTACCTGTTCCGCTCCACCGACAA
>NZ_JAUSNH010000152.1 GCF_030645335.1 Lacisediminimonas sp. | reverse complement strand
CCAGCATATTGCGATCCCTGGCCGGTGAAGAGGAAGGCCGTTTTGAACGGCCTTGCCCCCAGCGGCAGCGCCGGGCGCTCACCATCGGCGCCTGCCTCGCCCTCTTGCAGCGCAGCCAGACGCGTGGACAATTCGTCGATGGTCGCGGCGCCAAGCGCAAGCCGATAAGAGAAATGCGAACGTCCTGTATTGGCCGTGTAGGCAATGTTTGCCAGGTCGGCATCGGGATGGCTGATGAGCCAGGATTGATAGCTTGCCACCAATGCCTGCAGCGCCGACTTGGTCTTGGCTGACAGCGTCAGCAAGTGCAAAGGCCGTTCCGCTGCTGGCGCATGCGCTGCCGGCGCCGGCACTGCTTCCAGCAGCACATGCGCGTTGGTGCCCTGGAAGGCAAAGCCGCTGACGCCGGCAATGCGCCGCCCCGCCGGCCATGGTTGCTGGGCACTGAGCACCTTGACATGCATATCGTCCCAGGCAATGTGGGGCGACGGCGTATGGAAGTGGAGTTGTCCCGGCATGCAGTCGTGCTGCATGCCAAGCAGCACCTTGATGACGCTGGCCATGCCAGCTGCCGCTTCCAGGTGGCCGATGTTGGTCTTGACCGAGCCCACCATCAGCGGCTGCTCTTTGCTGTGCGCCACACCCAGCACATTGTGCAAAGCCTGGATTTCAATCGGGTCGCCCAGACGGGTGCCGGTGCCATGCGCTTCCACATAGCGCACCTCACCCGGTTCGATCTGGGCCTGTGCCAGTGCGGTCGCAATGACGCGCTCCTGGCTCGGGCCGTGTGGCACGGTCAGGCCGCCCGAGGCGCCATCCTGATTCACGGCCGAGCCGCGAATAACGCCATATACGCGGTCGCCGTCACGCCTGGCATCTGACAGACGCTTGAGTACCAGCATGCCGCAGCCCTCGCCGCGCACATAACCATCAGCGGCGGCATCAAATGTCTTGCAGCGGCCGTCGGGGGCCATGAACCTGCCCCGGCTAAAATAGATGGTCAACTCCGGCGTGAGGATGACGTTGACGCCACCGGCCAGGGCCAGGTCGCATTCGCCATTCAACAAGCCGCGCCGCGCCTGATGCAGGGCTACCAGCGATGAGCTGCAGGCGGTATCAATCGCCAGGCAGGGGCCTTCCAGTCCCAGCACATAGCTCAGTCGCCCGGCCGCCGCGGAATGTGCCGTGCCCGTACCCATGTAAGTACCGATGGCTTGCTCGCCACCACGCGCCATCAACTGGCTGTAATCGTGAGAACTCATGCCGACATAAACGCCGGTGCTGCTGCCCGCCAAAGCCGCCGGCGCTATACCGGCATCTTCCAGCGCGTGCCAGCTCATCTCCAGCAGCAGACGCTGCTGCGGATCGAGTTCAATGGCCTCGCGCGGGGCAATCCCGAAGAAGGCCGGGTCGAACTGGTCGATATCGCGGATGAAGCCGCCATAACGGGTGCTCATCTTGCCCAGCGCGTCCGGGTCGGGATCATAGTAGGCATCTATGTCCCAGCGCGCCGCCGGCACTTCGGTAATGGCATCGGTGCCCTCGGTCAGCAACTGCCAGTACGCCGCCTGGTCGAAGGCGCCAGGGAAGCGGCAGGCCAGACCGACGACCGCTACCGCATCGCTCTCGATCACCGGCGCGCTGGTGTGCAGCGGCACCGCTTTGCTGTGTACCAGCATCCCGAGCTGACCTGCCAGGTGGACGGCCAGCTTGTGCAGGGTGGGATAGTCGAAGGCGATGGTGTTGCCAAGGGTGACACTCTCGCCCAATTGCTGTTTCAGGCGATTGCGTAGCTCCACGGCCATCAGCGAGTCCATGCCCAGGTCAAAGAAGCCCGTTTCAGGATCGGGTAGCTGGGGTAGACGCAGGATCGCTTGCAGCTCGCGTTGCAAATGACTTTGCAAGAGGGATTGACGCCCAGCGGCGGGCACTGCGCGCAACTGCAGCAGCAGCGCACTGTCGGCCGCGGCCTCTTGGGGCAACAGCAGGCTTAGCAAGGGGCGCGTGAGGAGATTGGCGCGTTGCCCCAGGCGTGGCCAGTCCGCTTGCAACACCGCCGCACAGGGCAAGCCGGCTGCCAGCACCTGCGCCAGCGCCTGCTGCGCCTGCGCGACCGGCAGCAGCGCCAGACCCATTTGCGCCAGGTTGGCGCGCACGGTCGCCGACTGTGCCATTCCACCTCCGGACCACGGGCCCCAGGCAATGCTGGTAGCGCACAAGCCGTGCGCGTGGCGATGCTGGGCCAGCCCGTCAAGGAAGGCATTGGCGGCGGCATAGCTGCTCTGCGCAGGAGAACCGAGCAGGGCAGCGACCGAGGAATACAGCACAAAGAAATCGAGCGGCAAGTGGCGGGTAGCCTGATGCAGGTGCAGCGCGCCCTGCACCTTGGGCGCAAACAAGCGCGCAAAACGCTCCGGGCTCTGCTCGGTCACCAGGCCATCGTCCAATACGCCGGCGGCGTGGATCACGCCGGCCAAGGCTGGCAACTGCTCGCCAAACTGGGTGATCAACTCCCGCACTTGTGCCTCATCGGCGACATCGGCTGTCTGCACGTCGATCTGGCTGTCCCACTCAGCGGCCAGCGACAGAATGCGTTGCCGGGTAGCGTCGTCGGGCGCACGGCGGCTTACCAGCACCACGTGCCGGGCGCCCTGTTGCAGCAGCCAGGCGCAAGCTTCAACTCCCAATGCCCCCAGGCCGCCGGTGATCAGATAACTGCCTTCTGGACGCATGTCCGGTGCCGGCGCCGGCGGCAGTGCCAGCGGCGTCAGCCGCGGCACCAGGATCTGCGTGCCGCGCAGCGCCAGTTGTGCTTCGCCCTGATCCAGCAAAGCCCTGCCGAGGGCGTCGCCCGCGGTAGCGGCCTCGATATCGATGAGCTGCAGGCCCAGTTGCGGTTGCTCGCTCTGCAAGGCGCGTCCCAGGCCCCACAAGGCCGTCTGTTCTGGCCGCACGTCGGCCTGGTCGCCCACGGCAATCGCTTGCTGCGTCACCAGGGTCAAACGACAGGCGGCCGGATTGGCGCGGGAGAGCAAGGTTTGTGTGACGCGCAGCACGGCTTGTACCGCTTCGCTGAGGCTTGCATCCATGTCCTGGGCGGCAGGCGCCAGCAGCAGCACCTGCAGCGGCAATGCCGATTCGGCAGAACCGTCAACGGCCGTAGCGGCCTGTGCCAGCTGCGTTTCCATGTTGCGCCATTCGCTTGACCAGACTTGCCCACCGAGGGCGGTCAGTTGCGCAATCAGCGCGGCGCCCTGGTTCGCTTCACCCAGCACCAGCCAGCGGCCAGCGGCGGCATCTGGCGGCACATCGGCCACGGCCATATCCTGCCAGCGCACGCCATGCAGCAGGCGCGCAACACCGCTGCCGAGCTCGCGCAGCATCGCCTGGCGCGGCGCGCGCTTGATGACAAAGCCGGTAATGCCGCCAAAGACCAGTCCTTCGGCATCGGTGAAGCGCAGATCAAGCGTGACCGTCTGCGCCCGGGCGTCGGCGGCGACCCGCACGGCGTAGCAAAACAGGTGCGCCGGGGCCGAGCGCTGCAGGGAGATATGGCGATACTGCAGGGGCAGGTACAGCATCGCCTCCTGGTCATCGCCCAAGGCGCCCAGGCCGGCTTGCGTGCACGCATCAAGCAGCGCCGGGTGGATGGGTTCAATGTGCGTGCCACTGGCCAATTCCGCCGGCAGGCGCAGTTCTGCCAACGCCTCGCCGGCGCCCCGCCACAATTGTTTGATGCCCTTGAAGGCCGGACCCAAGTCCAGCCCCAGGCTGATGAACCGCTCATAGACTTGCTGCATCGGCTGCGGCTGCAGGCGCGCGCGCAGGGCATCCAGATCAAGCTGCACTGGCGTTTCGGCGCATGCGCCCATACGGCCATAGCTGTGCAGTTGCCAGTCGGCCTGTGCATGTTGCGCCCGACTGTATATCCGGAAACGCTGCTCGCCAGCCTGGGCGAGCGCTGCATCGGGCTGGATGCGCAGTTGCACATCGCACGCTCCGCCCACGATCAGGGGCCGCTCAAACACGACGTCGTCCAGTTGCGCAGCGCCACCCTGCGCCGCCAGCGCCATCGCAGCAAAGCCGGCGGCCGGCATGATGACCGAGTCATAGATCCGGTGCTGCGCCAGCCAGCCGCCGTCGGCATGCACGCTCTGGCTGTACAACGTATCCCCGTCCGCCAGCTCCAACTTGACGCCCAGGAGCGGCGAGGCGTCTGGTGCGAGCAGCTCAGGCGCAGCAACGCTCGCACGCGTGACCGCGCCCGCCGTGCTGCCCTCAACCCAATAGTGCTGGCGCTGGAACGGGTAAGGCGGCAAGGCGACCTTTCGCCGTTGGGGATAGGCTTGCTCGAAGCCGCGCCAGTCGATGCTGGCGCCACGCTCGTACAAAGCCCCAAGGCTGGCCAGCAGCACTTGCCAGTCTCCCTGCCCCGGACGCAGCGAGGGCAGCCACGTCGCGCTCTCTTGCGTCAGGCACTGCCGTCCCATGCCCAGCAGAACCGGGCGGGGACCGCATTCAAGGAAGATATCGCACCCTTGCACTTCCAGCGCTGCCATACCGTCAGCAAAGCGCACCGGCGCCAGGATGTGCTCGCACCAGTATGCCGCCGTGGCAATGGCGTCCGTGGCGACTTCGCCGGTGACATTGGAGATGACAGTGAGCGCAGGTGCTGCATAGCGGATCCTGTTCGCCACCTGCTCGAACTCGGCCAGCATCGGCGCCATCAGCGGCGAGTGAAATGCGTGCGACACGGAGAGCGGCGTGCAATTGATCCCTTGCGTCTCGAGCTGCGCCACCAGCGCCTGCATGGCCGCCTCCGGCCCTGACAGCACCGTGCTGTCGGGGCCATTGATGGCGGCCATGGCAATCGCCGTCTGCCCGGCGAGCACGGGGCGCACCTGCTCCTCACCGGCCATCACGGCGACCATCACGCCACCAGAAGGCAACTGCTGCATCAGACGGCCGCGGGCGGCAATCAGGGCCAGGCCATCTTCCAGCGAGAACACGCCGGCGACGCAGGCCGCCACGTATTCGCCCACGCTATGGCCCATCACCGCATCGGGCACGATGCCCCACGAGCGCCACAGCTGGTGCAGGGCATACTCCAGCGCAAACAGGGCCGGTTGCGTATAGGCGGTCTGGTGAATCAGCTCGGCATCCTGCTGCGCCGGATACAGCACCTCGAGCTGGGGCCGCTCGTGGTGCGCGGCCAAGATTTGCGCGCACTGCTCCAGCGCCGCCCTGAATACCGGCTCGGTCTCGTACAGCTGCCGTCCCATGCCAGCATATTGCGATCCCTGGCCGGTGAAGAGGAAGGCTGTCTTGCCGCCATGCACTGCGCTAGTGTGATCCCCTGCCTGCCTACGCGCGGCCAACTGCTCCGCCAGCGATGGGGCCGAATCGGCCACCACGGTGATGCGATGCTCGAAGTGCGCCCGTCCGGTGCTGGCAGTGAAGCAGATATCGGCCACACCATTCGGCTGCGCCTGCGCCAGGACCTGCTCATACGATTGCGCCAGCGCCTGCAAGGCCTGCGGCGTCTTTGCCGACAAGGCCAGCAGGTGCAGCGGACGCTCCGTCGTCGTCGCTTCCCGGTCCGGCACCGCTTCTTGGTCAGGCGCCTCTTCCACGATCACATGCGCATTGGTGCCGCTGAAGCCAAAGGAACTGATGCCCGCCAGGCGGGGCTCTTGCCCCTTGGCCCAAGGCTGCGCCTGGGTCGGAATCCGGATCGGCCATGCCTTCCAGTCGATGTAGGGATTGGCCTGGCGCAGGTGCAGATGGGCGGCGATTTCTTCGTGCTGCAGCTGCAGCACCACCTTGATCAGGCCGGCCATGCCGGCCGCCGCTTCGGCATGGCCAATGTTGGTCTTGACCGAACCGACCACCAGCGGCCGTTCGCTGCTGTGGGAGGGGCCAAACACCGCACCCAGGGCGCCCACTTCGATCGGGTCGCCCAGCGAGGTGCCGGTGCCATGCGCTTCCAGGTAACTGATCTGGCCCGGCGTCACCTGCGCCGCCTGCAAGGCTTGCCGGATCACCGCTTGCTGTGCCGGCCCGTTGGGCACGGTCAGGCTGCTGGTATGACCATCCTGGTTGACGGCCGAACCACGGATCACGGCCAGCACGCGGTCACCATCGCGCTGCGCATCCGACAGCCGCTTGAGCAATACCACCCCGCAGCCTTCGGAACGCACAAAGCCGTCGGCGCTGATGTCGAAGGCCTTGCAGCGGCCATCGGTGGACAGCATGCGGGCCTTGCTGAAATTGATGGCCATGAGAGGCAAAAAGATACGGTTGACACCCGTGGCCAAAGCGACATCGCTCTCCCGGTTGCGCAGCGACGTGCAAGCCAGGTGCAGCGCTACCAGCGACGAGGAGCACGCGGTATCAATCGATATGCAGGGGCCGGTAAGCCCAAACAAATAAGACAGGCGGCCAGCGGTGGTGCTGTGCGCATTGCCGCTCGCCAGATAGGCATCAATTTTCTCAAGTCCTTGGCCCAACAGGAGGTGGATATAGTCATCGCTGCACACACCCACATACACGCCGGTGGTGCGAGCAGCGAGGTCGGCAGTGGTCATGCCGGCCGATTCGATGGCTTCCCACGCGACTTCGAGCAACAGGCGCTGCTGCGGGTCGAGCGACTGTGCTTCGCGCGGGGCAATGCCAAAGAAGGCGGCATCGAAGTCCTTGAGATGATCCACAAAGCCGCCATAGCGGGTGGTGGCCTTGCCAGGGGCAGCAGGGTCAGCATCGTAATGCGCGTCGACATCCCAATGCTCGGGCGGCACCTCGGAGATCGCATCCCGGCCCTGCTGCAGCAATTGCCAGTACGCCTCCGGATCGTCAGCGCCGCCGGGAAAGCGGCAGCTCATGCCGACGATCGCGATCGGCTCACCCTTGGCGTCTTCAATCGCATCGAGCTCGGCCTGCAGCGCGTCGATTTCCAGCAGCGCCTGCTTGGTCAAAGACAATTCTTCTGGATCGGGCAAGTCACTCATGTAATGCCACCTCTTATCTTCAAGTTTTAGTTCGCTTTTTAAATCTCTCGCGTAACAATTGTTCGGCATTGGTCTCCGACAGTTCCTTTACCGTCAGTGTCCGAGCGGACGCCTTTTTTATTTCCGACGCCCGGGCAGACGCCTTTTTCTCAAGCTGTTCCTGTAAATGGCTGCCAAACGCGCCTCCTGACGCAGCCTGTTCGGCATCGCTAACCGGCAGGTCAGGTTGGCGGCCAGCGGCAACATCTGGCGGCACAGCGGCCACGTCCTGCCAGCGCACGCCGTGCAGCAGGCGCGCAACACCGCTGCCGAGCTCGCGCAGCATTGCCTGGCGCGGCGCGCGCTTGATCACAAAGCCGGCAATGCCGCCAAAGACCAGTCCTTCGGCATCGGTGAAGCGCAGATCAAGCGTGAC
>NZ_JAUSNH010000161.1 GCF_030645335.1 Lacisediminimonas sp. | reverse complement strand
CGGCGACGCTCACGGCCACCAGTGTGCCGCCACCGCTGCGGGCAAATTCAACTGCTGCCTTGACTGCTTTTTCTGCCAGCTCGGAACCGTCTGTGGGTACAAGTATTTTTTTGAACATGGCTGCCTCTCGGGTTGGATTTGCTGCAACTAGTCATCCTAAAGACTTACTGTGGAATAAATTTGACCCACGTCAAATCCGTCCTGCGGGGCGGCAACCGGACGCAGCGATCAGGATCCCTTGCCCTTGCCTTTACCCTTGATGGTCTCGATGGCAGGACTATTCTGATGGTCCAGGCGCGCCAGCGCCATGTCCGGCGGCACCTCAATGCGGGTAATGCCGGATGTAACAGCTGGCGGATCGCTGGCCGGAAAGCTCATTTCCACTGAGTCATCGATCAGCATTTCCTCTGCCTGCTCCTTGTCCATGCTGGTTTCCGCCTCGGCCAGCGCGACGATAGCGCGCGCAATATTGACGCAGTCCAGGTTGGCCAGGTCGCGCACCGTCTCGACGGAAAAGGCGCCTTTCAGCGCGTCGGCCGCCTTGCTGCTCACGCCATGCAAAGCTGAAACGGGGGCGTTTGCAATCTCGCGCAAGCTTTTCCCGCGGTATTCAGTGTCCAGCGCAGTATCAATATTCATTTGCATTCCTTTTTGTGCGGCAAGATCTTTCGGGCATTTTGTTGTTGCTGCCTTGGATAGACATTCATGACGCCCACAAAATCCGCAGCGCGCCAGGTAACTTTCCCTCCGTCTGTCATCGCACAAAAAAAAGCCCGCGGCGAAGGCTGCGGGCTTTTGCGTCCGGCCGGGGCAATTGCCCCGGCCAGACTGAGACCAGGCTGCTGCTTACTTCTAGCGAAGCATGAAGTTCTGGATCGGTGCTTCGCCAACCGAGAACCACTGGTTCACGTTCTGGCGGTAGGCCTTCCATGGCTCGTAGATCTTCTTGAACTTGGGGTTCTTGGCCGCCTCTTCATTGTAAGTCTGGGTTGCTGCGTTAAAAGCGGCCTCCATGATCGGCGCCGAGAATGTACGCAGCTTGACGCCGGCCTTGAGCAAGCGCGCCAGGGCTTGCGGATTGCGTGCATCGTATTCAGCCTGCATGCCGGTGTGCGCCTCGTAAGTCGCCACTTCCAGCGCCGACTGGTATTCCTTCGGCAGCTTTTCCCATTCCTTGATGCCCACGTAAAAAGACAATTGGGCGCTTGGCTCCCACCAGCCCGGTGCGTAGTAAAACGGCGCAACGCGATTGAAGCCGAGCTTTTCGTCATCGTAAGGACCGACCCATTCAGCCGCATCGATCGTACCTTTTTCCAGCGCGGGGTAGACGTCGGCGCCAGCCACTTGCTGCGGCACCACGCCGAGCTTGCCCATCACACGCCCGGCCATGCCGGCGATGCGCATTTTCAGGCCCTGGAGGTCCTTGACGGTCTTGATTTCCTTGCGGAACCAGCCGCCCATCTGGGTGCCAGTATTGCCGCCCATGAAATTGACGATGCCATAGTCCTTGAAGAAATCGCGCATCAGCGCCATGCCGCCGCCGCTCATCAGCCATGCCGTCTGCTGGCGCGAAGTCAGGCCAAAGGGCAGCGCCGTATCGAAGCAGAACGCCGGGTCTTTGCCAAAGTAGTAATAGCCGGCGGTGTGGCCCATTTCGACCGTGCCTGCCTGGACTGCGTCGACCACTTGTAGCGCCGGGATGATTTCGCCGCCTGCAAACACGCGGATGTTGAACTTGCCACCGGTCAGCGAAGCAACCCGCTTGCTGAATGTGTCCGCTGCGCCGAACAGCACGTCCAGCGATTTCGGGAAGCTGGAAGCCAGGCGCCAGTTAACAGTCGGCTGGGTCTGTGCGAATGCGGGCATGGCGACGGCGCTGACCGTGGCGCCAACTGCCGCATTTTTTAGAAATGAACGACGTTGCATCTGGTCTATCTCCTGTTGTTATGGGATCCCGGTGAACTTGCCCAACAGCACAAGGCATGATCGGGTACGCCGTGATTGTCTCGTAAAACCGGCCCGATTGGCTATGATCTTTTGCTACCCTGCCATGATCGTCACAGCCACCGGCAACACCCCGAATTAAATGCGCCGGCGCGACTACTGCGTGCTGACAGCACTTCCTTGCAGGCGAAAAAAAACCGCCCGCTACGAGAGCGGGCGGTTTCGCGCGAAACGCGCGCTGAAATTACTTCTTGTCAGCTTTTGGTGCGGATGCCGAAGCCGATGCACTGGCTTTCTTGTCTGCTTTTGCAGCTGGCTTCTTTGCATCAGCTTTTTTGGCGGAAGCCGAAGCAGCCGAAGCAGCAGGAGCAGCCGAGTGCGAAGCTGCGAAAGCCGAAGCGGCGAAAACGGTCGTAACCAGCGCGAGAATGATTTTGTTCATTTTTAAACCTTTTGTCTGACGTTAGGAAAGTGGATCTGCGAAATCGGCACTTGCGAACCGACTCCTTCCACAACGTGCCCGGTAATCGGATGGTTGACCGATGCGCGTAAAAAACTGTACGTCTTTCTTGCCGCGCAAGCAACAACTTCCGGCGCTTTACGACAACTTTTTATGCCGAAGCCGCCTCGGCGACCACACCGGCGGTGACCAGCGCGTCGATTTCGCCCTTGTCGTAGCCATATTCCGACAGCAATTCCCGCGTGTGCTCCCCCAGCATGGGCGCATGCCGCAGCACTGCCGTTGGCGTTTCCGAGAAATGGATCGGGCAACCAAGGGCGCGGGTCGGGCCGGCCTGCGGGTGCACCAGGTCGACCACCATATGGCGCGCCAGTGTTTGCGGATGATTGAGCGCTTCGCCGACCGATAGCACCGGGCCGGCCGGAACGCCGGCGGCATCGAAGGCGGCGATCCATTCCGATTTGCTGCGCGTGATCAGTACCTCGTTCATTGCAGTGCACAATGCCGGCAGGTTTTCCATGCGGGCCGTATTGCTGGCAAAGCGCTGGTCTGCCTTCCATTCCGGATGGCCCAGCACTTCGGCGATGCGCTCCCAGTTGGCCTGGTTTGCGCCGCCAATGTTGATCCAGCCGTCACTGGCCTGGAAGGCCTGGTATGGGGCGGTCAGCAAATGGGCCGAGCCGGTCGGGCCGACTGATGTTCCGTTCGCAAAATACACCGCAGCCTGCCAGTAGGTTTGCTGCAGGCCGGCTTCCAGCAAGGAAGTGTCGACCATTTGCCCCTGGCCGGTTTTGAGCTTGTGGACATAGGCGGCGGTCACGCCAATCACCGCCAGGATGCCGGCATTGATGTCGGCGATCGAATTGCCGGTCTTGACAGGCGGGCGCCCCGGCTCGCCGGTAAAGGACATCAGGCCGCTCATTCCCTGGGCGATCAGGTCGAAGCCGCCCTTGTCGGCGAAGGGCCCGTCACGGCCATAGCCGGAGATGGAGCAATAAATCAGGCCGGGATTGTGTGCGCGCAGCGTTTCGTAGCCCAGGCCGAGCTTGTCCATGGTGCCCAGCCGGTAATTTTCGATCAGCACATCGGCATCCTTGACCATGCGCAGCAGAACTTCCCGTCCCTGCTCTGTCTTCAGGTTGAGCGCGATGCCGCGCTTGTTGCGGTTGAGGATCATGAAGGGCGCAGACACGCCGTTGACCAGCGGCTCCCGATACGCGCGGGAGTCATCCCCGCCGGGCAGCTTTTCCACCTTGATGACATCGGCGCCCATGTCGGCCAGCATCATGCCGCAGGTCGGACCCGCCATGATCTGGGCCAGCTCCAGTACGCGCATGCCGGCCATCGGGCCGGGTCGATCGGGTGCAGCCTGGTTCGTATTCATTGGTGGTGCCTTTGGTCTGGCCCTGGATTTTGTTGAATGGGTTCTTTGGCGCTTTTTTTAGCCGGCCTGCTTGCCGCCTTGCGGCTAGCTGCAAGCAATGGTGCGACCGATCAGGATCCCGTCCACTCGGGGCGCTTCTTGTCGAGGAAGGCGTTGACGCCGATCATGAAATCGCGGCTGCCATAGCAGGCGCGGACCAGGTCGTCACCCTCGGGCACTGTTTGCGCAATGACACGCCGGATGGCTTCCTTGGAAACCCGCATCGTGACCGGTGCATGCTGCGCCAGCCGCGCGCACATGGCGGCTGCCTGCTGGTCGAGTTCGTCTGCCGGCGCAATGACGGTGACAAAGCCGCATGCCTTTGCTTCCTCGGCTGGAATGGTCTCGGCCAGCAGCAGCATGCGCTTGGCGCGGGCGACACCGAAGGCGGCGACCACCCGCGCGACGTTATTGCTCGACAGGCAGTTGCCCAGCGTGCGGGCGATCGGCAAGCCGAATGCCGACTTCGGCGTGGCGATGCGGAAATCGCAAGCTGCGCTGATGGCAAGCCCGCCGCCGATTGCCCAGCCGTCGACAATGGCGACCGTGGGCATCGGCAATGCTTCTATCTGGCCAATGCGCTGGTCGATGACTTTCTCGTACGCGATGCCGTCTTCGCCGCCTTCAAAGGTGCGGAATTGTTCGATATCGGTTCCGGCGACAAAGGCTTCGCCACCCGCGCCGCGAATGGTCGCCACGCGAATTTCCGGCTGGTCGCGCAGCTGCTCGCAGATGCGGCCAAGCTCTTCATACATCGACCAGGTCATTGCGTTGCGCGCTTGCGGGCGGTCGATCAGGATCTGCGCAACGCCGTTATGGATCGACAGATGGACTTGGCCGTTGCTCATGGTGCGACTCCATGGAAAAAATTTCCGGCCTTGCCGGACCGATGATGAAAGCCCGGTGTCCGGCGCACGGACAATGCCTGCGCCGGACCCGGGCCGCTGCTTTGCCTGCTATCGATAGAAGTATTCCACCAGGCCCATGCCGGTTATCGGCACATACGTCACCAGCATCAGCACCGCCACCAACACGGCAATGAACCAGATATTGACGCGCGTGACTTCCCACACCGACGCCTTGGCGATCGAGCTTGCCACCATCAGTACGCTGGCAACCGGCGGCGTTTGCTGGCCGATGCCCAGGTTGATGGTCACGATCAGGCCGAAATGCACCGGGTCGATGCCGACCAGCTTGACCAATGGCATCACGATCGGAATCACCAGGATGATTGCCGCGGCCGAATGCAGGAACATGCCCAGGAACAGGAACACGACATTGAGCAAGGCCAGCACCACCCACTTGTTGCTGGTGAAGTCCGACACTGCCTTTGCCAGTTGTTGCGGCGCTTGTACTTCGGTCAGGTAGGTGCCGAGCAAGGCGCTGGTCGCAACCAGCAACATCACCACCGCGGTCTGCATCCCGCCCTCCACCACCGCCAGCCGCAGGTGCTTGAGGTCGAGCTCCCGATACACTGCCAGGCCGATGAACAGTGCGGCAACCACGGCCAGTGCTGCACCTTCCGTCGCTGTCACCACGCCACCGAAAATGCCGCCCAGGATAATCAGCGGCAAGGCGAATGCCCACAGTGCTTCACGCGCGGTCTTGCGCACCCGCTCCCAGGAGAAGGCATCGCCGCGGGGCAAGTTGTAGCGACGAGCCAGGAACGATGCCATGCACATCAGGCCCATCGCACCGATCAGGCCCGGCACGACGCCGGCGACGAACAGCTGCACCACCGATGTTTCAGCCATCACCGCATACAGGATCATCGGGATCGACGGTGGAATGATCACCGCCAGCGTGGCAGCCGACGACATCACGGCGGCGGCCATCGGCGCCGGATAGCCTTTGCTTTTCATGCCGGGAATCAGGATCGATCCGAGTGCGGCGACATCCGCCACGGCCGAGCCGGATATCTCGGCGAAGAACAGCGAGGAGCCGATCGAGACGTGCGCCAGTCCGCCCCGCACCCAGCCAAACAAGGCAGAGGCAAACGCAATCAGTCGCTGCGAGATGCCCGACGCATTCATGATCGCGCCGGCCAGGATGAACAAGGGAATCGCCAGCAGCGGAAAATTGGTCGCGCCATTGTAGGTAACGACGGCCAGGTTGGGCAGCGAGTCGGTACCCTGGCTGACCAACATGGCGATGGTCGCCACGATCCCCAAAGATACCGCGATCGGCACATTGATCAGCACCAGACCCAGCACCGCCCCGAATAGAACCAGCATGGTTGTCATGTTCGTTCTCCCGGGTCAGTGCAGGCCGTCGGACAGCGTCGGCCCCACCGCCGGCCCATGCTGCCGCGACCCATCGCCAAGCAGGTCGATCAGGTAGGTGACTTCGGCGACCAGGATCAGCGCCGCGGAAATCGGGATCACCGACTGCACCACGGTCATCGGGATCGGAAGGCTCACCAGCGACTCGCCGACCAGCGCCGGCAGGATGGTCAGGCCGACCCATCCCAGCAACGCGAAGAACGCAATCGTCAGGACCTGGGCAATGATTTCGAATACGCGCCGGGTTCCGGGCGCGAACTGCTCGATCACCTCGGGGCAGCCGATATGACCGCGCTTGACGGACGCCAGGGCGGAACCGTAAAACGTCAGCCAGGCCAGCAGCACCGAGGCGACCTCGTCGTACCACACCAGCGAGTTGCCCACGACGCGAAACACGATGCAGAACGTCACTTCAACCGCCAGGACCACCATCAGGCCGCCGACCACCCACTCCAGGATGCGGCCATAGCGATCCCGGAACCGCTGGGTTGCGCTGCCTCCTGCTTGCGACAAGGATTCACTCATGTTGTTTTCTCTCGCGATGCCGGTTTATTTGCCGAGTGCGACCGCACGGTCGATCAAATCCTTGGCGCCAGGAACTTCACGGCTGAACTCGTCATAGATCGGCTTGCTGGCGGCGATGAAGGCGTTCTTGTCGACTTCATTGACTTGCATGCCGGCTTTCTTGAGCTTGTCGAGCAAGTCGGTTTCGCCCTTGATTGCCGTTGCATAGACATAGGCCTGGGTCTCTTTGGCGGTGTCTTCGAGCACTTTGCGCACGTCAGCCGGCAGGCCGTTGTAGCGGCGGGTGCCGACAGTCAGGTAAGCCGGCGTATAGACGTGTCCGGACAGCGACATGAATTTCTGCACTTCCTGCAACTTGGCGGAATAGATCTGGGTGAACGGATTTTCCTGGCCATCCATCACGCCGGTCTGCAAGGCAGTGAACAATTCGGAAAACTTCATCGGGCTCGGATTGGCGCCGTATTGCTGGAACATCTTGACGCGCCATTTGCCTTCCGGCACGCGCAGCTTGATGCCCTTGAGGTCATCCGGCACCTTGATCGGGCGCTTGTTGTTGGTGATATGGCGATAGCCGTTTTCCCATACCGCCAGGATCTTCACGCCTTTCTTTTCCGCAGCCGGTGCGATGCTGGGCCAGAAAAGATCTTTCTCGATGCGGCCCATGTGCTGGCGGTCCTTGACGATGTAGGGCAACTCGAAGATGCCGAACAGGTCGACTTCGGACGACATCACGGTCGACGGCAATGCCATGTCGATGGTGCCGAGCTTGAGCTTCTGGACCATTTCCTTGTCGCCGCCAAGCTGGCTGGAGCCGAACACCACGACCTTGGCCTTGTTGCCCAGTTTGGCGTTGGCGCGCCTCGCATATTCGTCGGCGCTCAACTGGAACAGCGAGCCCGGCTCGCCGACGTGGCCGAGCTTGATTTCGACCTGCGCCGTCGCCGGCGCGGCAATTCCCAGCAGCGCGCCTGCGCACAAGGTGAGCGCGGTCAGGCCGCGCAGTGAATCGCCAAGGCTTGCGGAAAAAATAGTGCGTTTCATGGTGTCTCCTCCGGTTGTCATTGTCTTGCTTGAAGTCTTCGGTCTTTGGTCTTCAGGCTTGCGCCTTGGTTTGTGTTGCTTGAAACTCTTGTCATGATGCCGGCGTGGCGCTGCCTGTCACCCAGCCATTGCTCACCCCGCCTTGACCACCGCCGGCGCCGCAGTTTCGGCCAGGTAGGCCATCGCCGCCTGTACGCCCCCCTTGCTATGCGGCACGCCAGCCAGGCCCAGGCCCATTTCAACCCCGGACAGCGTGCCGCACAGTGTCAGGTCATTGAAGTCGCCAAGGTGGCCGATGCGGAATACCCGGCCGGACAGCTTGCCCAGGCCCTGACCCAGCGACATGTTGAAATTTTCCAGGACCACCTTGCGGAACCGGTCGGCGTTATGCCCGTCCGGCATGACGACCGCGGTCAGCACCGGGCTGTACTCGGCCGGTTCCAGGCACAGTATTTCCAGCTCCCAGGCGCGGATCGCACGCCGGGTCGCCTCGGCGTGCCGCTGGTGCCTGGCAAAGACATTCTCGAGTCCTTCCTCCAGCAACATCGCAATCGCTTCGACCAGGCCGTACAGCATGTTGGTCGACGGCGTATAGGGGAAATAGCCGCTCGGATTGATCGCCACCATCTCGGCCCAATCCCAGTAGGAACGTGGCAGCCGCGCCTGCGCGGCGGCAGCCAGCGCCTTTGCGCTGACGGCATTGAAGGACAGGCCGGGCGGCATCATCAGGCCTTTTTGAGAACCGGATACGGAAACGTCCACGCCCCATTCATCATGACGGTAGTCGGCGCAGCCCAGGCCCGACACGGTATCGACCATCAGCAAGGCCGGATGGCCGGCGCGGTCGATTGCCTTGCGCACTTCATGGATGCGGCTGGTGCTGCCAGTCGATGTCTCGTTGTGCACCACGCACACTGCCCTGATCTCGTGGCCCTTGTCCTGTGCCAGCCGCGCCTCGACCGCCATCGGGTCGACACCGTGGCGCCAGTCGCCGGCAATGAACTCGACGCGCACGCCCAGCTTGTCCGCCATCTTCTTCCACAAGGTCGCGAACTGACCGGTCTCGACCATCAGTACCAGGTCGCCCGGCGACATGGTGTTGACCAGCGCCGCTTCCCAGGCGCCGGTACCCGACGACGGATAAATGACCACATTGCCACTGGTACGAAAAATCTGCTGCATGCCGCTGATGACCGCTTTGCCGAGCGCGGCAAATTCCGGCCCGCGGTGGTCGATGGTGGCGTTGTCGATCGCCCGTAAAATACGGTCCGGTACCGGGCTGGGACCGGGGATCTGCAGGAAGTGACGACCGGATGGATGGGAATTAAGGGAAATCATCAGCAAACCCCAGGACAGTTGGTATACAAAAACTGATAGTAGTGAGCTTGTCCGGCCGTGACAAGCAAGTTTCATATTGCATAGCAGCATCATTACAGGGGGCATTCCTGTTACCTTCATAGAGAGGAATGCGAAGCGACGACGGGCGATCACTGGCTAATCCCCACTTTGTTTTTCGGGCTAAAAGATTTATGCTTAGCCAAATATTTTTGGTATACCAATGACTCCACCAGTTTCCTTGATGCCATCGCAGGACGCGCGGCCCGGTGCCGCCGAGACTGATCGCGCAACCTTGCCCGCCAGCGTGGCGGCGCGCTTGCGCGAGCTGATTACCGAAGGCGAATTGAAGCCCGGCGCACGGCTCAACGAGCGCGCGCTGTGCGAGCGGCTGGGCGTGTCCCGCACTCCATTGCGCGAAGCATTCCGCCTGCTCGCGGCCCAGGGCCTGGTCGCCATCGAACCCAATCGCGGGGCGCAGGTACTGGCCTTGTCCGAAGACGATGTGCGCGAGAGCTTCGAGCTGATGAGTGCGCTGGAAGCGCTGTCGGGCGAACTGGCCTGCCGCAATATCTCGGATGAAGAAATCGTCGAGATCCGGGCCCTGACTTTCGAAATGCTGGCCTGTCATGCGCGGCGCGACCTGCCAGCGTATTACCGCCTCAATCGGCGCATCCATGATTGCATCAACCTGGCGGCGCGCAACCGGCTGCTGACCCAGACCTACCAGACACTGAACATCCGGATGCAGCACCTGCGCTTCCGATCCAATTACGACCAGCAAAAATGGGACCGCGCCTGCCGCGACCATGCCGGGATGGTAGAGGCATTGAGCGCACGCGATGAAGCCCGGCTGGTGGCCTTGCTGCGCACCCACCTTCAGCACAAGTGCGAGGCCGTGCTGGAGGCCTTGCGCGCCGACCAGCAAGGCCCCCGCAACAGCGCCGCCTGAACCCTGAACCCCATTCACCAACACCTGTCCCGCATCCCATGAACGCACCCGTCACGGACCAGGTCCTGATCAAGCCCAGCCCCTATGTCAATGAACTGTCGGCACGCTTGCGCCGGGCGGTGCAGGGCGAGGTCAAGTTCGACCGCGGATCGCGGGCGCGCTATGCCACCGATGCGTCGATCTACCAGATCGAGCCGGTCGGCGTGCTGGTGCCCAGGACCGTGGACGATGTGCGCGCTGCCATCGCCATCTGCCGCGAACTGCATGTGCCGCTGTTGCCGCGCGGCGCCGGCACGTCGCAGTGCGGGCAGACCGTCGGCGCCGCACTGGTCATCGACAACAGCAAATACCTGAACCGCGTGCTGACGCTGGACATGGAGGCAATGACCGTCACGGTCGAGCCCGGCATCGTCCTTGATCACCTGAACGCCTGGCTCAAGCCGCATGGCGTGTGGTTTCCGGTCGATGTAT
>NZ_JAUSNH010000151.1 GCF_030645335.1 Lacisediminimonas sp. | reverse complement strand
AACAGGAAGCTGTAGTAAAAACTGGAGCCGCTTTTGGCGGCTTTCTCCTGGCAATATTCGTCGGGTGACATGATTCAGGCGGGAAGAAGCGAAGTCGCTATGCTAGCCGACAAAGTGCAGGTCAACGACCTGCGTTTTTCGGTGCATGGCCCAAACGCCATGCGAGGGCACGGTAAAGCATCAGCGACCAGTCGGCCCGGCCAAGCGTCGGACGGCGGTTGAACACGTCGAAGCCGGCTGCCTCCAATCTTTCCAGTATCCGTAGTCCGCCCTGCACGACCAGCCGCAATTCCCAGCCTATCCTGCCCGGCAGCGAAGTCGCCAGCGGGGCGCCGCTGACAATCAACGACCTGGCGCGCTCCACTTCAAAGCGCATCAGTGCGCGCCAGGCGTTGTCGACCCGGCCCTGCGCGATTTGCTGTTCGCTCACGCCGAAGTGCAGCAGGTCTTCCAGCGGCAGGTAGATACGTTCTTTTTTCATGTCGATGGCGACATCCTGCAGGAAATTGATCAGTTGCAGGGCGGTGCAGATCGCGTCCGACTGCCGCAACTGGTCCGGCGCCTGCTGGTCATAAAGAGCCAGCATCAGGCGGCCAACCGGATTGGCAGAGCGGCGGCAATAGTCAATGACGCTGTGCTGGTCTGCGTAGCGGGTCGTCACCACATCCTGTTCGAATGCACTGAGCAAATCGCGCAGCGGTTCCAGCGATAGGGAATGATCCAGCACCGCACTTTGCAGCGCCCGGAACAATGGGGAGAGGGGCGGCAGGCCCGCCTCAATGCGATCCAGCCCGGCGCGAAATCCGGCCAGCGCCGCCAGCCGCTCGGATGCCGGGGCATCGCCTTCGTCGGCAATATCATCGGCCTGGCGGGCAAAGTTGTAGATCGCCTCGACCGCCGGACGCAAGCGGGAAGGCAATAGCAAGGACGCCACCGGAAAATTTTCGTAATGTTCTACTGACATGAAATTTGTTGAAATGTCATGGATTGCGGAAAAGACTTTCCGCTTATAATTACTAACCCCTCGGTCAGTAAAAGAATTTCGCAGTGCAGCAAAGCGGCCAAAAGTGCAATGCAGCCCGCAATGTGAAGACCGCATTGCGTCCGGCTGAATCGCCGCCGCACTGAGCAGCTCCGGATAGTAAAGGAAAAACAACGTGGTCCAGACAAGATTCCGCCATGCGATGCGGGCATTCGCATCCATCCTGACGACAAGCCTGCTCTTGGGCGCCTGCGGAAAGCCCGCTGAAAAAGCCGAGGATGTGCGTCCGGTGCGGGCCATGCTGCTGGAGCCGCAAAAAATCAGCGTCATTGCCGAATTCCCCGGCGAAGTGCGGGCCAGGGTGGAATCCCGGCTTGGCTTTCGGGTGCCGGGCAAGATCGTCACCCGCAATGTCGATGTCGGCGCGGCCGTCAAGCGCGGGCAAGTGCTGATGCAGCTCGATCCCCAGGACCTGCGGCTGGCGCAAGCGCAGGCCGACGCCGCATTGCGCGCGGCAAACAGCAACCTGGCGCTGGCCAAGTCGGAATTCGCCCGCTACCAGGAACTGCGCCAGAAGAATTTTGTCAGCGCCGCCGTGCTGCAGGCAAAAGAGACCGCATTCCAGTCGGCGCAGGCAAGCCATGAGCAGGCGCTGGCTGCTGCGCGCAATCAATCCAACCAGGCCGGTTACGCCAACCTGTTGTCGGATTCGGACGGCGTGGTCACTGCCATCGACGCGGAAGCCGGTCAGGTGGTCGCCGCCGGCACGCCAGTATTGCGCGTGGCCAGGCCGGGTGACAAGGAAGTCGTGATCGGCATCCCGGAAGACAAGGTCGATGCGCTGCGCAACATCGCCGACCTGCAGGTCACTTTCTGGGCTGATCGCGAATACAAGATGAAGGGCAAGTTGCGCGAACTGTCGCCGGTTGCGGATCCGGCAACCCGCACCTATCTGGCCCGCGTCAGCATTCCGGATGCGGCGCAACAGATCCGGCTCGGCATGACGGCAACGGTTGCCTTCATCGCCGCCAACCCAAATCCCGTGCTCAAGCTGCCGCTGTCGGCCCTGTTCAACGAGAAGGGCAATACCGCCGTCTGGGTGGTGGAGAACGGCGCAGTCAAACTGGTTCCGGTGCAGCTCGCCACGGTGTCGGGCAACGACGTCGTGATCGCCAGCGGCGTGGCCGCCGGACAGACCGTGGTGACCGCGGGCGTCAACTTGCTCAAGCCTGGGCAGAAAGTCAAATTGCTCGTTGCCGAGTCGCCCGCTGCGCCCGCCGTAACGGCCGGGTCGCCTGGTTCGCCTGGGTCGAGACAAACACCGAACTTGCCCGCGGCGGGCACGGCCGGAGCCGCTAAATGAAGGGCGGTTTCAACCTGTCGCGCTGGGCGCTGGAGCACATACCGCTGACGCGCTACCTGATGGCGGTATTGCTGCTGGGCGGTATCCTCAGTTACTCGGAGCTCGGCCAGGACGAAGATCCGCCTTTCACCTTTCGCGCCATGGTGGTGCGGGCAAACTGGCCGGGTGCGACCGCGCTGCAAATGGCCGAACAGGTCACCGACAAGCTGGAAAAGAAGCTGCAGGAAACGCCCTACATCGACACCATCCGCAGCTACTCCAAGCCGGGCGAGACGCTGATCATCCTGCAATTGCGCGAATCCACGCCGCCCAGGGAAACCACCAACTCGTGGTACCAGGTCCGCAAGAAAATCGGCGACATCCGCGGCACTTTGCCGGCCGGCGTGATCGGCCCCTTCTTCAATGATGAATTTGGCGATACCTATGGCTCCATCTTCGCCATTTCCGGCGACGGTTTTTCCCATGCTGAAGTGAAGGAGTACGCAGACTTCGTGCGCCAGCAACTACTCAAGGTGCCATCGGTTGCGAAGGTCGAACTCTACGGCGTGCAGGATGAAAAAGTATTCATCGAGTTTTCGCACAAGAAGTTTTCCCAGCTCGGCATACCGATTGAATCGGTCGTGGCGCAACTCAATGCCCAGAATGCGCTGGAATCCACCGGTGTACTGGTGACGCCGACCGACAATTTGCAGGTGCGTGTCAGCGGCGCACTGCGCACCCCCAAGGACCTGGAAAACCTGGAGTTGCGGGCCGGTGGCGTGCCATTGCGTCTCGGTGATTTCGCCACCATCCGGCGCGAATACCGCGATCCGCCGCAAGACACGATGCGCTTCAACGGTCGCGACGTGATCGGCCTGGGTGTCTCGATGGAGAAGGGCGGCAACATCATCCGCCTGGGCGAAGCATTGCAGAAGACCACCGCCGATGTGCGCGCCAAGCTGCCGGTCGGGATAGAGCTGCAGCAAGTGACCGACCAGCCGCGCGCCGTGAAGTCCTCCGTCAACGAATTCCTGAAGGTGCTGACCGAAGCCGTGTTGATCGTGCTGGCGGTCAGCTTCCTTGCGCTTGGCCTGCACACGCGGCCGCTGCGCATTGATGTGCGGCCGGGCCTGGTGGTGGCATTGACCATACCGCTGGTGCTGGCGGTGACTTTCCTGTTCATGCGCATGCTCAACATCGACCTGCACAAGATTTCGCTGGGGGCGCTGATCATTGCGCTGGGACTGCTGGTCGACGACGCCATCATCGCCGTCGAGATGATGGTGCGCAAGATGGAGGAGGGCCTGTCGCGGCTGGAAGCGGCGACCTTTGCCTACACCTCGACGGCGATGCCGATGCTGACCGGTACGCTGATCACCGCGGCCGGATTCCTGCCGATCGGCCTGGCCAAGTCGGCCGCCGGCGAATACACGTTTTCGATGTTTTCGGTGAATGCACTGGCGCTGATCATTTCCTGGTTCGCGGCGGTCCTGTTCACGCCGTACATCGGCTATCGGCTGTTGAAGAACAAGCCCCGGGCCGGCGCCGATGGTCATCACGAATTGTTCAACACCCCTTTCTATGCACGCTTCCGGCGGCTGGTGAACTGGTGCGTCGACTGGCGCAAGACCACCATCGCGCTCACCTTGCTGGTCTTCGGGCTGGGCATCATGGGCTTTCGCATCATCGAGCAGCAGTTTTTCCCGGACTCGAGCCGGCCTGAACTGATGGTGGAACTCTGGCTGCCGGAAGGCAGTTCGTTCCAGGCCACCGAACGGCAGGCGAAAAAGTTCGAGAGCTGGCTTGGCCAGCAGAAGGGCATCGAGAGCGTGACCAGCTATGTCGGCACCGGCAGCCCGCGTTTCTACCTGCCGCTGGACCAGATTTTCCCGCAGACCAACGTTGCGCAAATCGTGGTGCTGCCGATCGACCTGAAAGCGCGTGAAGAATTGCGCCTTAAAATCGGCGCGCTGTTCAAGTCCGATTTCCCCGAAGTGCGCGGCCGCGTCAAGCTATTGCCCAACGGTCCGCCTGTGCCGTATCCGGTCCAGTTCCGGGTGACCGGAACTGAAGTCGCCGGAGTCCGTGCGATGGCGGACAAGGTCAAGGAAATCATGCGGGCCAATCCGAACACCCTGGGCGTGAACGACAACTGGAATGAATCGGTCAAGGTGCTGCGGCTTGATCTTGACCAGGATCGCTTGCGCGCGCTGGGCATCAGTTCCCAGACCGTGATGCGGGCCGCCAATACCATCCTCACCGGCACTACCGTCGGCCAGTTCCGTGAAGAGGACAAGCTCATTGACATCGTCATGCGGCAGCCGGTCGAAGAGCGCAAGACCATCGAGATGCTCAATGGCCTCAATATTCCCACTGCCAGCGGCCGGCCGGTGACCATGTCGCAGGTGGCGCGGGCGCACTTTACCTGGGAGCCAGGCGTGGTCTGGCGCGAAGGACGTGAATGGGCGATCACGGTACAGTCCGACGTCATGGATGGCATACAAGGGCCAACCGTGTCGTCGCAGATCGATCCGGCGCTGGCGCCCTTGCGCCAGGCCTTGCCAGCCGGCTACCGCATTGAACTGGCCGGCGCCGCTGCCGACAGTGGCAAGGCGCAGCAATCCATCGCCGCCAACGTGCCGCTGGTGATCTTCATCATCTTCACGCTGCTGATGCTGCAACTGCAGAGTTTTTCGCGTTCTTTCCTGGTATTTTTGACCGGACCGCTCGGTATTGCCGGTGCTGCGATGGCGCTGCTGGTGCTGCAGCGCCCGTTCGGCTTTGTCGCCCAGTTGGGCGTGATTGCCTTGTTTGGCATGATCATCCGCAATTCCGTCATCCTGATCGACCAGATCGAGCAGGATATTGCCGCCGGCGCTGAACCGTGGAACGCCATCGTCGAGTCGGCGGTGCGACGCTTCCGGCCCATCATCCTGACGGCGGCGGCGGCGGTGCTCGCCATGGTTCCACTGTCGCGCTCGGTATTCTGGGGGCCGATGGCGGTGGCCATCATGGGCGGGCTGATCGTGGCGACCGGCCTGACCTTATTGTTTTTGCCGGCCCTGTACGCGACATGGTTCCGTGTGCGCCGGCCATCCACAGCCACCTGAGCTGCGGATGGCAATGTGGCAAATAGCGGGCTTGGCCGGGAAAAATCCAGTAAAATGCCGGGTTGAAGTCGAACGGCCTCTACGGAGGCACAGCAGGGCGACCGGTATTCACTTCAGGGTCGCCCTTTGCTTTTGCATCGAGAGACTTGGTCATGGCGCACCGGATCGCCGTCATGACTATGGCAAAGCGTGTCAAAAGCGCTGGCAAAAATACGGCCGCGAGGATGGCGAAATTGGTAGACGCACCAGGTTTAGGTCCTGACGCCAGCAATGGTGTGGGGGTTCGAGTCCCCCTCCTCGCACCACGGAACAACACATTTTTGGACGAATAATATGGCAACTGCTGTCGAAACCCTGGAAAAGCTCGAACGTCGCATCACCATCAGCCTGCCGCTGGCAGAGGTGCGCGCCGAAGTCGAAAAGCAACTGAAGATTCGCGCCAAGAAAGCGCGCGCCCCTGGTTTCCGTCCCGGCAAAGTGCCGATGAAGATGGTTGCGCAGCAGTACGGCTATGAAGTCGAGACCTCGGTACTCAATGACAAGGTCGGCCGTGCATTCAACGACGCCGCTGTCGAGAACAACCTGAAGGTTGCCGGCTTGCCGAAGATCGAGCCCAAGGAAAATGCAGAATCGGACGACACCGTCGTGTTCGACGCCACGTTCGAGGTATATCCGGAAATCAAGCTGGGCGACCTGACCCAGGCCGAAGTGGAAAAAGCCGCGACCACCGTGACCGATGCCGAAGTCGAGCGCACGATCGACATCCTGCGCAAGCAGCGTGTGCACTATCACGTCAAGGGCGAGCAGGGCGAGCACGGCGACGGCGGTTCGGATCTGGCTGCGAAGAATGGCGATCGCGTGACGATCGACTTTGTCGGCAAGATTGACGGCGTGGAGTTCCCGGGCGGCAAGGCTGAGGACTATGCCTTCGTGCTCGGCGAAGGACGCATGTTGCCGGAGTTCGAAGCAGCCACCGTCGGATTGAAAGTCGGCGAAGCCAAGACCTTCCCGCTGAGCTTTCCCGAGGACTATCACGGCAAGGACGTGGCCGGCAAGACTGCCGAATTCACGATCACGCTGAAAAAGCTCGAATGGGCCCACCTGCCGGAAGTCGACGCCGAGTTCGCACAGTCGCTGGGTATTGCCGATGGCGACCTGGACAAGATGCGCGCCGACATTCGCGCCAATATCGAACGTGAAGCCGGCAACCGCTTGAAGGCCAAGAACAAGGACAGCGTGATGGACGCGCTGATCAAGGCGGCCGAACTCGACGTGCCCAAGGCACTGGTCGAGGACGACACCGATCGCCTGATGGAAATGGCGCGGCAGGACATGGCGCAACGCGGCATGAACGTCAAGGACATGCCGATCCCGCGCGAGTTGTTTACCGCGCAGGCAGAGCGCCGGGTCCGCCTCGGACTGATTTTGGGCGAAGTCGTCAAGGCCAACGACCTGCAAGCGACACCGGAACAGGTCAAGGCGCAAGTCGACGAATTTGCACAAAGTTACGAAGATCCGAAAGAAGTGCTGAAATACTACTTTGGCGACCGTCGTCGCCTGGCTGAAGTCGAAGCCCTTGTTTTGGAAGAAAACGTCGTCAACTACGTTCTCGGCAAAGCGAAGGTCACCGAGAAGCAGGTACCGTTCGACGAATTGATGGCCAATAACCAGCAGGGCTGATCGCCCCGCGGTCTCATTAGGAAAAGCACATGACAACCAGCATGATCCGCAACGGCGCAATCGATACCCAGATGCTCGGCATGGTGCCGATGGTGATCGAGCAGAGCGGCCGTGGCGAGCGGGCGTATGACATTTATTCGCGGCTCCTGAAGGAACGCGTGATTTTCCTGGTGGGGCCGGTCAACGACCACGCCGCCAACCTGATCGTCGCCCAGTTGCTGTTCCTGGAGAGCGAGAATCCGGACAAGGACATCTCGCTGTACATCAATTCTCCGGGCGGCTCGGTGTCGGCGGGCATGGCCATTTTCGACACCATGCAGTTCATCAAGCCTGACGTATCGACGCTGTGTACCGGACTGGCGGCATCAATGGGCGCTTTCCTGCTTGCGGCCGGCGCCAAGGGCAAGCGTTTCTCGCTGCCGAATTCGCGCATCATGATTCACCAGCCGCTTGGTGGTGCACAGGGCCAGGCCAGCGATATCGAGATCCAGGCCCGCGAAATCCTGTACCTGCGCGAACGCCTCAACCAGATCCTTGCCGACAAGACCGGCCGCACGACCGAACAGATTGCACGCGATACCGAGCGCGACAATTTCATGTCGGCCGAGCAGGCCCAGGAATACGGCATGATCGACAAGGTGCTGACCAACCGCATTTGAGCGAATTGAACCCCCGGGCCGGTTTTTGCACTTACCGGCGGCCCGAGACCTGCGCCCGGCCAAGCTTGTCCCGGGCGCTTTGTCTTTTTGTCCTGTCTGTATTGCCGTTCGCACCCGATGCCGCATATTTTGCGCGGCATCGTGACGAATCCGGAATTCGCAGGTAAGATCAAACCACTACCTTTCCCCGATCACCCAATGTCTGAAAAAAAGTCCTCCAGCGGCGAAAAACTGCTCTATTGCTCGTTTTGCGGCAAGAGCCAGCATGAAGTCAAAAAGCTGATCGCAGGACCCTCGGTGTTCATCTGCGATGAGTGCATCGACCTGTGCAATGACATTATCCGGGACGAAGCGTCCAGCGTTGAGGCCGTAACTGGTCCAAAGTCGGACTTGCCCACGCCGCAGGAAATCTTTGAATTGCTCGGCCAGTATGTGATCGGGCAAGACATCGCCAAGCGCATCCTGTCGGTGGCGGTGTACAACCACTACAAGCGCCTGAAGCATCTCGGCAAGAAAGATGAAGTCGAATTAGCCAAGAGCAATATCCTGCTGATCGGACCGACCGGTTCCGGCAAGACCTTGCTCGCGCAGACCCTGGCGCGCATGCTGAACGTGCCGTTCGTTATTGCGGATGCGACCACGCTGACCGAAGCCGGTTACGTGGGCGAGGATGTTGAAAACATCATCCAGAAGCTGTTGCAGAACTGTAATTACGAAGTCGAAAAAGCCCAGCGCGGCATCGTCTACATCGACGAGATCGACAAGATTTCGCGCAAGTCGGACAACCCGTCGATCACCCGTGACGTATCGGGCGAAGGCGTGCAGCAGGCCTTGCTCAAGCTGATCGAAGGCACCATGGCGTCGGTGCCGCCACAGGGCGGCCGCAAGCATCCGAACCAGGATTTCGTGCAGATCGACACCACCAACATCATGTTCATTTGCGGCGGCGCATTTGACGGCCTGGCCAAGGTCATTTCCAATCGTTCGGAAAAGAGCGGTATCGGTTTTGGCGCCAACGTCAAGAGCCAGAGCGAGCGCTCCGCCAGCGAAAAGCTGATGGAAGTCGAGCCCGAGGACCTGATCAAGTTTGGCCTGATTCCCGAACTCGTCGGTCGTTTGCCGGTGATCGCAACCCTGACCGAACTCAACGAAGATGCACTGATCCAGATCCTGCTCGAACCGAAGAATGCACTGATCAAGCAGTATTCAAAGCTGTTGCAGATGGAAGGCGCCGAACTCGAAGTCCGTCCCGCTGCGATGCACGCGATTGCCCGCAAGGCACTGGCGCGCAAGACCGGTGCGCGCGGCCTGCGTTCCATCATCGAGCATGCATTGCTGGATGTCATGTTCGAACTGCCCAGCCTGCAAAATGTTGCCAAGGTCGTCATCGACGAGAACACCATCGTCAATGGCGGCAAGCCTTTGCTGATTTATCACGAGCAGCAAAAAGTTTCTGGCGCGAAATAATCGGATTGAAGGGCACGGCTCTTGCATTGCAATCCCGTGCTGTCGAAGCGGAAAATCACTTGCAGTCAACAGGGCCGAACACTTTTTTTGCCCTGTTTTATTGAACAAAAGCAGTACAATCAGAATCAATCAGCGTTCATACCGCGGCTTCGATCGTAAAGCCACCCGAGGTCAGACTTCGCGTGTGGCTTTTTTCTTTTGAATCGCGTGTGCGAATGATGATTCAGGGCTTGCGTTTTAGCCCGTCGCGCCAACATCATCGACAGTAATCCTGATAAGGCTCGCCATGACGACTACTCCAGCACTTCCCGCTCATACCCAACTGCCGTTATTGCCGCTGCGCGACGTTGTCGTGTTCCCGCATATGGTGATACCGCTGTTCGTTGGCCGACCGAAGTCCATCAAGGCACTCGAGGCCGCAATGGGCCAGGGCAAGAGCATCATGCTTGCCGCCCAAAAAGCTGCCGCCAAGGATGAGCCCTCCGCCGACGATATCTACGAAATCGGCTGCGTGGCCAACATCCTGCAAATGCTCAAGCTGCCCGATGGCACCGTCAAGGTGCTGGTCGAAGGCGCACAGCGCGCACGTATCGATTCCATTACCGACGGCGAAGCACACTTCGTCTGCGAAGTCACGCCGATCGAATCCGAGCCGGGCGATGAGGCGGAAGTCGAGGCAATGCGGCGCGCGATCGTCCAGCAGTTCGACCAGTATGTGAAATTGAACAAGAAAATCCCGCCGGAGATACTGACCTCGCTGGCCGGGATCGACGATGCCGGTCGCTTGGCCGACACCATCGCCGCGCACTTGCCGCTCAAGCTCGAGCAAAAGCAGATCATCCTGGAAATTTTCAACGTGGCCAAGCGCCACGAGCATCTGCTGGGGCAACTCGAAGCCGAACTCGACATCCTGCAAGTCGAGAAGCGCATCCGCGGCCGCGTCAAGCGGCAGATGGAGAAATCCCAGCGCGAGTACTACCTCAACGAACAGGTCAAGGCAATCCAGAAGGAATTGGGTGAAGGTGAAGAGGGCGCCGACCTCGAAGAGCTCGAAAAGCGTATCGTCGCCGCCAAGATGCCCAAGGAAGCGCGCGAAAAAGCGCAATCCGAGCTCAAGAAGCTCAAGCTGATGTCACCGATGTCGGCCGAAGCCACCGTCGTGCGCAACTTCATCGACACGCTGGTTGCGCTGCCCTGGAAAAAGAAATCCAAGGTCAACAATGACCTGGTGAACGCCGAGAAAGTGCTCGAGGACGACCATTACGGGCTCGACAAGGTCAAGGAACGCATCCTTGAATATCTTGCCGTGCAACAGCGGGTGGAAAAGCTCAAAGCGCCGATCCTGTGCTTCGTCGGCCCTCCGGGCGTCGGCAAGACTTCGCTCGGGCAGTCGATTGCACGTGCCACGAACCGCAAGTTCGTACGCATGGCCCTGGGCGGCGTGCGTGACGAAGCCGAGATCCGCGGCCATCGTCGCACCTACATCGGCTCGATGCCGGGCAAGATCCTGCAGAGCCTGTCCAAGTGCGGCGTGCGCAATCCCTTGTTCCTGCTCGATGAAATCGACAAGCTGGGCATGGATTTCCGCGGCGACCCGTCGTCAGCCCTGCTCGAAGTGCTCGATCCCGAGCAAAACCACACGTTCTCGGATCATTATGTCGAGGTCGACTTCGATCTGTCGGACGTGATGTTCGTGGCAACCTCGAACTCGCTGAACATCCCGGCGGCGCTGCTGGACCGGATGGAAGTCATTCGCCTGTCGGGTTATACCGAAGACGAGAAGACCAACATTTCGCAACGCTACCTGCTGCCCAAGCAGATCAAGAACAATGGCCTGAAGGTCGACGAGATCAGCGTTTCCGAAAGTGCGCTGCGCGACATCATCCGCTATTACACGCGCGAGGCCGGCGTGCGTTCGCTAGAGCGCGAAATCTCGAAGATCTGCCGCAAGGTGGTCAAGCTGCTGCTGCTGAAGAAGCAGGAGTGCAAGGTGCTTGTCACGCCAAAAAACCTGGACAAGTTCCTGGGCGTGCGGCGCTTCGATTTCGGTGTCGCCGAAAAGGAAAACCAGGTCGGGCAGGTGGTCGGCCTGGCCTGGACCGAAGTTGGCGGCGAACTGCTGACGATCGAGGCGATGAACATGCCCGGCAAGGGCAACGTGATCCGCACCGGTACGCTGGGCGACGTGATGAAGGAATCAATCGAAGCGGCGCGCACCGTGGTGCGCAGCCGCGCCAGGAAGCTGGGCATCAAGAGCGATCTGTTCGAGAAGTCCGACCTCCACATCCACGTACCGGAAGGCGCAACGCCGAAGGACGGTCCTTCGGCAGGTATCGGCATGACCACCGCGCTGGTGTCGGCCTTCACCGGCATCCCGGTCAAGGCATCGGTGGCAATGACCGGCGAGATCACGCTGCGTGGCGAAGTGTTGCCAATCGGCGGACTCAAGGAGAAGCTGCTGGCAGCCCATCGCGGCGGGATCAAGACGGTGCTGATTCCCGAGCAAAACGTGAAGGACCTGGCCGAGATTCCGGACAACGTCAAGAACAAGCTGGAAATCGTGCCGGTGCGCTGGATCGACAAAGTGCTGGAAATCGCACTGGAGCGCCAGCCGGTGCCGCTGCTGGAAGAAGAAATCGTTGCCGAAGCCGTCAGCAAGCCGGCCGAGAAAGCAGAGGCCAGCGTCGTCAAACACTGACTCTGGACCATCCACGGTTCGATTGACCCGTGGATGGCGCAGCGAAGCGCCCTTCGGGGCGCTTTTTTTTCGGCGCGCACTACCTTGTGGCAGATACTTGCTTGACACCGAATGTCGACGGCTAGTCTAATGCTTGTGCACGATCGTGCGATTTTTGCGGCCCTAAGCCGCGACGATAAAGAAAAAACAACAACAGGAGGGGACGCAGTGAACAAATCGGATTTGATCGACCATATCGCCCAACAAGCTGACATTTCGAAGGCGGCCGCCACACGCTCGCTCGACGCCCTGATCGGCGGCGTGACCATGACACTGAAAAAGAGTGGCTCGGTGACACTGGTCGGCTTTGGCACCTTCTCGACCAGCGCGCGGGCGGCACGTACCGGTCGCAATCCACGTACGGGCGAATCGATCGAGATCAGCCCAGCGAAAGTACCGAAATTTAAGCCTGGCAAAGCCTTGAAAGATGCGGTAAACTAACGTCCTTTCGGCGGGGTGACACGCGCCGAAAATGTCGGGCTGGGCCGGTGGCGTTATGCAGTGACAGTCAAGGCTGTTCTTGCAATCACAGGGTGCTTAGCTCAGTTGGTAGAGCGGCGCCCTTACAAGGCGTAGGTCGGGAGTTCGAGCCTCTCAGCACCCACCAACACAGCCAGGCAATAGCAGTAAAAAGGAGTGGTAGTTCAGCTGGTTAGAATACCGGCCTGTCACGCCGGGGGTCGCGGGTTCGAGTCCCGTCCACTCCGCCAATAATCGAAAAAAAGGCGAACATGATGTTCGCCTTTTTTCTTATGTACCCGATACGCCTGCCCGGGGCTTGACCCGGCGCGTGGCATGCGAGCATCAGACCATGTTTGACTTCATCCGTACCCATCAGCGCATGATGCAGTTCGTCCTGTTGCTGGTCATCTTCCCGTCGTTTGCTTTCCTCGGTCTCGAGGGCTATTCACGTTATGGCGGCGATGACAACGTGGTCGCCACGGTAGGCGGACAGCCGATCACCAGCGAACAGGTCAACGAGGGACATCGGCAGCAGGTAGAGCGCCTGCGCCAGATGTTCGGTGGCCAGATCGATGCGCGCATGTTCGATACGCCCGCTGCACGCCAATCCGTACTTGAAGGACTGGTCGCGCAACGTGCGCTGTCTGCTGAAGTCGCACGCAACAAGCTGTCGGTGCCGGACCAGGTGCTGCAGCAAAACATCCTGGCGATTCCGGATATGGTCGGCGCGGATGGCAAGTTCGATGGCGAGCGTTACAAGGCCTTGCTGGCCGGCCAGGGCATGACGCCGGCGATCTATGAATCCCGCCTGCGCCAGGACCTCGCACAACAGCAACTGAGCGGCGCGATCGAAAACACGGTAATCGCACCCAAGTCCCTGACGACATGGCTGGCCGAAATCAACGAGCAAGAGCGCGAGGTGCAGGAACTGCGCTTCAAGGCTGCCGACTTCAGCGCCAAGGTCAAGTTGACCGACGCGATGCTGAAGGATTACTACGACAAGAATCCGGCAGCCTTCGAAATCCCCGAGCAGGTCAAGGCTGAATACGTCGTGCTGAGCATGGACACGGTTGCCGCGCAGATCAGCGTCGGCGACGCCGACATCAAGGCCTACTACGACCAGAACCAGCAGCGCTATTCGACACCGGAGCAGCGCCGCGCCAGCCATATCCTGGTCGCCGCCAGCAAGTCCGCGCCAGCCGCAGAGAAGTCCGCGGCCAAGGACAAGGCCGCCAAATTGCTGGAGCAACTGCGCAAGAGTCGCGATCCCGCTGAATTCGCCCGGCTTGCCAAGGCTAATTCGCAGGATCCCGGTTCCGCTGAAAAAGGCGGTGACCTTGGTTTCTTCGGTCCGGGCATGATGGTCAAGCCGTTCGAGGAAGCCGCATTCAAGCTCAAGCCGGGCGAGATGAGCGACCTGGTCGAATCCGATTTCGGTTACCACATCATCAAGCTCACGGAAGCCAAGCCGGGCGGCAAGATGGCGCTGGAGCAGGTCAAGGCGGACATCGCTGGCGATATCAAGAAGCAGTTGGCAGCGAAAAAATTCACCGAGATGGCTGAAACGTTTTCGAACACGGTCTATGAACAGGCAGACAGCCTGAAGCCGGTTGCCGACAAGCTCGGGCTGAAGATCGAGACAGTCGCCGGCCTGACGCGCGCCGGCAATCCGGCCGCCGCCAAGGCCGTCTATAACAACCCGAAATTCCTGGGTGCGCTGTTTGGCGACGACGCCGTTCGCAACAAGCGCAACACGGAAGCCGTCGAAGTAGCCGCCAGTACGCTCATCGCCGGACGGGTGATCGAACACAAGCCTGCTGCCAAGAAGCCTTTTGATGAAGTCAAGCCAGCACTGGCCGAGCAGGTAACGCGCCGCGAAGCGCAGGTGCTGGCAAGCAAGGCCGGCCAGGAAAAGCTGGCGGCGTTGCAGGCAAAGCCCGACAGCGCCGGTTTTGGCGAGGTCAGGACGATCTCGCGCAGCAAGAATCCGGACCTGCGCGGCGAGGCCGCCACGGCCATCCTGAAAGCGGACGTCAGCAAGCTGCCGGCCTTCGTCGGCACCGAATTGCCGGGCGAGGGTTACGGCGTGTACCGGATCGGCAAAGTCGGCCAGCCAGCCAAGCCGGACGCGGCACGGCGCACCGCCCAAGAGCAGCAGGTCGTGGGCACGCTGGCGCAAGAAGAAATGACTGCCTATGTCGAGTCGTTGAAGAAGAAGGCGAAGGTCAAGTTCAAGGGTGCTGCCGCGGCGGTTGCACCGGCTACGGATAATCCGGCGCCTGAGAAGAAGTAGACTTCGTTCATTCCGATCGCATACGGGGCCAGGCTACAAACCGGCCAGCCAACAAAAAAGCCGCGCTACGCGGCTTTTTTGTTGGGCGCAATCGCCGTCGATGCTGGCGCGACCATCGCTTGTAGCGTGCGACCTGCGCCCGGTCGCCCTGTCAATCGGCTATTGCCGCCGTCCGCGCGGCGGCAGCAAAGGCAGCATCGGAAACTTCGTCCACATCCAGCATCCTGGCGTTCGGGAACTGCGTGAAATTGCGGTCGATCGAGCGCAAGTAGGCCGGGTCGTAATGTTGTTCCAGCAACTCCCCGACCAGTTGCTGCAGTTGTCCCTCGCGCGCCATTTGCTGCCAGCGCGAAATGGTGTCACGGCCGTGCAGCGCCACCAGGCAGTCGAGTTGCTGGTTCAGCGCTTCCGGCGCGGCGACAAAGTGTGCGTACTCGTCCATCAGCAGTGTTACCCGGCCTTCACGCGACAGTTGCAGCGAGATGCAGGGCGACGCGCGCATGCGCTCCATCAGCGCGTCGGGAACGCGGACGTTGCCGACTTTCTTGCTCTCGGACTCGATGAAGATGACGCGTTGCGGATCGAAGTGGCGCAGGGCTTGCCAGATCCGGCTTTCGAACATCTTTTGCGAAGGCTGTGGCTCGCTTGGCAGGTCGCCCAGCACCGAGCCGCGATGTGCCGCAAGCTGCTCAAGGTCGAGCACCTGCTCCCCCTGCGCAGCCAGGGTCCGCAGCAAGCGACTTTTGCCGCTGCCCGTGGTGCCGCAGATGACCTTGAAGTGCAGGCCAAGCGGCAGTTCCTGCAGCGCGGTGTTGAT
>NZ_JAUSNH010000149.1 GCF_030645335.1 Lacisediminimonas sp. | reverse complement strand
TGCACGGGGCCGATCAGAGGGTGACAGACCCGATTCCGGCACGCAACTAATGTGCCAGCTTGTGCCGCGCCCGCTGCGGCGCCACTTAGCCCACTCAGCCTTGCTGGCTCTTCGTCATTTGCGCGCAGTATTTCGTCAGGCTTTCCGGCAGGTCTGGCGGGCATACTCCGCACAGCCGGTTGCCGGGAACCGCATGGTCGATGAAGCTCGGGTAAGCAAGCCCCAGCGAGGCCATGATTTCCCGGAACTCCGGCAGCGACTTGTCCATTCCCAGCCGCGGGTTGCGCTGCTTTTCCTGTCCGATAGATGTCACGCGGCGCTGCTGGTAGTCATGGCCCGGATACACCACGCACTCATCGGGCAATGCGAACAGCTTTTCACGCACGCTGTGGAACAAGGCATCGGCATCGCCGTTCTGGAAGTCGGTGCGGCCGCAGCCGTCGATCAGCAAGGCGTCGCCGGTGAACACGCGATCCCCCAGCAGGTAAGAAAAATGACCGTCGGTATGGCCGGGCGTATGCAGTGGCGACAGCGTCAGGCTGCCGACCATGAACGGCTTGCCTTCTTCAACGCCGACATCGGTGCAGGGCAATTGATCGAAGGCCGGGCCGGCAATCCTGCTGCCGAGCTTTTGCCTGAGCTCCAGTGCCGCCGTGATGTGGTCGGCGTGAATGTGGGTGTCGAGCGTGAACGCCAGTTGCAGCCCATGCCGCGCCAGCTCGTCGAGGTCGCGCTCGATCGACAGGATCACCGGATCGATCAGCACGGCCTGGCCGGTTTCCTCGCAGCCGAGCAGATAGGTATAGGTGCTGGACAGAGGCTCGAACAACTGACGGAAAATCATGTTCACCTGCCGCAAGATGGTCCGGGGACGATAAACCCGGTGGTTTGACCATTGGCACTTGAACAAAGTTTCGCGGCAACGCAGGCGAACGTCAAACTGCCCGCGATCAGGCGGGCAGTCCGGGCAAAAATCTGGCGCAGTCCTTGCTGCCTGGCGACGTACAGCGCCCGGCAGCAAGGAGAGGAACTCAATGATCAGAGATCGCCGAGTCCATACTCGTCCCAGCGCGCCTTGACCTTGGCCTGGTCATCCGGATGCGGGTCGACGGTTGGCGGGAAACGTTCATTGTCCCACTGCGGCTGCCGCTCGAATTTCCAGTTGCGCGTCATGTCGAACAGCACGCGATTCCACAGGCCGCTTCCCAGCTGCTCGATACTGCGCTCGTCCAGCGGCGTGCTCGGATCGATCGGCGAGCCGAAAGTACCCGGGTAAATCACGAGGCCGTCATGCAGCGCATTGAAACGATACGCCATCGCCCAGTCCAGCTGTGCGTATGAGGAGATGTCGATATCGTCCTCGGCGACGTAGACATGCTTGTAGCGGTACTGCGCCGCACTGTTGCCCCACAATGCCGACGCGATCTGCTTGGGTTGCCCCTGGTAAGCCTTCTTGATCTGCACGCAGATATTGGTGCCGTTGGTGATCGGGTGGATGAAGACGTCGGTCACGCCCGGTATGCCGGCGGTCTTCAGGATGTTCCAGGCAATGGCGGCGCGCTGGACCGAAGACATGATGCTGTTTTCACTGGCCGAGGTCGGCAAGGTGCCTTCCAGCGTGCCCTGGAAAATCGGCTTGTTGCGGTAGGTGATGCAGGTGATGCGCATGACCGGACGCTTGGTCGGCAGGTCCGACACGTAGCCGGTGAATTCGCCGAACGGGCCTTCCATTGCGTAGGTGCTCGGATCGTCGGAAATGAAACCTTCGATGACGATCTCGGCGTCGGCCGGCACTTCGAGGTCGACCGTCTCGCATTTCACCAGCTTGATCGGCTCGTTGCGATACGCACCCATCACATCGTATTCGCACAGGCCTACAGGCAGGGGCGAACCGGTCAGGAACGGCATCATGGGGTCGCCGCCAATCACGCAGGCCACCGGCATTTCCTGTCCGCGGGAAGTGTATTTCATGAAATGCTGGCCCCAGTGCTGGCCGCCCTTGATCAGCAACATCGGCGTCGTGTCCGGCGTGCCGATCATGCCGCGGTACATGCCCACGTTCATCACGCGTGTGTCCGGGTCGCGGGTCACGACCGACGAGAAGGTGTGGATGTAACGACCGCCTTCGCGGAAGTGCCAGCGCGGAACCGGGAATATCGCCTGGTCGATATCCTTGCCCAGCAAGATGTTTTCTTTCACCGGTCCGGTCGCAACGATCACCGGCTCGATGCGTTCCTGGTTTTTCTTCATCACATACTGCACCATTTCGCGGTTCGGCATATCGACCGGCAAGCCGAGCGCCAGCGCCAGACGCTTGCGCGTCCCAAGGCTACCGGTGAACAGCTGCGTGCAGGGGCCATCTTTATAGTCGGTGATCGACTCGAATAACAGCGCGGGGCCTTCGTGCTCCAGCACCCGGCGCGATACCGCGCCAATTTCCCGATCCCAGTGCACTTCAGCACCGATGCGGCGCACTTCCGAATGTTTTTCGAGGAGTGCAATCCACTCCCGCGTATCCATGAATCCCATATCGTTTCCTAGTCTTGTTTGTTATGCCAGCGTTGAAAGATTACTTGTCCTGCTTGAAGCCACTTGCCTTGATAATTTTTTCCCAATACGCATACTCGGTCTTCATCTGGGTCGCGAGCTCCGCGCCCGGCGCACCGGCGGGCTCCAGCACCATTTGCTCGAATTTTTGCTTGACGTCCGGCGAGTTCACGGCGGCAATCAATGCCCCTTCATAGGCTTTCACGACGTCCGGCGGCGTTTTGGCTGGCGCGTAAAGGCCATAGGTGCCATAGCCTTCGACATCGATGCCCAACTCCTTCAAGGTCGGAACATTGGGAAACGATGGTGACCTGTTGGCGCCGGCAACGGCCAGCAAATTCGCTTTACCGCTCCTGGCCAGATTCCCCAGGTCGCTCAGCGTCAGGAATGCGGCCGGAATTTCATTGGCCATGATGGCTTGCAAGATCGGCGCCGAACCGCGATAAGCGACGTGGGTCATGGTCACGCCGGCCGACTGGCCCAGCAACATCCCGAAAAAATGCGACGGGCTGCCTGCACCTGCGGATGAAAACAGCGCGTATTTCTTTGGATCCTGCTTGAGCAGTGTCGTGAACTCAGCCATGGTTTTGGCGGGCACCTGGGTTGAGGTGCCAAACACGTAATGAAAGCGGGAGATCGTTGCGACCGGAACGAAATCGGTGAACGGGTTGTATTTGAGATTGGAATAGGAGTGCGGATAAACCACCATGGTGGTGATCGGCGCCACCAGCAGGACCGTGCCATCGGCCGGCGACATCTTCACGGCTTCATTGGCGATCACGCCGCCAGCGCCGGTGCGATTTTCTACGGTGATTGTCCTGTTCAGCGAGACGCGCATTTTTTCTGCGATCAGGCGCGTCATGATGTCAATCGTGGCCCCCGGCGCATAACCAACGATGATCTTCGCGCTTTCAATGTCCTTCGCACCCACCGGTGCGGCCAGTACTGCGCAAGAAAATCCAAGCAACACACTGCGTAATACGGCCGTCTTCACCATCTTGCCAAGCATTTTGTCCCCTCAAGTTTTGATTATTCAGCCGAACCTGCCGCTCTTTGGCCGCTTGTCTGGCATCAGCCTTGACTCTGTCAAAGCCCGGTGAATATAACGCATCTTGAGTCGATTTTCTGAAATTCGGCCTCCGTGAAGTAAATCAAAACGAGACCGTTTCAACCATTGAAATTTACCGGGTGGAAAATTTAATAGCCATTGCCTATCGCCGGCTGTTACACGTCCAATTAGACGATTCGCCAGGTCACGACTATCCTTGCGCTACCTTGGCAATCTTGCCAGGGCAAGCAATGCCCCCTCAAAGGAGAACTCCATGGCAGCACTCAAAGGCTCGCGCACGGAAATGTGCCTGAAGGACGCCTTCGCTGGCGAATCCCAGGCCAACCGTCGCTATCTGTATTTCGCAAACAAGGCCGACGTGGAAGGCCAGAACGATGTAGCAGCCCTGTTCCGCTCCACCGCTGAAGGTGAGACCGGACATGCCCACGGCCATCTGGAATTCCTGGAAGCCTCCGGCGATCCAGCTACCGGCCTGCCAATCGGCAGCAGCCGCCAGAACCTCGCATCGGCAGTCGCTGGCGAAACCCATGAGTACACCGACATGTACCCTGGCATGGCCAAGACCGCACGCGAAGAAGGCTTCGACGAGATCGCCGACTGGTTCGAAACCCTGGCCAAGGCTGAGCGTTCACACGCCAACCGCTACGCCAAGGCGCTGGCAGAACTGCAGGATTAATTCTTAATTGAATCTTGTGTGTTGGGCACTGTTTGCAGCGCCCAATGCACAATATTCATTGCCCGCCTGACCCCTCTTCCACTCAATTCCCGCATCAGCGACAAGGACCATGACCATGGCCACTGAAGGCAACCTGCAAGCGCCCACAAGGCATCCGCTGGACTGGATCAATCCCGACTTTTACAACGAAGAATCCTGCTTCAAGGAAATGGAGCGGATATTCGATATCTGCCACGGTTGCCGCCGCTGCGTCAGCCTGTGCGGCTCCTTCCCCAACCTGTTCGACCTGATCGATGACGGTCCGACCGGCGAGATGGACGGCGTCAAGAAGGACGACTACTGGAAGGTAGTGGACCAGTGCTACATGTGCGACCTGTGCTACATGACCAAATGTCCGTACACGCCGCCGCACGAGTGGAACCTGGATTTCCCGCACACCATGCTGCGCGCCAAGGCCATCAAGTTCAAGAAGGGCGAAGTCGGCATGGCCGAGAAGCTGCTGGCATCCACCGACACCCACGGCTCGTTCGCCGGCATTCCGGTCGTGGTGCAAGTGGTCAACGCGGTCAACCATACCAAGCTCGCCCGCGGCGTGATGGAGAGCGTGCTCGGCGTGGACAAGGATGCCTGGCTGCCTGAACTGGCCAGCACGCGCTTTCGCTCCAGCGCACCGGCAGCCAAGACCAGCGCCGTAGTGGACGGCGCCAAGACGCCGGGCAAGGTGGCAATTTTTTCGACCTGCTATATCAACTACAACGAGCCGGGCATTGGCCATGACCTGCTGAAGGTGCTGGACCACAATGCGATCCCGTATGTGATCGTCGACAAGGAAAAATGCTGCGGCATGCCCCAGCTCGAACTG
>NZ_JAUSNH010000148.1 GCF_030645335.1 Lacisediminimonas sp. | reverse complement strand
TAGCCAAATGGGTTTTCGCGTCTTTTTCTTTGGTGACTTTCTTTTTGACGCGTCAAAAAGAAAGTTACGCGCCCGCGGGGGCGCACACCCCGCTTAACAATAACGAAAATAAAAAACGATTAACAAAACCGAAGCAAAAATCCGAAAAACAGGCAAAAATAATAATACAAATAAAAAGAAAAATAAAACAGATTACCCAATATTAAAAATAATCATCTCGCCCCACCCACATCCCTCAAAACCCCCGAAACCCTCCCCGCCACCTCCCGAATCAACGCCTTCAATCGCGGCAACTCCCGCTGGACCCGCTCCGCCGGTCCCGCCATCAACAAACAGTGTGTCGCCGTCCCATCGGCCAGCAATATCGGCGCCGATATGCCCGCCGCCCCCGACACCGACTCATTGATACTGACCGCCACCCCGGCCACCCGGATTCGCTCTATTTCTTCCCGCAACCAGACCTTGTCAATCGCCCCCCCGGTAAGCAGATGCGTCATCTTCGTGCCCCGGATATAACCCTCCCGCCATGCCGCATCCTGGTACGCCAACAACACCCGTCCGGCGGAGGACACATACAGCGGCCGCACCGTACCGGCCGGCACCGCATAACGCACCGCCTGCCGGCTCTCCACGCTTTCCAGGTAAGTCACTTGCCCCGTTTCGCGGTCGATCGCCGCCAGATAGACGGTTTCGCCGGCGCGCAACATCAAATCTTCCATGTAATGCCGCACCACCTTGGAAAAGGAATGCGCCGCCATGATGTCGGCCGATAACTGGAAAATGGCATGGCCCAGGCCATAGCGGCCCTCGATATGGGACAAATGGCCGGTCGCCACCAAGGGCCGCAACAGCGCCAGCAAGCTGCTTTTCGGGGCGGAGAGATGGGCGCTCAATTCGGCCAGCGTCAGGCCGTTGGGCGACCTGGCGATAGCCTCGAACAGCTTGAGCACGCGCATCAGGGAACGGGGCCCGACCGCATTGCCGGCGCCCGCAAGGTCAGCATTCGCGACCATCGCTTGGGCGGATTTCGGGCGGGCCTTGGCCGCAGACGATTTTGGCGGACGCCGGGCAGGGGTGGAGGGCAAGGGCAGGGCCGTAGGCTAAGGGTGGGAATAACGCGAACCGCGTCCGGTCTTGCGGGCAAAACCTGGACGCAGAATTGTTCTGGATATTACCAGAGCGCCGCAGCCGCCGATGTGACCGCAATGCGCAAATTCAACGCATAATCTGCGCTTCGCCGACCCTGTCGAATCGCCCCATGCGCATCTTGTTCATCCACCAGAATTTTCCCGGCCAGTTCAAGCACCTCGCTCCGGCGCTGGCGCAGCAGGGGCATGAAGTAGTTGCCATCAGCAACCGCGCCGACAGCCCGTCCACCTGGAGCGGCGTACGCATCCTCACCTACCGCAACGACCGCCCGACGGCAAAGAACATCCACCCCTGGCTGGCCGATTTCGAACCCAAGGTAATCCGCGCCGAAGCCGTATTCCGCATCGCGCAGCAACTCAGGCAAAGCGGTTTCATGCCCGATGCGATCGTCGCCCACCCCGGCTGGGGCGACAGCATGTTCATCAAGCAAGTGTGGCCCGATGCCCGGCTGGGCCTGTATTGCGAATTCCATTACACGCCCACCGGCACCGACGTCGGTTTCGATCCGGAATTCCCGGTCGACCTGGCAAGCGCCGGCTGCCGCATCGCCCTGAAGAACCTGGGCAACCTGGTGCATTTCCAGGTCGCCGATGCCGGCATCGCACCGACCCGCTGGCAAGCCAGCACCTTCCCGTCGCCATTCCGGGAACAGATCAGCGTGATCCACGACGGCATCAATACCGATGCCGTCCGGCCCAATCCGGCGGCGCGGCTCACGCTGACCGGCGCCGAAGGCCGCGAGCTGGTGCTCGACCGCAGCGCGGAAGTGATCACCTTCGTCAACCGCAACCTGGAGCCTTACCGTGGGTACCACGTTTTCGTGCGTTCGCTGCCGGCCTTGCTCAAGCGCCGGCCGAACGCCCATGTGCTGATCGTCGGCGGCGATGACGTCAGCTATGGCGACCGGCCGCCGCCGGGCAAAAGCTGGCGCAATGTGTTCTTTTCCGAAATCGTCGGGGAACTGTCGCCGGAGCAAAGGGCGCGGGTCCACTTCCTGGGCCATGTCGCCTATCCGAACTTCATCGAAATGCTGCAGTTGTCAAGCGTACATGTTTACCTGACCTATCCGTTCGTGCTGAGCTGGAGCCTGCTGGAGGCAATGAGCGCCGGCTGCGCCATCGTCGCCAGCAACACGCAGCCGGTGGCCGAAGTGATTGAAGACGGTAAAACCGGGCTGCTGGTCGACTTTTTCGACCGGGATGCGCTGGTAGAACGGGTGTGCGGCTTGCTTGATGACCCGGCGCAGCGGGAGCGGCTGGGCAGCGCCGCCAGGAATCTTGTCCAAGGGCAATATGACCTGAAACGGATCTGCCTGCCCCAACAACTGGCGTGGATCGCCAAGCTTACAAAAAGCTGACTCCGGAATAGTTCGTTCGGTCAATGGAAAATTAGTTACTTTTATTGTTTTTCGGTAACAACCATGCAATGATTTGGCCTTGTTGTCATTGGCCTATCCGATTGCGCTTGAAGTGTTCCTGAAAACTGCATCCGCTTCGTCCCACTTGCGCTCTGTTTTGGTGCGCAACGTTCTCGTCTTCGACTTTACTTTCCCTGGAGTTCCCCATGCCGGTCACTAAGAAACCGCTGATTCAGCTCGACTTGTTCCAAGCCAACGGACTTGCATCAGGGCAAAAATCTCGAGTCGGAAAGGGAGCGCTCAAGAAAAAGCTGCTGGCGGACGAGGCGCAAGCAGCATCGCAGGATGGCCTGGCGGATCTGGCTGAACAGTTGTCGGATTCGGCTATCGGGGCGAGCGAGCAACCGATGCTGCTGGCGCAGGCTGAAGCGGCCGGCGGTGCTGGTGGTGCGGGTGGGGCTGCAGGGGCCGGCGCCGGAGCGGGAGCAGGCGCCGGGGCGGGCGCGGCAGCAGGAGCGGGCTCCGCAGCTGGGGCGGCGGGGGCAGCTGGCGCGACCGGTGCAGCTACGGCAGGCGCGGCGGTTGCCGCGGCCGGATCGATTTCGGCGCTTGGGGTTGTCGCTGGCCTGGCCGTGGTCGGTGCGGCAGCTGGTGGCGGTGGCGGCAGTTCCGACCCGGTGGTCCTGGCGGGGGTGACGCGCACTGTACCAACCGTCGCCATCACCGACAACAAGCCCGGCGTTGCCGCCGGCGATATCCTTTATACCTTTACCTTCAACGAGGCGGTGACCGGTTTCACCGCCGCCGATGTGACCGTCGCCAATGGCACCAAGGGCGCGTTTGCGGCTGATCCGGCCGGCAAGATCTATACCCTGGTGGTCACGCCGACTGCCGGATTTGAAGGCAATGTGACGGTCGATGTGGGCGCATCTGCCGCCGTCAGCGCAGCAAATGGTGGCGCCAGTGCTGCGGCAACCCAGTCGATC
The DNA here is from genome assembly GCF_030645335.1 of Lacisediminimonas sp. GTDB lineage: Bacteria > Pseudomonadota > Gammaproteobacteria > Burkholderiales > Burkholderiaceae_D > Lacisediminimonas. Next base: position 27,918 of record NZ_JAUSNH010000148.1, on the reverse strand, counting down.
CAGGTAGCAGACACCCTGGCGCCGTCGGTAGTCAAGGTGGCCGGTGCAACTGGAACAACAGTCACGGTCGAATTCAATGGCACGCTCGACGCCGCCAATCCGCCCCTGCCGGGCAGTTTTACCGTCACCCAGGGTGGCGTGGGCATCACGGTGACCGCTGCTGTTGTCAACGGCGTCAATGTCGTGCTGACGCTGCAGTCGGCACTGGCAATTGGCACCATGACCAACGTGGTCTATACCGACGACGCGCTGGTCAACAACGCCAACGCCGTGCAGGATGCTGCCGGCAACGACGCGGTGGGCTTTGCCAGCGGCAAACTGGCCGACGGCTATGTGCGCGGTGCAAAAGTCTATATCGACACCAATAACAATGGCACGGCCGACGAATTGACCGACTTCTTTGTCGGCTTCACCAGCGATGCCGGTGATTTCTTCATCCCGTCCGGCGCGCCGATGGGCACCATCATCGCGGTCGGCGGCGTCAATATCGATACCGGCGTGGCCAACCTCATGCCGCTCAAAGCGCCAGCCGGGTCTACCAGCGTCAACCCGCTGACGACCCTGGTGGAGTCGGTGGTCGCCAAAGCGGTGGCAGCCGGCGGAACGGCGGACACGGCTACCATTGCGGCGGCGTCCAACACGGTCGCCACATCGCTCGGTATCAGCCTGAATGGCGGCAGCCTGACGGACTACGACCCGCTGGTCGCGGGCGACGTCACCGCACAAAAAGCGGCGGCCCAGATTGCCACGGTCTTCACGCTGGCATCGAGCGGCGACGGCAATGCCGCCAATGGTGCATCGGTGCTCGCCAACCTGACCACCTCGATCGAGGCGGCCGGCACCAGTGGCGCCACGCTGAACCTGGCTGACTCCAGCACGGTGAGCAGCATGCTGGCCGGCGTGACGCTGTCCGATGCGCAGCAAAGCACGATTGCCGATGCCTCGACCAAGATCGGCGAAGCGCAGTCGCTGGGCGACATCAGCGCCGCGCAAAGCCAGTTCCTGGACACGGTTGCACCGGATGCGCCGGTAGCAGCCGGCATTGCGGCAACCAATGACACCACGCCGACGGTGCGCGTCACCTTCAATACCCAGGACACTACGGGCAAGGCCGTGATCGCCGGTGACACACTGGTATTGAAAAAAGGCGGCGTCGATGTCAGCGCGATCGTTGCGCTCACAGCAGACGATGTAACGGCCGGCTACAAGGATGTCACCGTCACCACGGTACTGGCCGAAGGCAGCAACGCGATCAGCGCGACGCTGCGTGACCAGGCCGGTAATGCTGCCAACTCGGCGGCCACCGCCAACATCGTGGTCGACACCCAGGCGCCTGCTGCGCCGGTGATCAATGCGATTGCCGGCGACAGTGTCATTTCGCTGGCCGAGTCCGGCGGCACGGTCATTTCAGGCGTGGCCGAGGCTGGCTCCAAAATCACCCTGTCACTCGGCGGCAATGCACGGGAAGTCACGACCGGTGGCAATGGCGTGTGGACTTATAACGTTGTCGCGGCCGACATTACCGCGATGGGTCAGGGCGGCGAAAGCATCACTGCTACGGCAACCGATGCCGCCGGCAATATCAGCACCTCGGCAATCCGCTCTTTGACGGTCGATACCGTGGCGCCGACCTTGACGGCGAGCATTACGGCTGCAGGCGATAACGTGGACCCGAACGTAGGCAATATTGCCAACGGCGGCGCTTCCAATGACAACACGCTGGCGCTGTCGGGCAGCGTGTCCGGCGCACTGGCCAATGGCGATGTGGTCGTTATTTTTGATGGCGCAACCCGGCTCGGCAGTGCCGTGGTCAGCAACACTACCTGGACTTTTACCACCTCGCGCCTGACCAACGCGGTGCATAGTTTTACCGCGCGCATTGAAGATGCTGCCGGCAACCAGGGCACGACCAGCGCTGCCTATGGCGTGCTGGTCAATGCGACCGTCCCTGTGGCGACGCTGACGATCAGCGGCGACAGCCTGACCAGCGACACGACGCCGACCTTGTCGGGCGGCATCCTGGTGAACAGCATTGCTGGCGCGCTTTCAGATGGCGACGTGATCGTCGTGTATGACGGCGCGACACGCCTGGCGGGTAACGCCACGGTGACCGGCAGCACCTGGACCTACACCTCGACGGCATTGACCGAAGGCGTGCACAGCCTCAAGGCCGTGGTAGAGAACGCGGGTGGCAACCAGGGTGCAATGAGCAGCGCGCTGTCCTTGACGCTGGACACCACTGCAGGCGCGGCGCCGAGCAGCAACATGGTGGCCGGTGACGACGTGATCAATGCCGCTGAACAGGGCAGCGTCATTTCCGGTTTCGCCGAGGCCGGCGCGACGGTGACGCTGGGACTGGACAGCGCGAGCCGTACCGTGACCGCATCCAGCAGCGGCACGTGGACCTATACGCTGACATCGGCCGACATTACAGCGATGGGCCAGGGCGCGGCGACGCTGAGCATTGCCGCCACCGATGCCGCAGGCAACCCGAGCACCGGCGTTTCGCGCACCATCACGGTCGATACCGTCGCACCGAATACCCCGACCATCAACGCTGTCGCGGGCAACGACATCATCAATAGCGCCGAAGTGACCAGTACCATCACTGGCCAGGCAGATGCGGGCGCCACGATCAGCCTGGTTCTGGGCACAGGCAATGTGCGTGTCGTCACCGCAAACGGCAACGGCGATTGGTCTTATACCTTGCTGGCGAGCGACATCACTGCCATGGGCCAGGGCGGCGAAACCATCGTCGCCACCGCTGCGGATGCCAGCGGCAATGTCAGCGAACTTGCTACACGCCAGGTCGGGATCGACACGGCGTCGCCATTGCTGACCTCGTTCGCATTGAGCAGCGACAGCGATACCGGGGTCAAGGGCGACGGGCGTGGCAATGACGCCACCCCGACCATCCAGTTCACGGCAGAGGCCGGTGCGACGCTTGAAATCGACCGGGGCGACGGCAACGGCTACCAGGCGAGCAACCTGGTCGGAACCGGTGCGGCGCAGTCACTGACAGCGCCGGCCTACGTGGCGGACGGCACCTATGTGGTTCGCCTCAAGGCGACCGACCTGGCCGGCAATTCCACAGTCCGTACCGGCAGCTACATACTGGACACGGCAGCACCAGCGATTCCGGCCATCACGAGTGTGGTGGATGATGCTGCGAACCAGACCGGCGCAGTGGCCAGCGGCGCCAGCAGCAACGACCAGACACTGAGCATCAACGGCACAGCCGAGAATTTCGCGCAGGTCCAGGTGTTCAACGGCGGCACGCTGCTGGGCAGTGTTTTTGCCAACGCCACTGGCGCATGGACCTACACGATTCCGACGGCATCCGCGCTGGCCAACGGCAGCACAGCGGTATTCACCGCCCGGGCAACCGACGCCGCCGGCAATACGACCGCAGCCAGCGCCAGCCATAGCGTGACGATCGACACCACTGCGCCAGGCGCACCCGTGATCAGCGCCGTTAGCGGCGATGGCCGCGTGAACCTGGCAGAAAAAACCAATGGCGTGAACGTAAGCGGCACGGCGGAATCCGGCGCCAGCGTGGCCGTGACATTGGGCAATGTCACCAAGACGGCTGTTGCCACCGGTGGCGCATGGAGCGTGAGCTTTACGTCCGGCGAAATTCCGGCGGACGGCACATCCTCAATCAGCGCCGTGGCAAGCGATGGCGCGGGCAATGTCGGTGTTGCCGGCTCGTTGCCGTTCACGATAGACACCGTCGCCCCGATTTTGCCGACCATCGCCGGCGTCGAGACTGACAATGTCGTCAACGTCAGCGAGAAAGCGGATGGCGTGACCATCTCTGGCGGCGCTGAGCCTGGCTCGACTGTCGCGATTGTCTGGGGTTCCGTGACCAAGTCGGCGCTGGCCGGCGTGGGCGGCACATGGTCTGCCACATTCGCGGCAACTGACGTTCCTGCGGATTCGCTGGCGGCGACGATTACCGTCACCGCGCAAGACGCCGCACTCAATACCAGCCTTGCCGCGACGCTGGACGTGATCGTCGACGCGACAGCACCGGGCGCAACGCTGGCCATCGTCGGCGCCGAAGATAACGTCGGCACGGCGGAAACGCTGGCTAGCGGCGACATCAGCAATGACAGCACACCGGCCCTGATCGGCACCATCACCGGCGAACTCGGCGCGGGCGAGATGATCATCGTGTACGACGGTCTGCAGGCCCTAGGCGCCGCAACATTGACCCAGACCGGCTGGCGCTTCGCGGTGCAATCAGCCGGCAACGGCGAGCATGTCTACACGGCGCGGGTTGAAGATGCAGCAGGCAATGCCGGCGCCGCCAGCGCTGCGTTCAACCTGAGCGTGAATGCGACGCCGCCGGCATCGACGGCGACCATCACGGGCATCCAGGACGACAGCGGCAGTGTGACTGGCGCAGTCACGACCGGCACCAGCGACGACACGACACCGACACTGTCGGGCGCAATTGTCGGGACATCGGCCCCGGGCGACATCGTCACCCTCTATGACAACGGCAACCTGATCGGTTCGGTTGAAGTCACCGGCGCGAGCTGGAGCTTTACACCGGTCACACCGTTGGCAGAAGGCAGCCACAGCTTTACCGCAGTGATCGAGAATTCGGCGGGTTCGCCCAGTGCTGCAAGCACTGCTGTCGCGTACACGGTTGATACCACGCCACCGGCGGCACCGGTGATCACCACGGTGACCGATAACGTCGGCAGCATTACCGGCGCGCTCGTGGGCGGCAGCACGACCAACGACGCGACATTGCAGATCGATGGCACGGCAGCCGCGCTGTCTACCGTCAGGATATTCAATGGGCAGACCTTGCTGGGCCAGACCAGCGCCAGCGATACCGGCGCCTGGAGCTTCACCACGACTGCGCTGACTGACGGCGCCGCCTATCTGCTGAGCGCCACGGCAAGCGATGCGTCGGGCAATGCAAGCGGTCCAAGCGCCACCTTTGCCGTCACCATCGACACCAGCGCGCCCGCGCTGCCAGGCGTGAGCGCCGTGGCCACGGACAACGTCGTCAACAGCGAAGAGAAGCTCGCTGGCGTGGTCGTGTCCGGCACCGCCGAAAGCGGCAGCAGCGTCGCCGTGATCTGGGGAACGTCGACATTGATGACGACGGCAGTAAATAACGCCTGGAGCGTCACGTTCAGCGCCGGCCAGGTGCCGGATGATGGCAACGTCAATATCAACGTGGTGGCGACGGACGCCACCGGCAATGCCAGCGCCGCCGCCGTGCAATCGGTGTCGGTCGATTCGTCCGCGCCGGAACAGCCCACGCTCGCCAACATCGCGGGCGACAATGTCGTCAATGCAGCCGAGAAAGCCGCCGGCGTGGCGGTAACCGGCAGCGCTGAAGCCGGCGCGACGGTGACGGTCGTTTGGGGCGCCGTGACAAAGATTGTGACGGCGTCTGAATCCAGCACATGGACAGCCAGTTTCGCTACAGGTGAAATACCGGTTGATTCGCCCACAACGGCGATCAGCGCCACGGCCGAGGACGCGGCCGGCAACTTCAGCCTGGCGGCATTCACCGTCGTGGCGGTGGATGCCACTGCACCGGCCGCAACACTGGCCATTGTCGGCGCGGAAGATAACGTCGGCACGCCGGAGACGCTGGAAAGCGGCGCTATCACCAACGACAACACACCAGCCCTGCTGGGAACCATCACCGGCCCCCTCAACGAGGGCGAGATGATCGTCGTCTATGACGGCCAGCAGGCGCTCGGCGCGGCAACATTGACGCAGACCGGCTGGCGCTTTGCCGTGCAAACAAGCAGCAACGGCGACCATGTCTACACTGCGCGGGTTGAAGACGCAGCAGGCAATGCCGGCGCAGCCAGCACTGCGTTCACGCTGAGCGTGAATGCGACGCCGCCGACATCGACGGCAACGATTACCCGGATCAGGGACTTTAGCGGAGACATCACTGGCGACGTCACGACGGGTGTCAGTGACGAAACGCGGCCGATGCTGTCAGGTGCGATCGTCGGGACATCGGCTCCCGGCGATATCGTGAAGATCTATGACAATGGCAACGAGATCGGTGTAGTCCAGGTCACCGGCGCCACATGGAGCTTTGTACCTTTCGAGCAGTTGGCTGAAGGCAGCCATAGCTTTACCGCAGTGGTCGAGAATGCGGCCGGTTCGCCCAGCGCGCCCAGCACGGCAGTCGCCTACACGGTAGATATCACCGCGCCGGATGCGCCAGTCATCACCGCGGTGACTGATAACGTCGGCAGCATCACCGGCACGCTTGAGGCTGGCAGCACCACGGACGACACGATGCTGCAGATTGAGGGCACGGCAGCTGCCCTGTCGACAATCAGGATCTTCAACGGCCAAGCTTTGCTTGGCACCGCTACCGCCAGCGAGTCCGGCGCCTGGACCTATACCACGACGGCGCTGACTGACGGCGTCGCCGCTCTGTTGAGCGCCACGGCAAGCGATGCAGTGGGCAATGAAAGCACGCGTAGCGCCAGCTTTGGCGTCACGATCGACACCAGTGCACCGGCATTGCCGACCGTGACGGCTGTGGCCACGGATAACTTCGTCAACAGCGAAGAGAAGACCGCTGGCGTCATCGTGTCCGGCACCACCGAGGCCGGCACGACAGTGAGCCTCACATGGGGCGCGACCACCAAGGCAGCCGTGGTGGACGGCGTGAACTGGAGCGCCAGCTTTGGCGCCGGCGAAATACCGGCCGATGGCCAGGGCACGATCCAGATTGTTGCCACCGATGCCGCTGGCAATGCCAGTGCCGTGGCGGAAAGCACGGTCACCATCGACACCATTGCGCCGTCCCTGCTCGATCTCGCACTCGATATCGGCAGCGACAGCGGCCTGGCCGGCGACGGCAAATCCAATGACGCTACGCCGACACTGCTGTTCACGGCAGGTCCGGCCACGCTGTCGATCGATATGGGCGACGGCAGCGGCTTCCAGCCTGCCGGCACCGGTGACGGTACCGGCCTGCCACAGTCACTGACCGCGCCGGCGTTCGCGCAGGACGGCAGCTACACCATTCAATTGAAGGCAGTCGATGCGGCGGGCAATAGCACCGTACGCTCGCTCACCTATACGCTTGATACCGTCGCGCCCACCGTCACTGTCCAGGCAGACCCTGAGGGCGTGGTCGTCGGCGCGGATGAAGGCGGCACGATCAGCATCAACGGCACCATCCTGTCCACGGTTGCGGCCCAGGGCAGCACGATGCTTGGCGTCCAGGCCAGCGCCGTGACGGGCGCCGTCTCGGTGGAGGATGACGCCGGTAATTCCGGAACGGCAAGCCTGCAGGCAGGCCTGGGCACCATCGGCAACGACAGCCTTGCGGCAAGCGGCAATGGCGGCGCGATCCTGTCCGGCTTTGGCGGTGACGACTCGCTGGTTGGCAGTGGCGGCAATGACAGCCTGGTCGGTGGTGCCGGCAGCGACAACTTGTCCGGCGGCGCCGGCGACGATACCCTGCGGGGCGGTGCAGGGCGCGACACGCTGATCGGCGGCGCCGGCAGCGACATCCTGGATGGCGGCACGATTACCGACAAGATCAATAACACCGACCTGAACATTGTCAGCTACGCAGGTGCAGCAGCCGGCGTCAGCGTCAACCTGGCAAGCGGTGTGGCGCTCGATGGCTCGGGTGGCACCGATACCCTGACCAACCTGAATATCGTGGTGGGATCAGGTTTCAACGACACCCTCACCGGCAGCTCGGCAATGGTGTTCGAGCAGTTTGAAGGCGGCGCCGGTGACGACGTGATCGACGGCGGCACAATCGATACGGTGACACAGGCAAACAGCAATCGCGCCAGCTATGCGAGCGCGACGGGGCCGGTCACGGTCAATCTGCAGCTAGGCACCGCCAGCGGCGCGGGCGTTGGCAGCGACACACTGACCAACATCAACCATGTGCGCGGCTCGGCGCACAACGACACCATCACCGGCTCTGACCGTACCGATGTGACCGACCAGCTTGAAGGCGGGGCAGGGGACGACTCCATCGTCGGCGGCGCTGGCACCGACCTCGTGCGCTATGAAAACGCGACGACTGGCGTCACCGTCAACCTGCAAGCGGGAACGGCCAGCGACGGCCAGGGCGGCACCGATACCCTGGTCAGTATCGAAGGCGCGCGCGGATCGAGGTTCGGCGATACGCTGACCGGCCGCAACACGGCCAATCAGCAGGGCGTTACCGACTTTGAATTTTTTGTCGGTGACGGCGGCAACGACACGATCGACGGCCAGGGCGGATTCGACCGCGTTGACTACACCAGCGGCACCCAGGGCGTATTGGTAACGCTGGGCGGAACTGGCGACGGCACTGCCCACGACGGCGTGCTGGTGAATGGCGTGGAGGGCATCGATACGCTGCGCAATATCGAAGGCGTGCGCGGTTCGGCCTTCAACGACACGCTGTTCGGCAGCAATTCGGTCTCGGTAGAGACATTCGAGGGCCGCGAAGGCAATGACTCGATCGATGGCGGTGCGGGCACCGACCGCGTCGAGTACGGCAGCGCCACCGGTGGCGTCACGGTCGACCTGTCTGCGTTCACGGCATCCAATGACGGTTACGGCAACCAGGACACGCTGCTCAACATTGAGAATGTACGCGGCTCCAGCTTCAACGACAGCATCAGCGGCGATATCAACGGCAACCAGCTTGAAGGCCAGGCTGGCAATGACACGCTCAACGGCGCTGACGGCAATGACACGCTGATTGGCGGAGCCGGCAACGACGTACTCAATGGCGGTGTCGGCAACGACCGCATTGTCCTGGGCGTGAGCAATAGCGGCGGCAGCGACATTGCCGACGGCGGTGCCGACCATGACGTGGCGGCATACGACTTCAGCAGCCGGCAGACGGCAGTGAACTTTGCCGCCGGTGGCGGCCTGCAGGGCCTGACGACATCGCAGGTGAATACGCTTGGCGGTACCGACACGCTGAGCAACTTCGAGCAGATCGACATCATCGGCGGCAGCGGCAATGACAGCCTGACCGGCGACGGCGGCGTCAACTACATCGCGGGCAATGGCGGCAGCGATACCCTCACCGGTGGCGATGGCGACGATACATTCGGCTTCAACCTGGCCCAGTCACACGGCATCGACCGGATCACCGACTTGCGATCCGGTGATGGGTTCAGCCTGAACCTGTCGGGCCTGGTCATCAGCAGCATCATGCAAGGCGACGACCCGTCCATGCTCGGGCTTGGCGAGATGATGGTCGGGACGTCGGTGAATGATGTCACGCGCATTTATGTTGGCTCGAACCAGACTGGTGGCGCCGATTTCATGGTCGACCTCCAGGGCAGCTACCTGGCAGAGGACTTCCGGGCATTCGAGACTGAAAGCGGCGCGTACGTCAGGTATGTACCGCCCAACTTCATTTCCGGTGATGGCGACGACAATTACCTGCCGGGCACGGGCGTAGCTGACAGGATCGTCGGCCTGGGCGGCAATGACCAGCTAATCGGCGGGGAAGGGAACGACATCCTGGAAGGCGGCGATGGCAACGACAACCTCAGCGGTGGCGCCGGGGACGACACCATGCTGGGCGGCGCCGGCGATGACTTCTTTGGCGCTGGCGGTCCGGACAATACCGGCAGCGACCTGATCGACGGTGGCGCTGGCTACGACACGGCCATTTACGATTTTTACTGGTCCGGCGGAAGTCTTGAATTCGTGGCGAACGGGACCGCGTTCCAGTCAGAGTCAATGATCTGGACCGACCAGTTGCAGAATATAGAAGAAGTCCAGGTCAATGGCTCCAATTTCGCCGACAACATCACCGGCGATATCCGGCGCAACGTCATCACCAGTAATGGCGGCAGCGATGTGCTGACCGGCGGTGGTGGCAATGACACATTCCAGTACATCACCTGGACCAATGATCCGAACGAGGTTGACCAGATTCTCGACTTCGGCGATGGCGATAACCTGTCCTTATGGTACCAGTACGCGAATGCATTGCAGACCACGATCCTGTCCAACGACCACATGACGGATCTCGAGCAGGGACAGGTCGCGGTCGTCAACCGCGGTAACGGCACTACATGGGTCCAGTTCGGGCTTGACGTCACCCCCGGCACCGACTTGCTGATTTCGCTGCAAGGCACTTATACGGCCGATGATTTCCTGGTTTACAACGACCAGAACCCATCCGGAACGGTGTATTTCTCCGGCTTGTCGTACAGCCGCGCCAACGTCATCATCAACGGCACCGAGTCCGGCGAGACGCTGGGCGGCACCGGCGGTACCGATGTCATCAGCGGCCTGGGTGGCGATGACACGATCAATGCCGGCGATGGCGACGATTCCTTGTATGGCGGCGATGGCAATGATCATCTGGACGGCGGCGCCGGTGCCGACACGATTGACGGTGGCCTCGGCATTGACGTGGTCGACTACAGCAACAGCAGCGTTGCGGTCACCGTGCAGTTGGCCGACACGGTGGATGGCTGGATGGTGAACGGCATCGAACGCGCCGACGTGCTGCGCAGCATCGAAGGCGTGATCGGCTCGGCGTACAGCGATACCTTCTTCGGCACCGACAGGACCGACGTCACCGAGGTGTTCGTCGGTGGTGCCGGCAGTGACACCATCGATGGTCATGGCGGCCGCGACATGGTCGACTACAGCCATGCCAGCAGCGGCGTGACGGTCGGCCTGCAGTTGAATGGACCGGGTTCCGCATCCGATGGCCAGGGCGGGACTGATACCCTGCTGGCGATCGAGGATGTACGTGGATCGGCTTTCTCCGACAACATTGTGGGCAGCGAAGCCGACAACATCATCGAAGGCGGTGGCGGCAGCGACACGATCGACGGCGGCCTTGGCAATGACACGGCGATATTTGCGCTGGGAGGCGCCGGCACCGGGCCACTTACCTGGGCGTATGAGAGTGCCCAGGGCGGCTTCGTCGTGCGCCAGGCAGGTGAGGCGGTGGCCACCATCACGCAGCAGGCGGGTGCCCTGATGGTGCAGGATGCAGCCGGAATCAACAATGGTTTCGGTTCGAGCCGTCTGTTGGCGGTGGAAACGCTGCGCTTCGGCGGCGGTGCGGAAACGCTGGCGATCACGTCGGCCGAGCTGCAATCCCAGCTGCCGGTCGGCAGCACGACAACCCGGATCGACTGGACCGTGGACCAGAGCAGCAGTGTGCTGATCGCGGGCGAGGACCAGATCCGGATTACGGTCCATTTCACCAACCCGGTGACGATCGTCGGCGCACCTGTGCTGAACCTGACGATCAAGGATGGCGACACGACGCACGAGGTGCAGGCCGCGTTTGTACCGTACGGTACTTTGGGAGCCGCGCAATCGTCGATGCAGTTCGTCTACGACATCGAAGCGGGCGTGTCCGGCCAGTACCACATCAACCAGATCAGCCTGAACGGCGCCACCATTACCGAGCCGCAGTTTGCCGGTGGCCTGGCGGCCAACCTGGACCTGGCGGGCCCCAACACCACCATCACGGCCGGCGGCTACATCCTGGGCAGTATCATCAATACTGCCACCGGCACCGGCGCCAATGAGCTCCTGGGGCCGTACGAGGAAGATCCGGCCCTGGCGCCGACTGCCGGCACGTTTGCAGGCGTCGATGGCGGCTTGGGCGAGCGCGACTTGCTGGGTGTGCCAGTCTACCTGGCCGGCGTGGCCACGCTGCAGGCGGCCAATGGCTACACGCTGCGCTACTCTGTCACCGGCACCGGCGAAAGCACCGTGCGCAAGGTGGAAGCGGTGGCGGCTGACGGCACCATCGGCGCGACTTCCATCGTCCCGGCCGGCACCGCTTACCCGACCGGCGTCGAATGCCTGGTGTACCACATCATGTTCAAGGACGCGAATGGCGCAGCCCAGTACAGCGATGTGCAGCCGCTGGTCCTGACCAAGGCCGTGGCCACTTATGTCGACCCGGTCATGACGACTGATCCGGACACATTCATCCAGGGTTCGCAGGGTTCGGACACGATCAATGTGTCGGCCGATACCAGCACGGCAACGCGTTACCTGATTCGTGGCAGTACCGGCAACGACACCATTACCGGCCATGCCGGCTTTGACGCCATCATCGGCGACGGCGGTAGCGACGTGATCAATGCCGGTGGCGGCAATGACCGCATTTTCTTCGGCGGCGGCAGCGACACGATCGTTGGCGGCGAGGGCACCGATAGCCTCACGTTCACTCTGCCGGGCCAGATGGTCAGCGTGGCGCCACGGATTTCCGGACCTTCGATCCAGAGCCAGACCGGTTACTGGGACGAGACCGGCTTCCATGCGACGGCCAGCAGCAACCTGTACCGCCTGAGCGTGGATGATGCCGGCGTGCTGAAGGTGCTGAACTTCAGCGACTTCACGGTGCTTGCCACCGTGACTGAAGTGGAAAACCTGGAGTTCCGCTTTGCGCAGTCGGACATGCGCATCAACGTGCCGCTGCTGTTCGGCACTGGCGGCGCCGACGGTTTGACCGCTACCGGAGAGGGACGGACCATGTTGATGGGCCTGGCCGGCGACGACAGCCTGCAGGCCAATGGTGCCGGCAACTCGCTGCTTGGCGGCGGCGGCAACGACACCTTGTACGGCGGCACCGGCGCGGACAAGTTGTACGGTGGCGTCGGCGTCGATTCGCTCCAGGGCGCTGGCGGCGATGACTTCGTCGTCGGCGACCTGGGCAACGACGTCATTGTCGGTGGCGATGGCAACGATACAGCCGGCTACCTGCTGACGACAGCCGCAAGTGGCGCGCTGAGCTGCGAGTGGGATGGCTCGATCGGCGCTTTTGCCATCAAGCAAGGCGGTATCAACCTCGCGAAAATCACGCAGGGCATGGACGGCTGGTCGGTGGAAGATATCACCGGCGTCAATGGCGGCTTCGGCAGCGATACGGTGACCGGTGTCGAACAATTGGTGTTTGATTATTCGGGCAATGCGACGCCGTTCACCGTCACCCTGGCCAACCTGTCGGTACCAGCCGACGTCAGCACGACAACCCGGATCGACTGGACCGCGGACCAGAGCAGCAGCGTGCTTATCGCCGGCGACGATCAGATCCGGATCACGGTCCATTTCACCAATCCGGTGACGATCGTCGGCGCGCCCGTGCTGAACCTGACGATCAAGGACGGCGACACGACGCAGCAAGTGCAGGCCGCGTTCGTGCCGTACGGCGACGCTATGGGCGGCGCGCAATCGTCGATGCAGTTCGTCTACGATATCGAAGCGGGCGTGTCCGGGCAGTACCACATCAACCAGATCAGCCTGAACGGCGCCACCATTACCGAGCCGCAGTATGTCGGTGGCCTGGCGGCCGACCTGACTCTGGCCGGCTCCAACACTACCATCACTGCCGGCGGCTACATCCATGGCAGCATGACCGGCGCGACCGGTACTGCCGGCAACGATGTGGTGGGGCCATACGAGCAAGATCCTGCCCTGGCGCCGACGAACGGCATCTTTGCCGGCGTCGATGGCGGACTGGGCGAGCGCGACATGCTGGGCGTGCCGGTCTACCTGGCAGGCGTGAGCACCCTGGAGGCGGCCAATGGCTATACGTTGCGTTACTCCGTCACCGGCACCGGCGAAAGCACTGTGCGCAAGGTGGAAGCGGTGGCGGCTGACGGCACGATCGGGGCGACTTCCATCGTCCCGGCCGGCACCGCCTATCCGGCCGGCGTAGAAGGCATGCTGTACCACATCATGTTCAAGGACACGAATGGCGCAGCCCAGTACAGCGACGTGCAGTCGCTGGTCCTGACCAAGGCAGTGGCCACTTATGTCGACCCGGGCATGATGACCGATCCGAACACATTCATCCAGGGTTCGCAGAATTCAGACGCAATCGATGTGTCGGCCGACGCCAGCACGACATCGCGCTACCTGATTCGTGGCAGTACCGGCAACGACACCATCACCGGCCATGCCGGCTTTGACGCCATCATTGGCGACGGCGGCAATGACGTGATCAATGCCGGCGGCGGCAACGACCGCGTCTTCATCGGCGGCGGCAGCGACACCATCGTTGGCGGCGATGGCACCGATAGCCTGGTGTTCACCCTGCCGGGCCAGATGGTCAACGGGGTCGGCCGCATTTCGGGGCCTGCGATCCAGAGCCAGACCGGTTACTGGGACGAAACCGGCTTCCATGCGACGGCCAGCACCAGCTTGTACCGATTGAGCGTGGATGATGCCGGCGTGCTGAAAGTGCTGAACTTCAGCAATTTCTCTGTGATTGCCACCGTGACTGAAGTGGAGAACCTGGAGTTCCGCTTCTCCCAGTCCGATTCGCGCATCAACGTGCCGCTGGTATTCGGCAGCGCACAGGGCGATGAACTGTTCGCAAGCCCGAATGGCCCGGCGGTCCTGATGGGTCTGGGCGGCAACGATACGCTGCAGGCAGATTTTTCCCACGGCGGCACGCTGCTCGGTGGCGGCGGCAATGACAATGTGTGGGGCAACAACAGCGCCGACTTGTTGTACGGCGGCGCGGGCGATGACAATATCTACGGCGGCAATGGCGACGACTTCATGGTCGGTGACGCCGGAAACGATTACATCGACGGCTCCGACGGCAATGACGTTGCCGCCTTCCTGCTGAAGACCACGGCCACCGGCGCTCTGAGCGTGGTCTATGACGCGCAGGCCGATGCCAACCTGGTCATGCAAGGCAGCACCGCGCTGGCCAGGATTTTCACCGGCATGAACGGTTGGGTGGTGCAAGACCTGAGTGACCTGGTCAACGGCTTTGGCAATGACAACGTGTCCCATGTGGAGACACTGGTGTTCGACTTCAGCGGCAACACCACGCCACTGTCGGTCCAGGTTTCGGCGCTGACAGCCACGACCGGTGACACGTGGCGCACGATCGTGCTGCATGGCGACGAAAGCCCGAACCAGATGGTCGCTGGTGACTGGGAGGCCGAACTGTTCGGTGAGGGCGGAAACGATACGCTGACCGGCGGTTCGGGCTATTCGACGCTGGATGGCGGAGCCGGGGACGATCTGCTGGTTGGCGGGACTGGCGAAGTCGAGATGATCGGCGGTGCCGGCAACGACACGCTGGACAGCACGGTGGGCGCCGGGTATGCGAACTATTTCATGTCGCAGTCGGCAGTAACGGCCACGCTTGGCGCGGACGGAAGTGGCAGCGTGACGGGTGGCATTGATATTGGAACGGATACGCTGTTGGGCATTGACGGTGTGATCGGCTCGAACTTCAACGACACCTTGACCGGCGGCGCCGGCAATGATGGCTTCATGGGTGCAGGCGGCAACGACAGCATCGACGGCGGTGCGGGCGGCGACACGCTCTACTACGAAAATACCAACTTCAGTAGCGGCGTGATCGTGAATCTGTCTGGTGGGGCACTGAACGGCGTGAATGTCAGTTCGGTTAATCCGGGAGGAAGCGGAACCGTTACCGTGCAGGGCGGGACTGCGCGGGATGGATTGGATAGCGTCGCTGGCGGGCTCGGCGGTACCGATATTCTATTGAATATCGAAAACGTGGTTGGCTCCGATTTCAACGACTTTTTGGTTGGTAGCAACGGCGCCAATCTGCTGCAAGGCAGCCACGGTGCAGACACCCTGCGCGGGAATGGCGGTGCGGACACGCTCAATGGCGGCAATTCCAGCCTGCCAGGCGCGTTGGGCTTGTCGCTGAGTGAGTACGATTGGGCTGACTATGCCAACGCCACCACGGTGACAGGTGCGGCCACCACTGGCGTGTCGGTCAACCTCGGCGCCGACACCCTGAACGGCACCGGTAGCGCAAGCGGTTATGCGCCTGCTACCGCAAGCACGAGCGCCTTTACCCATACACTGATCGGGATCGAGGCAGTGATGGGCAGCGCCTTCAATGACACGATCACCGGTGACGCCCATGACAATATGCTGCGCGGCAATGCCGGTGACGACCTGATCAATGGTGGCGTTGGTAACGACTGGGTGGACTATGCGAATGCGGCCACGAGCACCGTCACAGGCGGCAGCTCCCTGCTCATCAATCTCGCCAACGGTAGTGCAAGCGGCGGAAACATCGGGGCCGATACCCTGATCAGTATCGAACGCGTGCGCGGTTCCAACCTTGCCGACTCGATCACGGGCAGCGCCGGGGACAACGTAATCCGTTCCCTGGCCGGAAACAATACGGTCGATGGCGCTGGCGGATTTGACATCATTGACTATGTACAAGCGAGCGCCGGGGTTACGGTCAACATGAACGCAGATTCCGTCACCGGGGCTTTCGCCGTCACCGCCAGCTATGCAGGCGGCCTGACTGGTACGGACGAGGTAAGGAATGTCGAAGGCGTGCAGGGTAGTCGGTTCAATGACATCATCACCGGCGACGCCAATGACAACCGGTTCAACAGCTTCGGCGGTAACGACGCGTACTTTGGTGGCGCTGGCAATGACATGGTTAGCTACCAGTTTGCTACTTCCGGCATGGCGATCAACCTGGCAGCCGGCACGGCTTCCGGGTACACCACCGACACGCTTGCCAGTATCGAAAACGTGCGCGCCACCGAGTTCAACGACTCCATCGTCGGCACCAGCGGCGACAACTCGATTGTTGGCGGCCTGGGCAGCGACACCATTAACGGTGGCGCAGGCAACGACAGCATCGACCTGACGGCACTCAGTATGACAAACCAGGGATCGCAGCAGGGTTCGGTCGTCAAGATCGATTCACTGCAGGATGGAACCGACACGGTCCTGAACTTCACGTTCAATGACCCGGCCTGGGGCGGCGACCGTATCGATCTGTCCGGTATCGCCAACCTCGGCAGCAATGCCAATGTCGGCCAGTTCTACGGGACCATGCCTCCAAGCGAATTTGCTTACCAGGGCAAGAACGTGATCATTTTCGAAGACGTGGCGATGACCCAGCAGGATGCCGTGGCAAGGGTGACGGCCAACTCCAATGTCGCGGATCAGGGCTTCCTGGTCTTCAAGGATGCAGATAATGGCAACCAGGCAACGATCTTCCATTCCTCCAGCATGATGAGTGACACCAGCTTGCAGGCCGTGGTGGTGCTGGGCGGGACGACCAACCTGAACATGCTGCACCAATCGAACCTGATCCTCTGACGCCAGGCCACCACGCCGATGCTTCAGAACAGCAGGGAAGCAAGCAAAACTTGCTTCCCTGCTGCTATGATCGAACCCGCATTGCCTAGGATCAGCAGCTTGCTGTCGCTTCGCTACACTGTGTCCCGGAGTGCCCGAACGGGACTGCCATGAATTCAATTTTCCTTCCACGATTTGCCCGGCCAGCACGACTTGTGCTGCTGGGCTTTTCCCTCCTGCTTGGCGCGGCGCAATCGCATGCCCAACAAGCATGGACTTTTGCCCAACTGCTGCAATCGGCCACCGACAGCCATCCGCTGATGATGGGCAAACGCTCGGCGCAGGAGGCCGCGCGTGCCGAAAAATCCGGCGCCGAGTGGGCCCGCTATCCGACCCCGTCGCTGGAAGCGACCAGCCGCAACGTCAATGGCAGCAGCGGTGTGGCGCGACTGGAGCAACCGATTTATAACGGCGGCCGCATTAGCGCCAGCATCGACGCGGCAGGCAGCCGGCTTGATGCAGCCGGCGCATCGATCGAGGAAACCCGGGTCGACCTGCGGCTGCGCGTGATCGCCGCCATGGTCGAAGCCGTCCGGCAAAAGGCGCGCTTGCAGCAAGCCGACGCCAGCGTGGCGGAACATCGCCGCCTGCTCGACATGATCGGCCGTCGCGTCAGCCGCGAAGTCAGTTCCGCAGTCGACCAGAGCCTGGCGCAGGCGCGCTTGTACCAGGCCATCAACGACCAGTCGCAGATCGCGCAGGGCTACCGGGTCGCGCTGACCCAACTGAGCCAGCTGGCCGGCCGGCCGGTGGCCGACGTCAGCACCCAGGGCCTGACGCAAGCGGGCACACCGTCCGGCATCGAATCCGCGCGTGACCTGGCAAACAACTATTCGCCTGTGTTGCAGCGGCTGGGCTTTGAAGAGGCGGCTGCCAGTTCAGACATCGGCGTGCGCCGTGGCGCCTTGTATCCGCAGCTGGCGTTCCGGCTGGAGCGGGCACTAGGCGGCACCAGCGAAAGCCGCGCACTGGTCGTGCTGCAGGCGCAACCAGGAGCTGGCCTGTCGGCACAGTCCGGCGTGGATGCAGCCGTTGCCCGTCGCGAGGCGGTACGGCAGGCGCGCGAGGCGGCACTGCGCGAAATCGACGAACGCATCACGCTGGACTGGAATGAATTGCAAGCGGCAAACCAGCGGCTGGAGAATGCGCTGCAGGCGCGACAAATGTCGGGCGACGTATTTGCCTCCTACACCCGGCAGTACGTGATCGGGCGCAAGAGCTGGCTGGATGTGTTGAATGCCGTGCGTGAATCCACCCAGGCTGATTTTGCGGTCGAGGATGCGCGTGCGCAGGCATTGGGCGCGAGCTTGCGGCTGCGGGCGCAGACCGGCACGCTGGCGGCGCAGTGAGCGGCAATCACAGCCAGGGATCGGTAGCGGCTGCAATGATGAACAAGAAATCCAGGGAAACGATGTGAAGAATGTGAATCCATTGCTGCGACAAGGCTTGCCCAACCTGTTGGAACGGGCCGCACGCCTGGCGCGGCAGCGCGTCTCGTCCGCACGGCGCACGGCGCTGGACCGCGCCGTGGACGACGCTGCCGACAACGCCAATGCGCGGCAACTGTTTGCGCTGGCTTGGCGCAGCGCCGAGCTCGGTGGTGAACCATCCGTCCTGAACAATCCCTCTGCCGCCGACTTGCCGTTTGTGGCTTTCCACCAGGTGCATGGCTGGTTGCTGCTACAGCGCCGCAACGGCGACGGCAGCTGGCAGGCCGAGTCGGCGGGCGGCGTTGCCACAGCGCTGGCTGAGCTGGCCGGCGCGGAATGTTTTTCGCTGCCGGTGCGGCAAAATGCCGGCAAGCTGCCGACGGCGCTGCAACTGGTGGGCGCGGCAATCTGGCGCCGTCGCGGCGTGTTTTTCGATGCGGTGCTGGCAACCGCGTTGGCCAGCTTGCTGGCGCTGGGCACCTCGCTGTATTCGATGCAGGTGTACGACCGCGTGATTCCGAATGCCGGCTACAACACCTTGTGGGTGCTGTCGGTCGGCGTGCTGTTGTCGGTGGCGCTGGAATTCATGCTCAAGCAGGTGCGCAGCCATGCGGTCGACAAGACCTGCAAGGCGATCGATTCCGAACTGTCCGAATGGTTTTTCCGGCGCATGCTGGGCATTCGCATGGAGGCGCGGCCGGCATCGGTGGGCACGCTGGCGTCGCAGGTAAAAGGGTTTGAGCAAGTGCGCGCGGTGCTGGCGTCGACTTCGCTGTTCGTGCTGGCTGACGTGCCATTTTCGATTTTGTTCCTGCTGGTGATCGGCATGATCGGCGGCTGGATCGTGGTGGTGCCCCTGGTGGCCTTGCCGCTGGCCCTTGTTTGCGGCCTGGTGTTCCAGCGCGTGATCCAGCGCCATACGCGCGAGAACCTGGCTACCAGTTACAAGAGCGCCGGCCTGTTGGTGGAGGCGGTGGATGGCGCCGAATCAGTCAAGGCATCCAGCTCCGAATGGCTGTTGCAATCGCGCTGGAACCGGCTGGTGGCAGAAGGCACCGCCGCCGAGCAGGCGATCCGCATGCATTCCTCGCTGTCGCAAAACCTGACTGCCACCCTGCAACAGGTCAGTTATGTGCTGCTGGTGGCAACCGGCGCGTGGATGGTGACCGACAACAAGCTGACGATGGGCGCATTGCTGGCCTGCTCCATCATCGGCAATCGCGCGATGTCGCCGATCATCCAGTTGCCGGGCGTGATGGTGCAGTGGGCGCATGCCCGGGCCGCCATCGAAGGCATCGACAAGATCATTTCGCTGCCCAATGAAGAAGATGACGCGCATGCGCACCTGGCGCCCGGTGTGCTGGACGGCGACATTGGCATCGAGCGGGTTCGCTTTGCCTATGGCGGGCAGCAGCGCAATGCGCTGGAAGTCGACAACATCGGCATTACGCGCGGTGGCCGGGTCGCGCTGATTGGCCCGATCGGTTCCGGCAAGAGCACGCTGTTGAAGCTGGCTTCCGGCCTGTACCGACCGACCGAGGGCAAGGTTTACCTGGACGGCATGGATGCAGCACTGCTGTCGCCGGCAATGGTGCGCGAACATGTCGGTTACCTGCCGCAGGAGGCGCGGCTGTTTTCGGGAACGCTGCGCGAAAACCTGTTGCTTGGCCTGACCGACCCCGGCGATGAAGCGATCCTGGCAGCAGCCGAACGCACCGGCTTGTCGGACCTGATCCTGGGCCAGCCGCGCGGCCTGGCGCTGGAAATCACCGAAGGCGGACGCGGGGTTTCCGGCGGACAGCGGCAACTGATTGCGTTCACCCGGATGCTGCTGGCCAAGCCCAAGGTCTGGCTGCTCGACGAGCCGACCGGCAACATGGATTCCGCCACCGAGGCGCGGGTGGTGCAGGTATTGCGCGACGTCGCGCAGCAAGGTGCGACCTTGTTGATCAGCACCCACAAGAACGCGGTCATGCCGCTGGTGGACCGCATCATCGTGCTGCAGGGCGGGCGCGTGGTGGCTGATGGCCCACGCAATGAAATCATGGCGAAGCTGGCGGGTCGCCCCGCCGCCGCCCAGGGAGCCGCAGCATGATGCAGCAAGAGAAGCGAACGGGCAGGGCGCTGGTGTGGGGCAGTGTGCTGGCGGTAGCCGGATTCGTGTTGTGGGCGCAGTGGGCCGAGCTGGACCAGATCACCCGCACCAACGGCCAGGTGATCGCCAGTTCGCGCAACCAGGTGATCCAGGTGCCCGAAGGCGGCGTGCTGGCCGAGATGCCGGTGCGCGAAGGCGGCCTGGTCAAGCGCGGACAATTGCTGGCGCGCTTTGACAAGACCAAGGCGGAAGCGGGCTACCTGGAAAGCCAGGCCAAGCTGGCTGCCTTGAGCATGACGATGGCGCGGCTGCAGGCAGAAGTGTTCGGCCGCCAGCTGGTGCTGCCGGGCGATGCCGGACGCTACCCAGAATTTCGCGACAATCAGATGGCGCTGTACCGCAAGCGGCAAAGTGCGCTGCAAGAAGAAGTGCAAGCGCTGGAGAGCGCGCGCCAGTTGGTGAAGGAAGAGCTGGAAATGAACCAGCCTTTGCTCAAGACCGGCGACGTCAGCCGCGCCGAAGTGATCAAGCTGCAGCGCCAGTTGGTCGATGTGCAGGCGCAGATTACCAACCGCCGCAACAAGTTCCTGCAAGACGCGCAGACTGAACTGGTCAAGGCGCAGGAAGACCTGGCCAGCGCCCAGCAAATCGCCGCGCAGCGCAAGGAGCAGCTCGACTTTACCGAAGTGCGCTCGCCGATGGATGGCGTGGTGCGCAACGTGCGCCTGACTACCTTGGGCGGTGTTGCCCGTCCCGGCGAAGAGATCATGCAGATCGTGCCGGCGGACGATGACCTGATCGTGGAAGCCAAGGTGCGGCCGGCCGACATTGCCTTCGTCAAGCCGGGCCTGCCGGCGACCGTCAAGATGGATGCTTACGACTATTCGATTTATGGCGTGTTGAATGGCAAGGTAGCCTACATCAGCGCCGACACCCTGAATGAAGATGTGCGCGGCAATGAACAGCCGTATTACCGCGTGCAGATCAAGACCACCGGGCGCAACCTCGCCGGCCGTGAAAATGAGAAAATCGACATCACTCCCGGCATGACGGCGACGGTGGAGATCAAGACTGGCCAGCAGACCGTACTGCGTTACCTGACCAAGCCGGTCACCAAGACGGTTCGCGAGTCGATGGGGGAGCGCTGATCAGGATGCAATGTTCTTGCCTGTCCGCACTGGCCAGAAATTCATATACACGAGGCAGTAAACAGCGTACACATGAGCGCGACCCGAAGCGCCGATTTCCGGCCATTGGGATAACCACGAGGAATAGTGATGAGTGAGGCAATAAGCGCGACGTCAACCACCAATGCGGGCGTTGAATTTTCAGTGCGCGTCGAGAGCGCCAACCATGCTTGCCTGATCACGCATGAAGCGCTGGTTCACCTGTCCGGACGCAACCTGGCCAAAGCCGAAGCAGAAGCCGTGTTTCGTGCATTCGAGCCGAAGATAACCGGTATTGCACGGCGGCAGATCCATGCCGGCGTTGGCGGCAAGCCATTGGTGCTGGGCCCTGCCGCTTTCCCCTGAACGTTGCCCGGTCGCCGCCTTATCCCGGCGGCTTGGGCTCACCGTTGAGCAAGCCGGGTATCGCCGCGTTGCAGACTGCCAGCGATTTCGCCCTCATCGCGTGGTTATCTATCAGGCCATGCTGGTTATTGTGCTGGCTGAAGATCCGGTGCGCACTGGTCGCAATCGAACTTTTCATTTGCCGGATCGCCATGTTCAGCCCCTGCGGGGTGGTAGCAATGGGGCCTTGATTCTCGAATTGACGCCGTAGTAGTGCCCGGCGCAATTCCTCCGCCGCTTTTTCCATCGCCTCGTTGTTGAAGACGACATGCGTCATTTCATGATCGACCACGTAATGGTAAGCGCAGGGGTCTTGCGTCAGTTCGCTTGCCACGAATACGTTCATGACGCGAAAGCTCAGATCCACGCTCACCATCGGTGAGAAGCACAGTTCGGTGGGGGAAAGCAGCCATTGTTCCGCACTGATATCGACCGTCACCTCCAGCAAGCCATCGGTCCAGCCTGCGATTGCACCGTTGAATGTGGTTTCGGATGCTTGCTTGACGGTCTGGGCGAGTTGTTTGCCCGGCAGCGTCTTCACTTCAGGACGGGCAGGTATGAACTGGACTTTTACATAGGCGGGCGGCAGCTTCTGCTGACATTCCCGGGTCTGCTGCGGCGTCAACGCGGAAGCGGAACTCGCCCATAGAGTGCTGGCCAGTATGGCGATGGCGATCGCAATGATCTTCGTTATCCCGCGCATTTCCAGTCTCCAGCGACTATCTGGTTCGCATGACAAGCATCATGCAGTCGCATTTTGTTTCCGTATAGAAACAGTATAGGCTCTCTGAATTTCCGCATGGAAATATTTTTCGCGGCCGTGTCTTGTTCCGGATCCAGGGCGTGGCCAGATCAGGCGTCGCTCGCATGTGCGTGCGCTTGCGTACATACCTTCAGCGGTGAAGGCGCTAACTTGCATGCCTGAGTGCTGACAAACAGTCCGCCTCCATTTTTCGCAACGAAAACCGGGACAAAACTATGTTGGAAACGATTGCAATTGTGTTGGTCATCCTTTGGCTGCTGGGCATGGTCTCGGCGACCACCTTGGGTGGCTTTGTCCACGTCCTGTTGGTGATCGCTGTCGTCATCATCCTGGTGCGCGTAATTCGCGGCCGCAAACCTTTTTAAGGAGCAGCGCATGAATGCATTGAAAGTCATTGCGGTCTTGCTGATCGCCGCCGGCCTGTTCGGTGTCGTGCGCGGCGGCTTCAGCTATGTAACGCAAACGCACAAGGCCGAAATCGGCTCGATGCATTTCAGCGTCGACGAGAAGCAGCGGATTGATTTTCCGCTGTGGGCAAGTATTGGCGCGATTGTCGCCGGTACCGTCTTGCTGGTGACGGCACGCAAGCCTTGATCTGATGGCAGGGGAGACCGGCAGGCAGCGTTTGCTGAGACGAAAGGCTATGCAGGCCGGGCTGATGACGGGGGCGTGAAGGGCCATTTTGGTCAAGGCCCGCCTCAGGCGCCTGGATACTTCCTATCGTTCCATTGATCCGGCGGCGCTTGCCTAATCGTCCACAGACAAGAATTTGATGCCGGTCCTCTCCACTAACTCAGCGTAGCTGATCGGCTTGGCGACCTTCGCTGTGTCGGAATTTTCAAGCCAGTGCGCCCAGGCTCGCTTGGTAGCCGGGTCATAGACCAGCTTGAACAGATGGCTTGGAACGGCGACACGGCCTGGTCCGATAGATTGCGAGCCGGACATGTACACCGGGCCAGTAATGGCAAATACCGGCCCCGCAGCCCGCATAACGTATTTCCTCGTCGCTTTTTCGATACTGGCCCAGGCCCGGCGATTGTTGATTGGCGCCTGGGGCACAATGTTCGCCAGTGAAAAGCTCTGGCTCATCATGGCAGCGTTCGCCATATCGCCGGCCGGCGCCATGTGGCCCCTGTCATAACCGCTACCGCGGTAGTCCTCGAGCGTGGCGCGGTCTGCGAAGGGAAGCCGCGCGTCCTGGAAAAATGAGCCTGACCTTGCTTCATCACGTGCCTGAAGAAGCCCTTCCTTGGAAAGACGCTGCGCCACAAAGACTGGCGTCTTGGTTTTTCCGGAATACAGGATCGCGAAGCCGTCGTAACACAATGCTTTCGTGCGCGCCAGCAGATGCGTCGGTACGAGCGGCGGCTTTGCATCCGCAAAGAACTGTGGGCAGGCTGAAAATCCAGAGGCGCCAGTGAGTGAGGTCCGGGCGGGTGTTGCCTGTGCGCTGCACACCGTGAGGGTCAGCAAGGCAGCGGTCAAAACCGCCAGGCCGCGGCCCGGGGTCATTTGTGCTTGATATTTTTGGTGCTCATGCGCGGACGCTACGCGCTAAGTTTCCCTTTAGCAATGGTGCGATCGTTTCATTCGTTAATCGGATATCGTATCCGCACAATACGCGGATCATCCGGCGGCGCAATTGAAAAGGGAGCGGCAAAGCCGCTCCCTTTCCTCGTTCAGGCCGTGCCTGGATTCAAGCCAGGGCTTACACCACTTTCACGGTGATCTCCGGCAGTCCGTCGATATGACCCTGCATCACGTCGCCCCGGACGACCGGTCCGACATTTTCCGGCGTACCCGAATAGATGATGTCGCCAGGGAATAACTCGAAGGCTTCCGACAGCTTGCTGATCTGCTCCGCGACGGACCAGATCATCTGATTCAGCGTGGCACGCTGCTTCACGTTGCCATTTACCTTCAAGGTAATGGCGCCCTTGGTGAAGTGACCGACCCTTGATACCGGATGAATCGGGCCGATCGGCGCCGAGCGGTCAAAGCTCTTGCCAATCTCCCACGGCTTCTTCTGGTCGCCCATGAATCGCTGCAGGTCGCGGCGCGTCATGTCGAGGCCGACTGCATAGCCGTAGACCAGCTCGAGCGCCTTGTCGATCGGAATATTGCGTCCGCCTTTTGCCAGTGCGGCGACCAGCTCGATTTCGTAATGATAGTTCTTGGTCAGCGGCGGATACGGGTGATCGACGGTCTGGCCCACCGGCACCAGCTGAATCGCATCGGTCGGCTTCTGGAAAAAGAATGGCGGTTCACGGGTCGGGTCCGAACCCATTTCACGCGCATGCGCCGCGTAATTCCGGCCGATACAGTAAATGCGGCGGACCGGGAACATGTCGGACGTGCCGACAATGGGAATCAAGGTATGCGCCACCTTGAACGGCGTCTTGGCGTCACTGTCGGCCGTTGTCGGCAATGCGCAACCGGCGATGGCGCCGATTCCGGCCGTGGCCGCGGTCTTCATCAGGCTCCTGCGTGCTGTATCCACCTTGTCTCCCTTTGTTTTTAATGCCGGGAGGACATTATAGGCAGACTCGGGCGTGGAAATTTGGCGCGAATGAGAAACTACGGAGGGGGCGCGTTCTTCGTGGTTAATAGGCATCTCCGTGCCAGTTGATCAATGGCCGGGTGCCTCTTACCGACGAGGCCGCATTGCTACTAGAGCGGGTACTTGGCAGCAACGCCGGATTTTGGCTTGAGCGAACGTCGATGCTATGAGGCCCAGTACAACAACTACATGACCTTCGAGATTCTGGATCGCCTGGGGCAGCAGCGGCATTACCAAATGTATTTCCGGGTGGACCTGACCCGACGAGGGGAACAATGCCTCTTGCTATTCCTACAGTCTGCGTTCGAGCGTGAGCAGCCAAAGCATGTGCAGAGAATGAAGCCGCGTTTATTCAAAGCAATTTGCGCGGATGCACTGCGCAAAAAGAAGTAGCCCCTGGACTCTTTCGAGGGCAGGGGCTACGTACATCTAGTCGGTCACCTCTTGAATATCTGCACAGTGTGCAGACCGGTTGCCCGGCGGGTAGCAGCTGCGATCCGCGAGAAGCTGCCTTGACTGCAAGGTAACCCGCCATCCAACTTTTGGTCAAGCGGTGTGAGGTAAAACAGTCCACTCCCTTGAGCTGACTCCGGATAAAAAAGGGGCTAGCGAATCGATAGTTTTCCGGAAAGACCAGCATCGGATGGCAAAAAAATGCACAGTCGACGATTTTGGGTGAGCTGGAAACCGGACTTCTTCACCTGCCCGCCAAGGGCCGTTTTCCCTATGAACTTGGTGCCCGAGACCGGAATCGAACCGGTAAGCGCTGTTCAGGCGCGGCGGATTTTAAGTCCGCTGTGTCTACCAATTTCACCACTCGGGCGGTGTGACGGATGCCTGTTGCCGCCCACAGCGTCCAGCGACGCGCGATGTGGTGGCTTTGGCAAACCCGTCATTGCAGAGGGCGCGATTTTAGCACGTGCCCAGCACCTTTCTGGCGAAGCGGTTTGCCCTGCAACAAGGCAGGTCGGCGCCGGAGGAAACCGAGTGGATATTGTGATTCAGTGAGGCGCTCGCCCAGTCGAGCGCTGAGTCTGTCGTCGGTGACGATGTGCGTATGAAAGCGCGCGCATGGTGGCGACATCCCGATCGCCCCGGGCCGTTCTCCCGGAGCCGCCTTCTGTATAGAAATGCCGGTCACGTAAGCACGATATGGCGCTGCGGTGCAGCGCCACCCGACTCACTGACGCTTGCTCGACAGCCTGCTGCCGAGATAGATCGAATACAGTGCAGACACGCCGACGGCGACATAAACGATGCGCGAAGCGGTGCTCATTTCGCCAAACAGATAGGCGACCAGGTCAAAGCCGAATAAGCCAACCAATCCCCAATTGACGCCACCGACGATCAGCAACAGCATCGGTATCCATTCGGCGGCCTTCATCCGGACTTCGCTGCCGGTGGTGCTGGTTCCGAATTCAGAGCGGCGGTCGGGAATATGCCTTCTTTCAGTAAAGTCAGTCGTACTTGCCATTGCAGGATTCCTTTCATGACACGGTGACCCAAGGCAAACCGCAATGATTGATTGCGGTTTGCGCGGTTTAATTGCTTATGCGATTAGCGAAAGGGCGGATTCGTCCGCCCACAACGAGGCGCTGCAAGCGCTCGGGATGACGACGGCAGATCCAGCCGACAGCGTCAGCCAGACGGCGAGGTCCCGGCATCTGGAACGCATCCGCTGCCTGCGACCGGCAAGCGTCACAGGCAGCGTAGCGTTTGCTGTCAACATCGATCACACCGCATCAGAACTGTATTTGGTCCGGCAAGGTGCCGGGGGGCGGATCGGATGTACCCATGCCGGCACAGCCGGCCACCAATGCAATGACAACCGCAACAATTAATTTTTTCATTTCGCTCTCCAGGTCAGATAAGCGGCGCGGGATCGGGCCGGGCACGATCCACAAGCAGGCAACGGCGCCGCCAAGATGTGCCGCTTGCAGTTAACACAGTAGTCCCCGCAGCGCACAATGCGGGTGATGACTTTGCGTAGCTTGCGGTACCATAAGACCCGGTTCACTGAAGTTGCAATGTCCTGACTTTTATACTTTGCAACCAGCACCTCCAACTGATCACGCAATGAAAGTCTATAACCTCAACTGCAATAACAACCATGCTTTCGAAGGCTGGTTCTCGTCGGCTGAGGATTTCCAGAGCCAGTCTGACGGCCAGCGCATTGCGTGTCCGTTATGCGGTTCGGTTGCAGTCACGCGCGTTCCCTCTGCTGCCAGGTTGAACCTTTCCGGAGCGCCGGTACCATCTGAACTCGATGAAGCCGCCAGCAAGATGCGCGAAAGCCTGAAGGCCCTGGCCCAGCATGTGATTGCCAACACGGAAGACGTTGGCGAAGCATTTGCCGAAGAGGCCCGCAA
>NZ_JAUSNH010000133.1 GCF_030645335.1 Lacisediminimonas sp. | reverse complement strand
GCCGCGCAGCCCGCGGCTGTCGTCCTGCCTGCCACCCGACCCGCTGCCGATCCGGCGCCCGGCGAACGCGCGCGCGGCACGGCCGAGGACGATGCCGTGAAGGGCCTGACCCGCTGCAACAGCGACCTGAACTTAGGCTTTCCGCTGACCGGGCGCATTGCGCAGCTAAAGGTGGCCGAAGGCAGCGTGGTCCGGCGCGGCCAGGCCATGCTGGCACTGGACAATGCCGCCGAAACGCTGGAAGTGGAGCGGCGCCTGGTGCAGTGGAAGAGCATGGCTGAACTGTCGGCGGCGCAAGCGCGACTGGCGACCGCCACGCTGCAGGCCAGTGCAGCCAGGGAAGTCTACGCCAGCACCCAGGGCATCAGCCGCGAGGAAGTACAGAACCGCGAACTGTCGCGCGAGTTGGCGTTCAATGATGTCGCACGCCTGCAAGCGGCCAAGGAAATGGAACGGCTCGATTACCTGACCACGCGCGAGAACCTGGAGCGCCGCACGCTGCGCGCGCCGGTGCCTGGCATCGTCACCAAGATCCTGCGCCAGCCGGGCGAGAGCGTGCAGGCCAATGAGCCGGCACTGCGGCTGTGCGACCTGAGCAAGATCCTGTTCGTGGCCAATGCACCCTCGGCCCGGGTAGAGCACCTGAAAGCCGGCGACGGGGTGGATCTGAAGCTGGTGGCGGGCAATGCGGCGGTGCGCGGCCGGGTCCTGTTCGTGTCGCCGGTGGTCGATGCCGCCAGCGGCCTGCGCGAGGTCAAGGTGGAATTGCTGCCCGGCCGCACGCCGGTGCGCGCTGGCATCAGCGCCATGCTGCTGCTGGCTCCCGCGCAACGCTGATGATGACGCCGCCAGGAAGGAAAAATGGGCAAGACGTTCTCGGATAACTGGTATCGCGTGGCGGACTTGCGGCTGGCCTTGCGCCCGACCGTGTCGGTACGCCTGCACCATTACCGTGGCGAGCCCTGGTATGTGCTGCACGAGCGCACCCACAACAGTTTTCATCGGGTCAGCCCCGCTACCTGGCGTTTCCTCACCGCGCTCAATGTCGACACCACGGTGGACCAGGTGTGGCGTGATTCGATCGAATCGCATCCGCAAGAGACACCGGGCCAGGACGATGTGTTCCAGTTGCTCAGCAGCCTGTACCGGCACAACCTGATCACGCTGTCGGGCAATGCCGACGAGGGGCTGCTGCTGGAGCGCGAGGACCAGAAAAAGCGCAAGCCGGTCGCCGCGCGCATGTCCGAACTGATGTTCATGCGCATTCCGCTGCTTGATCCGGAACCCTTGCTGAAAAAAATGGCGCCGCTGGTGCGCATCCTGCTCGGCCCGGTGTGCGTGACGCTGGCGTTGCTGCTGGTGGCATGGGGGCTGGTGGAGCTGATCGGCGGCGGCGCGCGCGCCTGGAACCAGGCGCAGTCGCTGCTGCAGGCCGACAATGTGGTGCTGCTGTACCTGGCCATCTTCATCGCCAAGGGCTTGCATGAACTCGGTCATGCGGCGATGTGCAAGCATTTCGGCGGCGAAGTGCGCACCATGGGCGTGATGCTGCTGATGTTCACGCCGCTGCCGTATGTGGATGTGTCGTCCAGCTGGGCCTTGCGCGACTCCCGCAAGCGCGCATTGATCGGCGCGGCGGGCATGCTGGTCGACCTGCTGGTGGCGGCTGTGGCCACCATCGCCTGGGCGCATTCACCGCCCGGCGTGGTCAATGAAATCGCCTATAACCTGATGTTCTCGACGGCGGTGTACACGGTCGTGTTCAATATCAATCCGCTGATGCGCTTTGACGGCTACTACATCCTGTCGGACCTGATTGGCGTGCCCAACCTGCACGAGCAGGCAAAGACCCAGTTCAATCGCCTGTTCCGCACCGGCATCATGCGCATGGAAGACGGCGGCGTGGACGCCAAGCCGCTGCCGACGGCGCTCGGGCTGGCCGGATTTTTTGTCGCCTCCACGCTGTACCGGCTGGCGGTGATGGCGGGCATCGTGCTGTTCATTGCGGACGCCTATTTCGGCATCGGCCTGCTGGTTGCCATTGCGCTGATGGTCACGACATTCCTGCAACCGCTGCAAAAGGGCTGGCGCGCCGTCGCCAATCCCTACTTCCTGTTCCAGCACCGCTTGCTGGTGCGGCGCGGCGGCATGGCGATTGTGGCAATCGTGCTGGCCTTGCTATTGATTCCGGTACCTGACAACCGCGTTGTGCCGGGCGTGGCCGAAGCCGTCAACCTGACCCGCGTTTTTACCGAATCCGGCGGCATGATCACGCGGGTGCATGTAGCTTCCGGTAACTGGGTCGAAGCCGGCACGCTGATCGTCGAGCTGGCCAACCCCGAGCTGGAACTGGAAGCCCGCGGCGTGCGCGCGCAGATGCGGCATGCGCAACTGCTGGAAGCAAAATCGCTCACCGAAGAGGGCGTCGATCTGTTGCCGATCCGCCAGCGCATTGAAACACTGGAAGCCTCGCTGGCGGCATTGCAAAAACAACAGGCCTCATTGACCGTGACCGCCGCTCATGCCGGTTACTGGATCTCGCCGGAATCCGATTTCCGTCGCGGCGCCTGGGTGCAGCGCGGCGCCGAACTGGGGCAGGTGGTGGATGACCGCAGCCATCGTTTTGTCGGCGTCATCCAGCAGGAGGCCGCCACCATCCTGGTCAGCGCAGACCGCCAGGACCTGGAAGTCCGGCTCGAAGGCGAGCGCGACCTGCGCTACCGTGCCCGCCACCTGACGCTGGTGCCGCATTCCAGCGAGACGCTGCCATCGGCCGCGCTCAGCCCGCTGGCCGGCGGCGAAGTCGCCGTGAGCCTGGCCGATCCGTCCGGCAAGCAGAGCGCCGAACCCTTCTTCCTGCTGCAGGCCGACCTGCTGGCGCCGGCGCGCCGGCCGGGCGTCGATCCGGTGCGCAGCGGCCGTTCCGGCTGGATCCGCATCCATTTGCCGCCGTCGCCGCTGGCCGTGCAGGCTTGGGTGCGGGCACGCCAGTTCATCCAGCGCAGGTACCAGGTCTGATGAACGCACCCGCCACCATCGACATTGCCGCGCTGGCGCAGCAAGCTGGCCTGGTGCAGGGCGCCAGCCGTGTGCTGCCGGGCGAAAGCCTGCTGGTGCTGGCGGCGCATCGGGAGCCGGATTTCCGCCCCTGGCTGGACCATGCCGGTTACCGCTTCGCCACCTGGATCGCGCGCCGGCGCAATCCGCAGCGCGCGCTGCGCCGGCAAAGCGAGCAGATACTGGCGGCGGCAGCGCACTATCACGCGCTGGATGACGACGGCTTGCGCGCAGCGCTGCAACAGGTCGCCGCTGCCTGCCGCCTGGCCACCGGCGAGGATGGAACAGAAACCGATGAGGCCATGGCGGCCCTGGTCGCTGCCGTGCGGCGGGTGACCGGGCTGACCCCGCATCCTGAGCAGTTGATGGGTGCACTGACCCTGTTGCGCGGCGAGATCGCCGAAATGGCGACCGGCGAGGGCAAGACCCTGACTGCGACCATGGCGGCGGTGGCATCGGCATGGCGCGGCTGGCCCTGCCATGTGGTCACCGCCAACGACTACCTGGCCGCCCGCGATGCCGAACTGGCATCTGGCCTGTTTGCGTTTTGCGGCGTCAGCGTCACCCATATCGATGGCGGCACGCCGCTGGGCAGCCGCACTGCGGCCTACCGGCATGACGTGGTCTACACCACCGCCAAGGAATTGCTCGGCGATTTTCTGCGCGACCGGCTGGCCTTGGGCCGGGTGCCGACCCGCAGCGGCTTCGCCTTGCGCTGTGTCGCCCAGGGTGGCGAGGCCTCGTTTCCCGGCGTCGTCATGCGCGGTCTGTCGCAAGTGATCGTCGACGAGGCCGACAGCGTGCTGATCGACGAAGCGGTCACGCCGCTGATCATTTCCAGCCAGCGGCCGGATGAAACGCTGGAGAAAGCCGCGCACGACGCCGTGCAACTGACGCGGATGCTGGACCCGGAACGGCATTTCCTGGTCAACCGGCCGCTGCGCCATGTCAAGCTGACCGACGAAGGACGTGAATTCGTCGACACCGCAGCCAGCCATTTTTCGGCATTCTGGCAAAGCCCCGAGCGCGCGCATGAACTCATCGAGCAGGCGCTGTATGCAATTCACTTGCTGGAACTGAACCGGCATTTCGTGATTCGCGACGACGAGATCGTGCTGGTCGACGAGTTGACCGGCCGCCTGGCCGAGCAGCGCACCCTGTCGCTGGGCATGCAGCAAGTGCTGGAAGCTGCGCATGGCCTGCCGGTATCGCCGGCGACCGAGGTTTCGGCGCGCCGCAGTTTCCAGCGTTTCTTCCGGCTGTTCCCGAAAATGGGCGGCATGACAGGTACCGCGGAAGAAGCACGATCCGAACTGCTGGGCGTGTACCGCTTGTCGACCGTGCGCATTCCGACGCACCGGCCGGTGCGCCGCAGTTTCCTGCCGATGCGCGTGTTTCGCCATGAGCAAGAGAAATTCGACGCCATCGTGCGCGCCGCCATTGACGCTGCCAACGCTGGCCGGGCGGTGCTGGTGGGCATGCGCAGCGTGCGTTCCAGCGAGGCGCTGCACCAACGCATGAGCGCTACCGATCCCTTGCTGGCAGAGCGTGTGCCGGTGCTGCATGCAGTCAACCATGCGCAGGAAACCGCGATCGTGGCCAAGGCCGGCAGTGCAGGCTCCATCATCATCGCCACCAACATGGCCGGGCGCGGCACCGATATCGCGCTGGAAGAATCGGTGCGGACAGCTGGCGGGCTGCACGTGATCATCGGCGAGCCCAACGACCTGGCGCGGATCGACCGGCAACTGATGGGACGCTGTGCGCGCCAGGGCGATCCCGGCACCGTGCAATGCTTCGCCTGTCCGGAAGATGAAGTTTTCCGGCGCTACCTGCCGGCTTTCCTGTTACGGTTCTGGACCGAGCGGCTCGATGCGGGTTCGAGCGCGCCGGGCGCGGGACAAACAGCGGATCGGGCAAGCAGGACGCAAGCAGCATCGCCGCCAGCGAACCATGCCGGCGCGCTGACCTGGCTTGCACCCTGGTTGCTGAAGCTGGCCCAGCGACGCGCTGAAAGCCGCAGCTTCCGGCAACGCAAACAAATACTCGAGCAGGATATTCAGCTCGACAAGAGCGGCTTCTGACCCATGTCTGCATTCATTTCAACGCTGCAAGACCTGCACACCTTCGATGGCCAGCCAGCGGATTTCTGGCAGCACTGGACCACGCAGGGCTGCCGTGCGCTGGGCGGCGAATTCGCGGCCTTGTACGCGCGCCTGCCGGGCCAGCCGCCGGGGCAGGGCTGGGCGGTGGTCAACAGCTGGCCGGCAATGGACGGCGGCAGCGCACAGGTGCCGGCGCTGGCGGCAACAGTTGCTGTACCGCTGCTGGAACAGGCATTGAAGGACGAGGTAGCCGAAGGCCCTGTGCTGCTCGGACCCTGGCGCGCCGCACTGATCCTGTTCCGCCCGGCCAGCGGCGAGCAGGAACTGCTGTTGTGCGTGCACCTGCAAAACCGCCAGGCGGCGCCGTCGGCCGGCGACCTGCGCCTGGTCGGCTGGGTGCCGCGGTTTTATGAACAAGGCCGGCATGTGCAGGAGCGGCAGTCGCAGGCCGACCAGTATGCGCAGGCGCTGGAATTGCTAGGCCGGGTGCTGGAGTCGGAACGATTCGACCAGGCTGCGCTGGGCCTGGTCAATGCGCTGGCAGAGCGTTTCAGTTGCGAACAGGTCTCCTTGTTATGGGGGGCGCGCGAAGGCTTGCGGCTGCGCGCGGTCAGCCATAGCGAGAAGCTCGGACGGCGCAGCGCAGTCTCCGACTTGCTGGAAGAAGCCGGCCAGGAGGCGATGGTGCAAGGCAAGGAAATCGCCTGGCCGCCGCAGGGAAAGGTGGTCACCCGGGCGCATCGGCAATATGCCGACGCCAGCCAGCCTGGCCACCTGCTGACCGTGCCGCTGACGGTGGGCGGCGAGCATCTCGGTGCGCTGGTCTGCGAGCGACAGGCGACGGCGTTTTCGGCCGGGGAGACCTGGATGTTGCGCTTGCTGTCGGACCAGGTGTCGCGGCCGCTGCGCGACCTGGAAAAAAAGCAGCGCAATGTATTCAAGCGCGTCGGCGCCGAATTGTGGCAAGGCCTGCCGCGCCAGTTGCGCCCGCTGACAGCGGAAGGCCGGCGCTTTACGCTGGCGCTGGCCGCTGCGCTGCTGCTATTGCTGTTTGCGCCGCTGCCGTATGCGGTCGAGGCCAGTTTTGTGGTGAAGACGGACGACATGGCGTTTGTTGGCGCACCGTTCGACGGCTTCATCGAATCGAGCACGGCCACACTGGGTGCGCCGGTACGCGCCGGCGAGCCGGTGTTCGTGCTGTCGGTGCGCGAATTATTGCTGGAACGGGCGGCGGCCCTGGCCGACATCGCGCAAAACAGCCGCGAAGTGGAGAAGCGGCGCGCCGCCAACCAATTGGCTGAAATGGGGATTGCCGAGGCCCAGCTCGAGCAGGCGCAGGCCAAGCTGGAGCAATTGCAGTTCCGCCTCAAGAATGCCAGCGTGGCCTCGCCCATCGACGGTATCGTGGTCGAAGGCGAGCCCCGGAAAAACCTGGGTGGCGCCGTCAAGCGTGGCGATACCGTGGTAAAAATTGCGCGAGTCGACCGGCTGTATGCCGACATCGCGGTGAAAGAACGCGACGTTCACCTGGTGCGGGTGCAACAGGATGCCGACATCATGCTGGTCAGTAATCCGAACCAGACGTATGCGATGAAGGTACAGCGGATCACGCCGGCAGCCAGCGTCAAGGACGGGCACAATACTTTTCCGGTGCGGGCGCAATCCTTGTCCACCCATCCGGCATGGTGGCGCCCGGGCATGACCGGCGTGGCAAAGATAGATGTAGGCTACCGCCCGCTGGCCTGGGTGATGACGCACCGCTTTATCGATTACCTGCGACTGACCTTCTGGCTGTGAGGTGGGACCAGGCAAGCACAAGCAAGCACAAGCAAGCACAAACAGCCACCACGAGCCACGCCGGCGGCGAGGCGAATGATTTGAAAAGGGGAGGGCAATCATGGCAGCAATGATTTTTTACGAGCGCGCAATACCACTGAACCGCGAGCGGCATCAAAGCCTGAAGGTGCTGCACAAACAGAACGATTTCGGCTTTGCCGCCAAAACCAATTCACTGCTGCTGGCCGGCAGCGAGCTGGCCGAGGCGGCGCGCGATTACCCGGTGGTTTTTGTCGGCAACGCCGAAGGACCGTTCACGCTGGCGGCGCTGGTCGGGCTGGAAAGCAATCGCAACCTGTTCGTCGATGCGCAGGGCAACTGGAGCGCCAATACCTACCTGCCGGCGTTTGCGCGCCGCTATCCGTTCGTGCTGGCCGGCGTCGATGGCTCGGACGACCTGACCGTCTGCATCGACGAGGCCAGCCCCTGGCTGGGCGCGGTTGAGGGTGAGGCCTTGTTCGACGCCGCCGGCAAAGAAACGCCCTACCTCAACAGCGTGCTCGATTTCCTGCGCCTGTTCCACAATGAAATGACGCGCACCCGCGCCTTTGGCAGCAAGTTGCAGGAACTCGGCTTGCTGGTGCCCAAAGTGATTTCAGTCGATCGAGAAGGCCAGAAGCAGCAACTGGAAGGCTTGTGGGTAGTCGATGAAACCAGGCTGGCCGGACTCAGCGATGAACAGGGTTTGTCGCTGCTGCGCTCAGGCTACCTGGGGTGGATCTATGCCCATCTGCTGTCGCTGGGCAATGTCGCCCGTCTGGCGCGCAAGATGGACGAATTACGGCTGGCAGCATAGCCGCCGGGACCGGAAAACCATGCGCCCCATTCGCTTGCCGGCCCGGCTGTCAACCCTCTTCATCGGGCTGGGCCTGCTCGCCGGCTGCGCTGCATTGCAGGGGCCGGCGCCTGACAGGGAAATGACTGTTTCGCTCGGCACGGCCACGCCCGGCGGCGGTTTTCCGGTGTATGGCAATGCGGTCGTACGCACCGTGGCGCAAACCGATCCGCGCCTCCATGTCGCCGCACGCAACACCCGCGGCAGCCTGGAAAACATTCCGCTGCTGGAGTCGGGCCAACTGGACTTTGCGCTGGTGCAGGGCGAGGCCGCGCACCAGGCATGGAACGGCATCGGCCGCCCGCCAGCGAAACTGGCGATCGTCGCGGCCATGTATTCGACCCCCGGTATGTTCGTGGTGCGCGCCGATTCGCCGCTGCGCAGCATCAACGACTTGCGCGGCAAGCGTGTCGCCTTTGGCGCCCGCAGTTCCGGCCTGGTGCTGTTGGCGCAATATACGCTGGAGGGACTGGGACTGGACATGGAACGCGACTTCCGGGCAGTGTTCCTGGAGCGTGCCGGCGACGGCCCGGCAATGGTGGCCAGCGGGCAGGTCGATGCGCTCTGGGGCGGCGGCAGCAGCTGGCCGGGATTCACCGCGGTGGCCAATGCCGCCGCTGGCGCGCGTTTCATCGTGCCCGATGCCGGCGAGCGGGCGCGCATCCTGGCGCGCCACGCCTTCCTCAAGCCGCTGACCTTGCCGGCCAACAGTTTCAAGGGGCAAGGCCAGCCCTTGCAATCGGTCGGCTCCTGGAGTTTCATCCTGGCGCGGCCGGACCGCAATGAAGAGCAGGCATACCGCTTGGCGCGTGCCCTGCATCGGGGCGAGCAACTGATTGCCGGCATACTTCCACAGGCCCGCGAAACCACGGCAGCCAATACCTTGCGCGCCGCGCCGGCGCCGCATCTGCTGCATCCGGGCGCGCTGCGCTACCTGACCGAGGCCGGCGTCAGGCGCTAGTGCGGGCCTCGCTGGCGAACAGGGTTTCCATCTCGCGCCGCACGCGCACTGCCAGCGAATCGGTGTTGTACGCCACATCGTCCCAGCTCAGCGCCTGGCCGGCGCGCACCGCACGCGTCAACTTCACGCCATGCGCCAGGCCCAGCGGCAAGCCGTTCAGACGCATCGACTGTTGTGCCGGCATCAATTTTCCATACACGGTGTAGCCACCTTCGCCATCGAGCGTTTCGCCGATCGCCAGGTCGCGCTTGGCGGTGGCCACCACGTCGCCGGCCCAGCCGATCGGTGCGCCGGTGGCCTCACCGCGCAAGGCAATCGAGGCCACGCTGATGCCCAGCTCCAGGCCGATCAGGTGGAACGGCTTGTACATCGACGAATACTTGCCGCTGGGGTCGGTTACCAGGCCGTATTCCTGGAAACAGCGTTCGACGTAGGGGCTGCCTGCGGCGAAGGTGACGTACACGCCCCAGCGCAGGTCCCGGAACACGGGCTTTGCGTCGCGCTCCAGGCTGGAAATGACTTCCACTTGCCCGCGGTGCAGCAAGATGCCACCGTCTTCGCGCGGGCACAGCACGCTGGCCAGCTCATCCACGCCCACTGGCGGGAAGGTCAGGCCATCCGGTGCTGTCAGGCCGGTGGCATTGGCGACTGCCGCCATTTCGATGGCGCTCTTGGTGCCATCCAGGAAGCTGTTGAACATTTGCGGGTTCATGCCGCCTTGCTGCGCCTGTTCGGCGGTCAGGCCGTAGTGGTCCCAGACCGTGGCTGGGGTCGAGGTGTGGTAGGTGGGGAGGTATTTGGTGCCCTTGCCGGCGGCGATGATTTCGAATCCGGCGGCGCGCGCCCAGTCGACCATTTCGCAGATCAGGGCTGGCTGGTCGCCGTAGGCCAGCGAGTAAATGATGCCGGCTTTGTCGGCGCGGCGCTTGAGCAGCGGACCGGCCAGGGCGTCGGCTTCGACGTTGACCATGACGATGTGCTTCTTGTGCTCGCAGCAGGCCAGTACGTGGGCGATGCCGGCGGCGGGGTTGCCGGTGGCTTCGATCACGATGTCGATGTGGGGGGAGGCGATCAGCGCCATGCTGTCTTCGAGGATGGCGGTGGTGCCGTTTTTCGCGGCTTGTTCGATGGATGTTGCTGCGTAGCGGTCTGCGGGCCAGTGGACGGTTTTCAGGGCTGCCCGGGCGCGTTCTGGTGACAGGTCGGCGATGGCGACCAGGTGGATGCCGGGGGTGCGGGGGACCTGGGACAGGTACATGGAGCCGAATTTGCCGGCGCCGATCAGGGCTACCCGGATGGGGGTGGCTGTTTTGGCGCGGGATTGGAGTTTGGTGTAGAGGTTCATGGGGTTCCTGGTGTTCGTGATGTTGCGGTGTGCTTTCGGGTAGTTTATTTTATATTTTTTATTGGGTTTTTTATAGGGTGGGTTTTGGTTATTTGCTTCGGGTTGTTTCTCTTGTTTTATGTTTATTGGTGTTAAGCGGGGTGTGCGCCCCCGCGGGCGCGTAACTTTCTTTTTGGCGCGCCAAAAAGAAAGTCACCAAAGAAAAAGGCGCTAAAACCCATTTGGCTAAGCGCGCCGCGAAAGGCAACTCGATTCGGGCTCTCGATCACGTTAATTTACGTTCGACCACTCCGGAATGTGGCAAATCGTGGTTTCTCTCAGTGGATCAGCTAACCCGCTCCATTTACTTTCCTTAGTTTTTTATCCGTGGAGACGCTAATTGGATTTGTAGAAGCTGAGGTTTCGGATATTTGGCGCTTTAAAAATCGCGCATTTGTCCACATTCGAGTGCTGATGTTCTGGTTGGTAGTTGGCAATCTGCCCATACAAGCGTGAGAGACGGTGCAGGCCCTGCCAGATCAACCCGTCAATCGATCACTCCGGGCATTCGATCACTCCGGCCATTCGATCACTCCGGCGATTCGATTACTTCGGCTATTCGATGACTTCGGCCATTCGATCAATCCGCCCACCGCAATTTCATTGTTTCCGCAGCGCACACAAATCCGCTGCTTCTACAGTGTAATTAGCGTCTCCACGGGTAAAACACTAAGGAAAGTAAATGGAGCGGGTTAGCTGATCCACTGAGAGAAACCACGATTTGCCACATTCCGGAGTGGTCGAAGGTAAAACAACGTGATCGAGAGCCCGAATCGAGTTGCCTTTCGCGGCGCGCTTAGCCAAATGGGTTTTAGCGCCTTTTTCTTTGGT
>NZ_JAUSNH010000129.1 GCF_030645335.1 Lacisediminimonas sp. | reverse complement strand
GCCGCGCCCAGCGTGATGAGCAGCAGGTTGAGCATGAACAGCTCCTGGGAACGCCGCTGCACGACGATCCGGAACCAGCCGCGCAGCAGGCGCTGACCGATAAACAGCAGCAGGATCAGCACAAAAGTCGCCTTGGCCGCCGCCCACAACAAGGTAGATCCAATGTCGGCCGGCGCGCCCAGCGCCGGTATCAGGATCAGCAGTGGCACCAGCGCCAGGTCCTGGAACAGCAGTACGCTGATGATTTGCCGGCCGTGCTCGCTTTCCAGCTCCAGGCGCTCGGTCAGCAGCTTGGAAACAATCGCGGTTGACGACATGGCGAGTGCGCCACCCAGCGCAAAGCCGGCGCGCCAGTCAATGTTGAAATACTGGGGGAGAACCAGCGAAGCCAGCCAACCCATGCCGATCGCCGCAGCAATGGTCAGCAGTACCTGCGCCAGCCCGAGGCCGAACACGGCCCGCCGCATCGAGATCAGCTTGGGCAGGGAAAATTCCAGGCCGATCGAGAACATCAGGAAAACAACGCCGAACTCGGCCAGGCGGTGCGTAGACTGCGTGTCCTGGGCCAGGCCAAAGGCATGCGGGCCAATCAGGATGCCGACCGATAAATAGCCCAGCATCGGCGGCAGGTGCAGCATCCGGAACACCACCACGCCCAGTACCGCAGCTGCCAGCAATATCAGTGTGAGTTCTAGCGTGGAGTACAAGGGAAAATCCAGTCGTGGTGAAAACGCCGCAGCTTCAGTCTTGCGACCACTCAAACAGCAAAATGGAGCATGGCAGGTTTTTTGCTTATGTTAATCGTTTATACTTCGAACATGAGTGTAAACCATGCCAGCACGCCCCCCGTCGCTTTTGATGCCGAGAAAGCCGAACGAGCCCTGCAATTAGCGCGAGAAACGCTGCAAATCGAGTCGGCGGCGATCACTGCGGCCGATCAGCGTCTGCTTTCCACAGCCGGTCCTGAATTTATCCGCGCCCTGTCGCTTCTTTTCGCTTGCAGCGGCCGGGTGGTCGTATCCGGCATCGGCAAATCCGGTCACATTGCCCGCAAGATAGCCGCGACCCTGTCGTCGACCGGGACACCGGCAATGTTCGTCCATCCTGCCGAAGCCGCGCATGGCGACCTCGGGATGGTCACGCAAACGGACGTCTTCATCGCCATTTCCTATTCTGGCGAAAGCGCGGAATTGCTGGCCATCGTCCCGGTCCTCAAACGCATGGGGGCAAGCCTGATCGCAATGACCGGCAACAGCAGCTCGACCTTGGCCGAGCTCGCTGATGTGCACATCGATATCGGTGTCGAAAAGGAAGCCTGTCCATTGAACCTGGCGCCAACTGCAAGCACCACCGTGACGCTGGCGCTGGGCGACGCGCTGGCGGTTGCCTTGCTCGACGCCCGCGGCTTTCGTGAAGAAGATTTCGCGCGATCGCATCCCGGTGGCGCCCTCGGCCGCAAGTTGCTGACCCATGTACGCGACGTCATGCGCACCGGAGCGCAAATTCCGGCCGTGGCCAGGGAGTCGTCCCTGTCTTCCGCCTTGCTCGAAGTGACCCGCAAAGGCATGGCAATGACGGCAGTGGTGGACGAAAGCTTCCATCCGGTCGGGATTTTCACTGACGGTGACCTGCGTCGCATGCTGGAAAAAAAGCAGGACCTGACGGGCATCACGGTCGCCGACCTGATGCACCCCGGACCGCGCTCGGTGCGCCCTGGACAACTGGCGGTGGAGGCGGTTGAACTGATGGAACAGTTCCGCATCAACCAGCTATTGGTTGTCGACGACGCCGGCGTGCTGGTTGGCGCGCTCCATATCCACGACCTGACGCGGGCAAAGGTGATCTGATGGATTCGTATCCGATTGCTTCAGCAGCGGTGCTGGCCCGGGCACAGGCTGTGCGCCTGATGATATTCGACGTCGAGGGCGTGCTGACCGACGGCAGCCTGCACTATGGTCCAGATGGCGAGGCGATCAAGACCTTCAATGTGCTGGACGGCCTGGGCATCAAGCTGTTGCAGCGTGCTGGCATTGCAACGGCGATCATCAGCGCGCGCAGTTCGCAAAACGTTGCACGCAGGGCGGCGGACCTGGGTATTTCCCATCTCTTCCAGGGCGTGCACGACAAGGCGGCGGCCTTCGGCGAATTGCTGCAGCAACTCGGCCTGGGTGCGGACCTGGCCGGATTCATCGGCGACGACATTATCGATTTGCCCATCCTGCGCCGCGTCGGCTTTGCCGCCAGCGTGCCAAACGGCCACATCGAGGTCCGCAACCGGGTTCACTACGTGACGACCGCCGCCGCAGGAAATGGCGCGGCGCGCGAGGTATGCGACCTGATCCTGCGCGCACAGGGGCGCCACGAGGACATCCTGGCGGCCTACCTGACATGACGGCGCCCCCTTTCATCAACCGGATCGGCATGCTGAGCTTGCTTGTCGGCAGCGCAGTGCTGGTGCTGATCAGTTTC
The DNA here is from genome assembly GCF_030645335.1 of Lacisediminimonas sp. Lineage (GTDB taxonomy): Bacteria > Pseudomonadota > Gammaproteobacteria > Burkholderiales > Burkholderiaceae_D > Lacisediminimonas. The sequence continues at coordinate 38,955 of NZ_JAUSNH010000129.1, read as the reverse complement.
TGGGTGATGGAAGTGATGCGTCGGTCGGCAGACGAAGCTGCCCCCCGGGCCGTTCGGATTGAACCGGATTACTTTGTCGAAAACTTCACCTACATCCGGCTGTCGCAAGCACGCGGCGCCCGTTACAACATCTCGGGCAAGCTGCTGGAACACAACCCGGTGGATGACACGCACCATATCCGGCTGCCCGAGGTCAACAGCTACAGCGACGAGCGCCCGCCGGTCAAGGCCACCGCGCAGCGCGGCATTGTCTCCCCCGACAATACAAAGGTCCACTTGTACGAAGATGTGCGCATCGACCGGCCGGCATCCGGATCGGCGCAGCTTTTCAAGATGCGCTCGGATTATCTGCTGGTATTGACGGATGAAGACATTGTCCGCACTGACAAGCCGGTTGAAATCACGCTCGGCAAATCGGTACTCCGAGGAACCGGCATGGTGGCCAATAACGCTACGCGGCAGCTGCAACTTGGCAGCGCAGTGCATGCCACCTTCGCGCCACCTGACCGCGCCCGCTGAAACGGGCGCCCTAGCTAGGACAGACGATGAAAATACGAAATTTCCTGCCACTGCTGGCCATGCTGGCGCTGGCGATGCCGGCCCAGGCTGAAAAGGCCGACCAGCAAAAGCCGACCAACGTCGAGGCCAACCAGATGGCCTATGACGATATCAAGCAGATCAATACCTTTACCGGCAATGTCGTCCTCACCCGCGGTTCGCTCGTGATGCACGCCGAGAAAATGGTCGTCGTGCAGGATCCTGCCGGTTACCAGTACGCGACCCTGCATGCACCACGCGGCGGCTTCACGACTTTTCGCCAGAAGCGCGACGGCGGCGCCGACCTGTGGATCGAAGCGCAAGCGGCCGATCGGATTGAGTACGACGGCAAAAGCGAAGTCGCCAAACTGTACTCACGCGCCCGTATCCGCCTGCTGGAAGGCCAGAAAGTGACCGACGAAGTCGAGGGCGATTTCATTTCGTACGACAGCAAGACCGAGTTCTACACGGTCAACAACACGACATCCGGCGAAAGCAAGCCAGGGGCCGGGCGCATTCGCGCAACGATACAGCCGCGCCTTGAAAGCCGGAGCAAGTAGCATGGCAAGCAGGTTGTCAATTCGCGGACTGCAGAAAAGTTACGGCGCACGCCAGGTAGTGCGCGATGTCGCGCTGGAGGTCAATAGCGGCGAGGTCGTCGGGCTGCTTGGTCCGAACGGCGCGGGCAAGACCACCTCGTTTTACATGATCGTTGGCCTGGTTCCCTGCGACGCCGGCGAAATAGACCTGGATGGCGTGGTGATCTCGCACATGCCGATCCATCGGCGCGCCATGCTCGGACTGTCCTATCTCCCGCAGGAAGCCTCCGTGTTCCGCAAGCTGAGCGTGGAGGATAATATTCGCGCCGTGCTGGAGCTGCAGCACGAGAACGGAAAGCCATTGAGCAAATCGCGCATCAACGAGCGGCTCGATGAGCTGCTGGCCGAACTGCAAATCGAAAAGCTGCGCGAGAACGCAGCGCTGTCGCTGTCGGGCGGCGAACGGCGCCGGGTTGAAATCGCACGGGCGCTTGCCACCGATCCGCGCTTCATCCTGCTCGACGAGCCCTTCGCCGGCGTCGACCCGATTGCCGTCATCGAAATCCAGCGCATTGTCCGCTTCTTGAAGGAACGCAGTATTGGCGTACTGATTACGGATCACAATGTGCGGGAGACGCTGGGGATTTGCGATCGGGCATACATCATCAACCAAGGGGCTGTGCTAGCCAGCGGCAGTCCGGACGACATCATCGCCAACGAGTCGGTACGACGCGTCTACCTGGGCGAGCATTTCCGGATGTAAAGAGTCAGACCCGATGAAACAAACGCTTCAACTACGCACTTCGCAACACCTCGCGCTCACGCCGCAACTGCAGCAATCGATTCGTCTGCTGCAACTTTCCACACTGGAACTGCATCAGGAACTGGAACAGATCCTGGCCGACAATCCGCTGCTCGAACGACTCGACGATCCGCTCGATAATTCAGTACGCTTGTTGGCTGATGGTGCAATCGCCACGTCACTGCCGGCGACTGCGCCAGACAGCGCAGCGGACAGCAACGCCAGTCCCGAGCCAGAGGCCGCCTATGATGGCGCCGAGGCCCCCGAAGCAGCTGCGCCGTCCGAATCCGAGTGGAGCTTCGACGACGTCGCCCGCACATCGAAAGCGCCCGAGGACGATGACGCCCGACCACAACTGGAAGGGCATGAAACAACGCTGCGCGAACATTTGCTCGAACAGATGCGCGTCTCAGTGAATAACCAGCGCGACCGCGCACTGATCGAACTGATAATCGATGCGTTGAATGACAACGGCTATCTGGAAGAGCCGCTGGAGGATATCCTTGAACGAATGCCGCCCGAGCTGGAAATCGAGATCGAAGAGCTGTCAATGGCGCTGAAAATGGTGCAAAGCTTCGATCCGGCTGGCGTGGGCGCACGCAATGCATCCGAGTGCCTGGCAATCCAGATCCGGCGATTTCCGAAGGTGCCCATGGTGACGCGGCGAATGGCGCTGTGCATTGTTGAAAACCATTTGACGCTGTTCGCCCAGCGCGATTTCAACAAGCTCAAAAAGGCGCTGGATTGCGATGACGAAGACCTACGTGAAGCGCAGGTCGTGATCCGGCGCTGCAACCCCCATCCGGGCAGCGCATTTGCGACGGATGCGTCCGATTTCGTCGTGCCTGACGTGATCGTGAAACGCAGCCGCAATGGCTGGCTGGTGACCCTCAACCATGACGTGATGCCCAAGCTTCGCGTGAATGCGCTGTATGCCAACATTCTCAAGCAAAGTAAAGGCGATGGATCACTGAGTTCACAATTGCAGGAGGCGAAATGGCTGATCAAAAACATGCGGCAGCGCTTCGACACGATCTTGCGGGTCGCGCAAGCGATTGTCGATCGCCAGCGCAACTTTTTCTCCCATGGCGCGGTCGCCATGCGCCCTCTTGTTTTGCGTGAGATAGCTGATACACTGGGTTTGCACGAAAGCACAATCTCACGGGTCACGACGCAGAAGTACATGCTGACACCGCATGGCATGGTCGAGCTGAAATATTTTTTCGGCAGCCATGTTGCAACCGAAGCGGGCGGCGAAGCATCTTCGACTGCGATCAGGGCGCTTATTAAACAACTCATCGGCGCGGAGGATACCAAAAACCCGTTTTCGGACAGCAAAATCGCGGAGATGCTGGCGGAACAGGGCATGGTCGTTGCCCGCCGCACGGTCGCAAAGTATCGCGAAGCACTGAAGATCCCGCCGGTCAACCTGCGCAAATCGCTATAGTCCTGAAGTACGTAGTCGCACAATCTTGTCACACCAGTTGCTGTGTGCTGTCCGGATCCTTCCGGCGCATCACCTCCGGCAACGCATAACCAGGAGCGTTCTATGAATCTCACTATCAGTGGACACCATCTCGAACTGACACCAGCACTGCGCAATTACGTGCAATCCAAGCTGGAACGCATCAAACGTCACTTCGACCACGTGATCGACGTGGTCGTCATCCTCACAGTCGAGAAAATTACTGAGAAAGAGAAGCGACAGAAGGCTGAAATCAATCTCCATGTCAGGGGCAAGGACCTGCATGTAGAAAGTTTTGCCCAGGATCTCTATGCGGCAATTGATGCCCTGATCGACAAGCTCGATCGCCAGGTCATCAAATACAAGACCAAGCTGCAAGACCACCAGCATGAGGCGCTCAAACACCGCGCACTCCCATCGGACAGCGAGGAAGCCGCTCCAGGCTGAAGCACCAATCCTCCATGATCAGGGGCGCCCAGGCGCCCTTTTGCTTTTTTGGGCGCGGCAATCAAAGCGACAGCAGTTTGAACGCGGTTGGCCGGGCGGGTACACTGTCGCCTTGTCCAACATTGCCCTTGCCACACGCCATGGAATCCCCCGTACTTTGCTCTACCGTCGCCGGCTTCGGCATCCTCACGCTAAACCGCCCGGAGGCGCTCAATGCGCTCTCGCTGGAAATGATCCGCATCATGAACGAGGCATTGCGCGCCTGGCGGCATGACGACAGCATCGTGGCAGTCCTCTTTCGCAGCAGCAGCGAGCGCGCCTTTTGCGCCGGTGGCGACATTCGGTTTTTCCATCGCGTAGCCACAGCCACTGGCGGGCCAGCCGCCGGCAGCGCATTGCTGGAAGATTTCTTCACCGAGGAATATCAGCTCAATCATCTGATCCATACCTATCCTAAACCCAGCTTCGCGTTAATGGATGGCATCGTGATGGGCGGTGGCATGGGCATCAGCCAGGGCGCGACAATGCGCGTGGCCACCGAGCGAACCCGCATGGGAATGCCCGAAGTAAGCATCGGACTGTTTCCTGACGTCGGCGGCGGATATTTCCTGTCGCGCGCCAGGGGCCGCTCCGGATTCGACCTGGCGCTGACAGGCCGCATCATCCATGCTGCTGATGCGCTGTTTGCAGGACTGGCTGATGTTGCTGTGCCTTCCGGCGCGCTGGCCGGCATCGACGCCGTCCTTGAGGGCGCGGCGCCTGGCACGCAGGTGGCGGCGCTCACCGATTATTTGCGTGGGCAGGCGCTGTCGCTGGAGGCCGAAGATGGCGCGCTGAAGAAAAACCATGAGGCAGTTGATCGGCATTTCTCGCATGCCGACGTGATGGCGACACTGGCTTCATTGCACGCAGACTCCAGCGAGTACGCAGTCGAAGCACTGAAGTTGATGAGCCAGCGTTCGCCGGTGATGCTGTGTGTAACGCTGGAACAGCTACGGCGTGCGCAAACACAGACCATCGCAGAATGCCTGCGCATGGAACGCACCATCATGCGCCGCTGCTTCGAGGGGACGGAAATCCTGGAGGGCATCAGGTCCCGTGTGATCGACAAGGACAATGCGCCGCGCTGGCAGCATCCGGGCGTGGAGCAAGTGCAGGCCGAGGAAGTCGAGTGCTATTTCGCGCCAGCCTGGCCTGCGTACGCACACCCGCTGCGCGACCTGGACTGAAGTCCGGACCACCGGCACCCGGTCGTGGCGCTATGCCTCTTCGACGGTGAACAGCCGACGGTATTCGCGTATGGCGTAACGATCGGTCATTCCAGCAATGTAGTCGGCGATCTTGCGTGCCTGTTGTTCGACTGTCCCGGTGCTTAGCTGGTAATCAGGCGGCAACAGGTCAGGCTCTGCAAGGTAGGCATCAAACAGTTCGCTGACGATCCGGCGTGCCTTGCTGGTCATCCGATTGACCTGGAAATGCTGGTAAAGATTACTGCGCAAAAAACGCTTGAGCTCGAGCGCTTCCGACTCCATCCCCTGCGAAAACGTGATCAGCGCCGGTGCGTTGCGCACATCATCGACCGTACGCGGGCCGATTGATGCAATCCTGGCGCTGGAGGCATCGATCAGGTCGACGATCAGCGCGTTGATCATCCGGCGCACCACTTCATTGATCAGCCGCCTGCCGGCGATGCCAGGAAATGCCTTTTCGACCTCCACCCGGTGCCGCGCAAAGAAGTCAATTTCGTCGAGCTGGCCCAGTTGCAGCAAACCGGATCGCAAGCCGTCGTCGATGTCATGATTGTTGTAGGCAATTTCATCGGCCAGATTGGCCAGCTGCGCCTCCAGTGAGGGGCGCCTGTTGAGCAGGAAGCGCTGGCCGACTGCGCCGAGCTTGCGCGCATTGGCCGCCGAACAATGCTTGAGCACGCCTTCACGGGTTTCAAACATCAGGTTCAGCCCGTCAAAGCCGCCATAACGCTCTTCCAGCGCATCCACCACCCGCAGGCTCTGCAGGTTATGCTCGAAGCCGCCATACTCGCGCATGCGCTCGTTGAGCGCTTCCTGGCCGGCATGGCCGAAGGGCGTATGCCCAAGGTCGTGGGCCAGCGAGATGGCTTCCACCAGGTCTTCGTTGAGGTTCAGGTTGCGCGCGATGGAGCGGGCGATCTGCGCCACTTCAATGCTGTGGGTCAGGCGGGTGCGGAACAGGTCCCCTTCATGGTTCACGAAGACCTGTGTCTTGTACTCGAGCCGGCGAAATGCGGATGAGTGGACGATCCGGTCGCGGTCGCGCTGGAATTCCGGGCGCGAAGCAGCGGGCGGTTCCGGATGGTGCCGACCGGGAGAGGCGTCGGACTTGACTGCGTAACTGGCGAGTTGCGCTTCCGGGTTCATCGTCGTTAGGTACAGTCCTTGAGCGTTGCCAGCAAGGCGTCCTTGGGCACTGTCGTGATCAGCGGCGTCCCCAGCGGGTTGAGCAGGATGAAGCGAATCGCGCCACCTTCATTTTTCTTGTCGACTTCCATCAAATCCAGCCAGCGCTGCTCTCCGAGTGCCGGCGCGCGAACCGGCAAGCCAGCTGCCTGCACCAGGCTCGTCAGGCGTGCCAGGCTGGCGGCATCGATGTGGCCGAGCCGGTGCGACAGGTTCGCCGCCATCACCATCCCACAGCCCACCGCTTCGCCGTGCAACCAGTTGCCATAACCCAGGCCAGACTCGATCGCGTGACCAAACGTATGGCCGAAATTAAGTACTGCGCGCAGTCCGCCCTCGCGCTCGTCCTGGCGCACCACCTCGGCCTTGATCTCGCAGGAACGCCTGATCGCGTAGGCCAGTGCGACCGGGGCGCGCTCGATCAGTTGCCCGATATTGGCCTCTATCCAGTCGAAAAACGGCAAGTCGATGATGGCGCCGTGCTTGATGACTTCGGCCAGCCCGGCCGATAGCTCGCGCGCGAGCAGGGTATTGAGTGTGGCGATGTCGGCAATCACTGCCTGCGGCTGGTAAAACGCACCGATCATGTTCTTGCCCAGCGCATGATTGATGGCGGTCTTGCCGCCCACCGAGGAGTCGACCTGCGAGAGCAGGGTGGTGGGCACCTGCACGAAGGGTATGCCGCGCATGTAGGTGGCCGCAGCAAAGCCCGCCATGTCGCCGATCACACCGCCGCCGAGCGCAATCAAGGTGGTTTTACGGTCGCACTTCTCGGCCAGCAGGACGTCGTAAATCCGCATCAGGTTGGGCCAGCATTTCTCTTCCTCACCGTCGGGCAGGATCACTTCGGTGACGCTCTTGCCGGCGGCCTTCAGGCTCGCCTTCAACTGCGCCAGATATAAGGGACCGACGACCGTATTGGTCACGATCGCAACCCGATTGCCTTTCACGGCGGCGGCAATGCCGTCCACATCGCCCAGCAGGGATTGGCCAATCGTGATCGGATAGCTGCGCTCACCCAAATCCACCTTCAGGGTCGTGGTGTTGCCGGAGAAGCTTGTCGGGCGGTCGGTTGCGGCGTTCTGGTTCATTGCTGGCATTGTGGCGGAGGAAGTAGCTGGATCGGCGCGGTCCGTACCGTGCCGCAGCTCAAGCTGTTGCATGATCGACTGTACCAGCGATTGCACATTCGGGCGTCCGGTATCCACGATCAGGTCGGCGATCTCCCGGTAGAAAGGTTCGCGCTGCACGGCCAGTTCTTCGAGTCGCTTGCGGGGATCGGCCGTTCGCAACAGGGGACGATTCCGGTCCAGGCTGGTGCGCTGCAACAGATTGTGGACGCTGGCCCGCAACCAGATGACGGTGCCGCGCGTCTTCAGGTATTCGCGGCTGGCCTCGTTGAGGACGGCGCCGCCGCCAGTGGCGAGCACGACGCCATCCTGCCGGGTCAGGTCGCGGATGACATCGGCCTCGCGCTGGCGAAAGCTTTGCTCGCCCTCGATCTCGAAAATCAGCGGGATGGTCGCACCGGTGCGCGACTCGATCTCGTGATCGGAGTCGACGAACCTGAGGTTGAGCTTACGCGCGAGTGCGCGGCCGACGGTGGTCTTGCCAGACCCCATCAGCCCTATCAGGAAGATATTGCGGGACACGTTGTAAGCGCCCCCGGCAGCCGCCGGAGGATTGCCGGTTGAAAAAACGGATTATCGCACGGCCACTTTATCGTTGAGGATCTTGGGCGTCAGGAAGATCAGCAGCTCGGTTTTGTCATTGGTGCGCGCGGTCTGCTTGAAGAGGTTGCCAACGACCGGGATGTCACCTAGCAAGGGCACCTTGATGATCGTGTCGCGGTCCTGCTGGATATAAATACCGCCGATGACAACCGTTCCGCCGTTATCGATCAGTACCTGGGTCTTCACATGTTTGGTGTCGATGGCGAATCCTTGCAAGGTGGCCTGCCCCACGCTGTCCTTGTTGATGTCGACATCGAGGATCACGTTGCCATCCGGGGTGATCTGCGGGATCACTTCAAGTTTCAGGTTGGCCTTGCGGAAAGCCAGCGAGGTCGCGCCACTGCTGGTGGCCGTCTGGTATGGCAACTCGGTACCCTGTTCGATCGTCGCTTTCAACTTGTCGGCAGTAATCACGCGCGGACTCGACAGTATCTTGCCCTTGCCGTCGGACTCCAGCGCTGACAACTCAAGGCTGATGAACCGGGTTGCGGCAGCATTGAACAGGGTCAGCGCTACCGAGCCCACGCCAGCACCGCTGATGCCTTGCGCCGGCAGATTGACCGAATTTCCACCGACCGATCCCACACTGGCGCTGGGCGTCAACTGTTGGCCACCCAAGGCCGCGACAGTTCCACTGCCCGACGCCTGAACACCGAACCCCAGCTTGGCGCCCAGGTTGCGGCTGAAGGTGTCATTGGCTTCCACGATGCGCGCTTCGATCAGGACCTGGCGACTGGCGACGTCCACCTTTTGCACCAGGTTGCGCACCGCCTCCAGCTTGGACGGGATGTCGGTGACGAAAACCTGGTTGGTACGCAAGTCGATCATGGCACTGCCGCGCTTGGACATGATCGACATGCCCCGTCCGCCGGCGTTGTCGAGCAGGGCCTTGAAAGCATCGGCCTTCTGGTAATTCAATTCGAATGTCTCGGTGCGCAGCGGCTCAAGCTCCGCAATCTGTGAGCGCTGTTCAAGTTCCAGTTTCTCCTTGGTCAGCAATTCTTCTTTGGGGGCAATCCGCAGCACGGTGCCGTTGCGCCGCATGTCCAGTCCGGTTGCCTGCATCACCAGGTCCAGCGCCTGGTCCCACGGCACATCTTTCAGGCGCAGCGACAGGTTTCCGCCCACCGATGGGCTGGTCACGATATTGAGGCCGGTAAAGTCGGCGATGACTTGCAACACCGCGCGAACTTCGACATTCTGGAAATTCAGCGAAAGCTTCTCGCCGCGATAGGTCTGGGTGCCTTGGCCAAGTTTGGTCGGATCGTCCTTGACCGCCCGCACTTCGATCACAAGCTGGGCATCGCTCTGATAGGCGCTGTACTCCCAGGTGCCCTTGGGCTCGATCGTCATGCGGACATTGTTCCCTTGCGCAACCGTCGTGATCGCCTTCACGGGCGTACCGAAATCGGCCACGTCCATGCGCCGGCGAAGCACGTCGGGAAGCGCTGCCTGCAGGAAATCGACTACCACCGTCTGCCCTTGCTGGCGCACATCCACGCCAGTCTGGTTGCCCGGCAACTCAATCACGACACGCCCTTCGCCTGCCGTACCGCGACGGAAGTCGACATCCCGGATCGACTGGATGGGGGCAGTCGCGCCCGCTGTTGTTCCTGCTCCGGCTGCCGCTTTTGCCTCCGGCCGGGCGGCTTCTGCCGTCGCATTGGCCGAACCGTCGATTTTGAGGACGATTGTCTTCCCGTCAGTGGTCGTCGTGTAGTTCAGCGGCCGCTTCAGGTTGAATACCAGTCGCGACCGGTCGCCGGCCTGGACCACGTTGACATTGCGGACATCGCCAAGCGCGATTTCCTTGTTGGCGGTGCCGGTCGCGTTTGCGGTGTCAGCAAAATCCAGCGCAATCCGGGCCGGATTGCTGATCGAGAAACCAATCGGCTGTTTGCTGACCGGGTTTTTCATGTTGATCCGGACAACGACATCCGCACCCTGGCGATTTGCCGTGATCGACTCAATGGCATTTTCCTGCGCAGCGTTCGCGCCACCCGCAGCGCTTGCCAGCACGGCCATGCAGGCGAGCTGCAGGCCAAAGCGCCATGCAGCAATTCCGGTGTCGATTATTTTCATTTCTTGGTCTCCTGAAGCTCCAGTTTCGCCTTGCGTTCAATCCACTCGCCACCTGCGTCCTGGATGACTTCCTTGATTTCGACGTCGTTATCTGTAATGCGCGTGACCATGCCGAAATTCTGTCCCATGTAGTTGCCGATCTTTACCTGGTAGACCAGCTTGTCCACTTCGATCAAGGCCAGGCGCATTTCCCTGGATTGCAAGGTGCCGACCATTTTCAGGCCGTCCAGCGGATAGGCCTCGAGCGCCTCGCGCCGCCGCTCCAGGTTCGGGCGCAACTTGCTGGATGATGTTTTCTGTTGCCGGGCCAGCGCCACTTGCAGCTTGATCGGGTCGAACGGATCGATCTCGCCCTTCTGGCTGTAGAGGAAGGGCGTGAATTTCTTCGGCTCGGTAATCTTGGGCACCGATATCCGTGCCTGGCTGCGGGTCTCGTTCATCCACTGCCGGACTTCCTGCTCGCCGCTGTCGCCGCAACCTGCCAGCAGCCCGACCGGCAACAAGAGGGACAGCCATTGCAGCATGATTGAGCGTTTCATTTCTTGCCTTTTTTCGGCGCGGCCGCCTGGCGCTGCGCGGAGACCTCATCCTTGTCGAGGTAGCGGAAGGTCTTTGCCACCGCATCCATGGACAACAAGCGGTCCTTGCCGGCCACGAGCGAGACATTATTGATCGTCACGATGCGCGGTAGGTTTGCAATGTCGCTGCTGAAAGCGCCAATGTCGTGGAAATTGCCGGTAATCCGGATGTCGATCGGCAGCTCCGCATAATATTCCTTGACCAGCACCTGCCCTGGCTTGAACAGTTCGAACTGCAGCCCGCGTCCCTGTCCGGCCTGACTGATGTCCTGCAACAGTGCATCCATCTCCGCCTTGCTCGGCAATTGCTTTTCCAGCGTCGCGACATATTCGCCGACCTGTTCCTTCTGCTTGCGCAGTCCGGGCAGGTTGACCGCCTGCTGTATCTTGATCTTGTATTCGTCCTTGAGCTTTTGCTCCTGCATTTCACCCAGTTCGAGTTGCTCCAGTTGGCCATTCCAGTACAGGAACCAGCCCAACGCGACCACGACCAGCAACACCCCCAGCGCACAGAGGGCGCGTGGCGCCAGCGGCCACTGGCCCGGATTCCGGCCGTTCAGTCCGCGAAACTGCGCACTGAGTCGCTCACCCAAATTTTTCACGTCTGCCATGATGCGTTTCTCATCCTACGATTTGGGGGCTGCCGGCTTGGCTGCCGGCTGCGGTGTCCCGGACGTCGGAGCACCCGGTGCGACGACATTGATGGCGACCGGTACCGGCGACGGGGGCGCCGCTTCCTTGTCACGCGCACGCCGGATACCTACATTGATCGTGAACTCGAATGCCTTGCGGGCGTCCTTGCTGCCGACCGAGGTGGCGCGAATTTCAACCAGTTCCGGCCGCTCCAGCCAGGAAGAGCTGTTGCCAATATTGCGCAGCAACTCCGACACCCGCTCGTTGGAATGGGCGGTACCGTTGAGGACCACGCGCTGGCCGGTCTGCTTCAAAGTACGCAGGTAGATTCCCTCGGGCACCTGCTTGACCAGTTCAACCAGCAGGTAAACCGGCTGGTTTCGGTCGCTTTGCAAGTCTTCCACTGCCTGCTGACGTGCTTTCAGGGCATCGATTTCCTGCTTGAGCGCCGCGATTTCCTTGATTTGCAGGTCGAGCCGGGCATTCTCTGCCTTGATATAGGCGTTGCGGCTTTCCTGGTTTGATATCTGGGTGCCAAAGTAGCTTCCCACGCCCAGTACGACCAGCGCCCCGAAGAAGGCTGACGCAACCAGCAATATCTGGAAGTTTTTCTTGCGCTCGCGGCGCCTGGCTTCACGGTGAGGAAGCAGGTTGATCCGGATCATTTGCCGAACCTCCGCAAAGCCAGGCCGCAGGCGACCAGGTAACCCGGCGCATCCAGCCGCAATTGCTTCTCGCGCACGTTGGCGCTCAGTTGCATGCCCTTGAACGGACTCACTACCGATGTGTTGACCTCAGTGCGGCCGGCGATGATGTCCACCAGTCCCGGCATTGCGGCGCAGCCACCGGCCAGGTAAATCTGGTCGATGCGGCTATATGGCGTGGAGGTGAAGAAAAACTGGATCGCACGGGTCACTTCGAGCGCGGCATTTTCCAGGAAGGGATCCAGCAACTCGGCCTGGTAGTCGTCGGGCAGGTCGCCAGATTTCTTTTTGGCTTCGGCTTCGTCCTGCGACAATCCGTAGGCGCGGACGATATCCTGCGTCAGCTGGTTGCCGCCAAACGGTTGTTCGCGCTCGTACAGCACCTGCCCATTGAGCAGCACGGAGACATGGGTCACCTGGGCGCCGATCTGGAACAGGGCCGTGATGCGGTTCTGGCCGCCCTGCGGGGACAAGTCATTGACGCGCTCGATCGCCGCCCGCGCAGCATAGGAGTCAATGTCCATCACGGTGGCTTTCAGGCCAGCGGCTTCTGCCACCGCAACCCGGTCTTCGACTTTCTCCTTGCGCGAGGCGGCAAGCAGCACTTCGACGTCGTCCGGCGAGTTCGCCACCGGGCCGATCACATCGAAGTCGAGGCTGACCTCATCAAGGGCAAAGGGGATGTACTGGTTGGCTTCGGTCTCGACCTGCATTTCCAGCTCTTCCTCGGACAGGCCGGCAGGCAGGATGATCTTCTTGGTGATGACCGAGGCCGGCGGAAGTCCGAGCGCAACAAGCTTTGCGCGCGTGCCGCTTTTCTTGCAGGCGCGCCGGATTGCCTCGGCGACTTGCTCTATGTTTTCAATGTTGCCGTCAACGACGGCGCCACGCGGCAGCGCCTCGATGGCACAACGCTCCAGACGATACTCGTCCGGCGTGGGCATGGAAATCTCGACCAGCTTGACGCCCGACGCGCTAATGTCCAGACCAATCAGTGGCGCGTTTCGCTTGGCCCACAAAGACGCAATATCGAATGCCAAGGGCTTATCTCCAGGGGGCCGGCCGGCAAGCCGGCCCTTTTCTTAATCGTGTCGGCCGAAACCATCAGGAATCTCGGCCAAAAAGTGTTTAAATACTTATAGTTAGCAAATATTTATCAATCATTACATTAAATCGTAGCAACGCCATTCCCCTGTGTAAAGATTTTCTGACCAGTAAGTACCGGGCCGTTGCCAAAACCCCACGCGGGGCGCCCAAGCCGATCGGGTTGTCTATTCACTTCCTGTTACCGTGCCGCCATCGCAGTCCGGGGTCGCCGCCGCTATAATGCGCGGCATCCCTCCCTTATTCCCACTATCCGAATGGCATCCTCCTCCCCACGCGAACCGCAACACGCCGCTCGTTCCGGACAGCGCAGCATGGCGCTGAAGCTGGCACTGACCGCCGCAGGTGTGCTGGGCGGATTGGCGCTGGGCGGACTGCTGCTGATCAGCTTCATGCTGGCCATGGCATATCCGAACCTGCCGGCCCTGGACTCGCTGACGGACTATCGTCCCAAAATCCCCCTGCGCGTATTTTCGGCAGACAACGTGCTGATCGGCGAATTCGGCGAAGAGCGGCGCAGTATCGTCCGGTTCCAGGACATCCCGGATGTCGTCAAGAAGGCCGTGCTCGCGATCGAGGACGATCGCTTTTACCAGCATGGCGGCGTGGATTACTGGGGCATCGTCCGTGCCGCAGTCCATAATTTGTCCGGCGGCGCCAGGCAGGGTGCTTCAACCATTACCCAGCAAGTTGCGCGCAATTTCTTCCTGTCGAGCGAACAGACGCTCAAGCGCAAGCTGTATGAAGTCCTTCTGGCATGGAAAATCGAGGAGAACCTGAGCAAGGACCAGATCCTCGAGGTATACATGAACCAGATCTATCTGGGACAACGCGCTTACGGCTTCGCTTCTGCAGCGCAGATTTACTTTGGCAAGAAGCTCGGCAATATCACCGTCGCCGAAGCCGCCATGCTGGCCGGACTGCCCAAGGCGCCATCTGCCAACAATCCTGTAGTCAACCCAAAGCGGGCGCGCGCGCGTCAGTTATACATCCTGGAGCGCATGGTCGGCCTTGGATACATCACGCAAGCCCAGTACAAGGAGGCGCGCGAGCAGGATCTGAAGGTGAAGACCGACAGCAATGATTTCGGCGTCCATGCGGAGTACGTGGCCGAGATGGCCCGCCAGATGGCCTACGAGCAGTTCAAGGAAGAGACCTACACGCGCGGCCTGAACGTGTTTACCACGATCACCAAAGCCGACCAGGACGCCGCCTACCTGGCCTTGCGCCAGGGTGTGATGGATTACGACAAGCGGCACGGCTACCGCGGCCCCGAAGGCTATATGGAGATACCGGCCGACAAGGAACAGGCTGAAGACGCCATCGAGTCCGAATTGTCTGATCATCCTGACAGCGACGATATCGTGGCGGCTGCGGTGCTGGAGGCTTCGCCCAAACAGATCAGGGCGATGCTGGTTTCCGGTGAGGAAATTACCATTACGGGTCCGGGACTGGCGATCGCCACCAACCTGCTCAGCGACAAGGCGCCACCCAACCGCCGGGTCCGGCGCGGTGCAATCATTCGCGTGACGCAGGAAGGAAAAAACTGGGCTGTCGTGCAGCTGCCTCAAGTCGAGGCGGCCTTCGTGTCGGCCAGTACCACAGACGGGGCGATTCGCGCGCTGGTCGGGGGCTTTGACTTTAACCGGAATAAATTCAACCACGTCACGCAAGCGTGGCGGCAACCGGGTTCGTCGTTCAAGCCATTCATCTATTCTGCTTCGCTCGAGAAGGGGCTGTCTCCGGCCACGGTCATCAATGATGCTCCCATCACCTTCGATGCCGGACAGACCGGCGGCCAGGCATGGGAGCCGAAAAACTACGATGGCAAATACGAAGGCCCGATGAGCATGCGTCGTGGCTTGACGAAGTCGAAAAACATGGTTTCGATCCGGATATTGCACAAGATTGGCGCCAAGTACGGCCAGGAATACGCAACACGTTTCGGCTTCGATGCGGAGAAAAATCCCCCTTACCTGACCCTGGCACTCGGCGCCGGCGCTGTCACGCCGATGCAAATGGCAAGCGCCTATACGGTGTTTGCCAATGGCGGATACAAAGTCAGCCCTTACCTGATCACGAAGATCACCGATAGCACGGGACGGGTACTGAGCCAGGCCGCTCCCGAGAAGGCCGGCGACGAAGCCAACCGGGTCATCGATGCACGCAATGCATTCCTGATGGACAGCATGCTCAAGGACGTGGTCAAGCAAGGCACCGCGACCAAGGCATTGGCGCTCAAGCGCACGGACCTGGCCGGCAAAACCGGCACTACCAACGATTCGATCGATGCCTGGTTTGCTGGCTACCAGCCCAGCCTGGTCGGCGTGGCATGGATCGGCTACGACCAGCCGCGCAACCTGGGCAACCGCGAAACCGGTGGCGGCGTGGCACTGCCGATCTGGATCAGCTATATGGAGAAGGCCCTGAAGTCCGTGCCGAACGCAACGATCCCGGCACCTGAGGGACTGATCATGTCGGGCGGCGACTATTACTATTCGGAGTACCCGCCGTCCAACAGCGTGCGCAGCCTGGGTAACGATGCCCCGCAAGGTAGCGCAGCCGAGGGAAGCCGGACCCGTGACGAGGTCAAGAACGAGTTGTTCTAGCCGCTCAGTCGGGGCTCAGCAGCACCGGCTGCCCGGCTTGCAGGCTGAGTATCGTTGACAGCGACTGGTATAGCTCCGACCCGTTGCGCGTGTCGATCCACTGCGCATCCTGCCGCCGGTAATGAAAGCCGCCAGAACGTGCGGCGACCCACATTTCCTGCATCGGCGCCTGGCTGTTGATGATGACCTTGCCGCCGTTGCCGGCCAGTTCGATTTCGAGCACATTGCCACGGCGGCTGCATTCGAGATCGAGATCGTCCTCGTCCACCACGCGCTCTGCGGCGGCCTCGATTGCGTCAAGCGTGGACTCCGCCAGTGCCAGGAATTCCGATTCTGTCATGCTACACTCCGATCACTTATTCGATTGCTCATTCCCCCGATTCTAAACGTGAAGCACCTCGTCCTGCCTTTGCATGCCGCGTTGGCCGGCGTATTTTTCTTCCTGATCAGTGGATGCGGGCAGACTGGTCCGCTTTATTTGCCAAAACCCGAGCAAGGCGCGCCAGCTGGCACGCTGTCAGCGCCGACCGGCCCGACGACATCTCCGGCATCCAGCTTGGTGAGCCCACAGGGCGATGCGCAATTACCGCAGCCAACGCCGACCACAACGATCCCCCGACCGGGAACCCGATAGGCCTTTTGTCCATGCCCCATTTTTCTTACCGCAACGGCGCATTGCACGCTGAATCTGTAGCGCTGGCCGATATCGCGTCGCGCTACGGTACGCCGACCTACGTTTATTCACAGCAATCCCTGCTCGAAAACTTCGCCTCCTACGCAACTGCCTGCCAGGGTCGTGACGCTCTCATCTGTTATGCGATGAAGGCGAACTCCAACCTGGCGATCCTGCGCTTGCTGGCGTCCCGGGGGGCCGGGTTTGACCTGGTCTCCGGCGGGGAATTGTTGCGCGTGCTCGCCGCCGGCGGCGATCCGCGCAAATGCCTGTTCTCCGGCGTCGGAAAAACGCGCGAGGAAATGCGACTGGCGCTGTCGCACGACATCCTGTGCTTTAACGTGGAGTCGATCCCCGAGCTGCGCCGTTTAAACGACATCGCGGGCGAGGCCGGAAAGCGCGCGCCCGTCAGTTTGCGCGTGAATCCAAACGTCGATGCAAAGACCCACCCCTATATCGCAACCGGACTCAAAGCCAACAAATTTGGCGTGGCATTCAGCGATGCGCTGGATACCTACCGGCTGGCAGCGAGTCTGCCGAATATCGATGTCGTCGGCATTGATTGCCACATCGGCTCCCAGCTGCTGGACGATGCTCCCCTGCTGGAAGCACTCGACAAGCTGATTGACCTGGTCGATACCCTGGGTACCGAGGGAATCGTGATCCATCATCTCGACATTGGCGGCGGCATCGGCATTACCTACGATGACGAGCAGCCGGTTGCCGTGGGCGACTACCTGGCCCGGGTCTTCAGGCGCATCGACGCATGGCGCGAGAAAGCCTATGGTGGGCGCCCGATCAAGGTCTGTTTTGAGCCGGGACGCTCGATTGTCGGCAACGCCGGCGTTTTGCTGACGCGGATTGAATACCTGAAGCCCGGCGAAGAAAAGAACTTTTGCATCGTCGACGCCGCGATGAACGACATGATGCGTCCCGCCATGTACGAGGCTTGGATGGGTGTGCAGACGGTGACGCAACGCGAAGGTCCGCCGGTACAGTACGACATCGTGGGCCCGGTCTGCGAGTCAGGCGACTGGCTTGCACGCGATCGGGCATTGGTCGCGGCCGAAGGCGACCTGCTGGTGATCAATAGCGCAGGGGCTTACGGCATGACCATGGCGTCCAACTACAACACGCGCGGGCGCGCTGCCGAGGTGCTGGTCGATGGCGAGCATTGCATGCTGGTACGAGAGCGCGAAACACCGGAAAGCCTGTTCGCGCTGGAGCATTTGCCGGACTAGTCCTGGCCGGACTGCACCGGGCTCCCTCGCCAGGCTCTTGTGCCGCGTTAGCGGCGCGCGAGCTGCCCGGCGGCCTGCGCCCGCCGCTGCGACACCGCCCACCATACTCGCAGCAACAGCAAGACCAGTACGATGCCGCCGTACAGGATCGGCTCGACGAAATCGTTCTTGCCTTCCTTCATCCACCAGAAGTGCAGGATTCCCAGCCCGGCAATCAAATACACCAGCCTGTGCAGCCGCTGCCATTGTCTGGCACCCAGGCGCCGGATCATCGCATTGTTGCTGGTCACGGCCAACGGTATCAGCAGCACGAAGGCGGTGAAGCCGACCGTGATGAATGGCCGCTCCAGAACGTCCTCCCACATTGCTGCGAGATCGAAGAAGTGATCAAACCACAGGAAGGTCAGGAAGTGCAGGCTGGCATAGAAGAATGCATACAGGCCCAGCATGCGGCGCAGCCGGGTCAGCCAGATCCATTTCGTGAGGCGTCGCAGGGGCGTGACGGCCAGCGTGATGCAAAGGAAATACAGCGTCCAGTCGCCGGTATTGCGCGTAATGAATTCAATCGGATTGGCGCCCAGCCTTTCGGTCAAGGTAAAGGTGACCAGACGCAGGAAGGGCAGGAGCGCCAACCCGAACAGGACGCCCTTGATCGCCTTGAACTGCCTGTTCGTGGGGTTGAACATCAGCACGACGTCAGAAAAACTTCCTCAGGTCCATTCCCGCATAGAGCGGGGCAACCTCGTCATAGCCATTGAACATCAGGGTCTTGCGTTTCTTGGCGAACAGGCCGTCGTCACCGATACGCCGCTCGGACGCCTGTGACCAGCGCGGATGAGCGACTTCGGGATTGACGTTCGAATAGAAACCATACTCACGGGGCGCAGCACGGTTCCATGCAGTCGCCGGTTGCTCGCGCACGAAACGGATCTTGACGATCGATTTGGCCGACTTGAATCCGTATTTCCACGGCAAGACAAGACGTACCGGCGCGCCATTCTGGTTGGGCAGTACTTCGCCGTACATTCCCAGCGTCAGCAAGGTCAACGGGTGCGCGGCTTCATCGATGCGCAAGCCTTCCACATAAGGCCATTTCAGGACCCGACTGTTCAAGCCCGGCATCTGCTTTGAATCGGCCAGCGTGGTGAATTCGACGAACTTGGCATTGCTGTTGGGTTGAACTTTTTTCATCAGGGCCGAGAACGAGTAGCCCACCCAGGGGATCACCATGGACCAGCCCTCGACACAGCGCAGCCGGTATACCCGCTCTTCGAGGGGAGCGAGCTTGACCAGGCTGTCGATATCGAGCGTGATCGGCTTGGCGACCTCGCCTTCGATCGATACCGTCCACGGCCGGGTCGACATGGACGCCGCGGTCTTGGCCGGATCCTCCTTGTCGGTGCCGAATTCGTAGAAGTTGTTGTAGGTGGTGGCATCCTTGTAATCGGTATGCTTGTCCATCACAACGAAAGACGGATTTGGACGGGCGGCAAGTTTTTGCCCGCCCTGCGCGAAGGCTTCGCGACTGGCCATCTCGAGGAATGCGGCGCTGCCGATGGAGCCCAGCGCCATCTGCTTGATAAACAGGCGCCTGGACTCGAATACCTCGCGCGGCGTAATTTCTGAAGGAAACGGTTCGGTACCGTTGGCACTGCGTTTGATCAGCATGTCGACTCCTTGGCAGGTTGCGCTTCTGTCTGCCTTGGTCGGGCCCGACCCGGACAACCTTACACCAATTTACATCGCGTCGCCGGCAGGGTCACAACGCCCCGTAAGAGTGCAGGCCGGAAAGGAACATGTTCACGCCCAGGAATGCAAACGTCGTGACCAGCAGCCCCATCAGCGCCCACCAGGCAGCGACCCGCCCACGCAGGCCCTTGATCAGCCGCATGTGCAGCCAGGCGGCATAGTTGAGCCAGACGATCAGGGCCCAGGTTTCTTTCGGATCCCAGGACCAGTAACCGCCCCAGGCATCGGCCGCCCACAGCGCACCGAGGATGGTGGCAATGGTAAAGAAAGCAAAGCCAACTGCGATTGACTTGTACATCACGTCATCGAGCAACTCCAGCGTGGGCAAGCGGTCCGCCAGATGGCCATGCGACTTGAGCAGGTAAGCGACGGCGACCATGGCGGCCAGGGCAAACGTGCCATAGCCGATGAAGTTGGCAGGGACGTGGATCTTCATCCACCAGCTTTGCAATGCAGGGACCAGCGGCTGGATCTCATGCGCGTTGCGGGTGACGGTGTACCAGAGCAGGAAAGCCACTGCCGCCGAAATGATCAGCATGACGAAGGCGCCCAGCGCCCGGGTGCGGTAATGCAGTTCGTAATACAGGTAAAACAACGCGGTAATCAGGCAAAACAGCACGAATACTTCATACAGGTTGGACACCGGAATGTGCCCAACGTCCGCACCGACAAGGTAGGACTCGTACCAGCGCACCAGCATGCCGGTAAAGCCGCTGACTACCGCCGCCCAGCACAATTTGTTCCCGATCGACGAGCCCGTATCCGAGCGCAGTGCAAACCCGCCTGCGTAGAACAAGGTGGACAGGAAAAACAATGTGCTCATCCAGAGGATGGCCGACTGGCTCGACAACAGGTATTTCAGCAAGAACCTGCTGTTTGCCGCTTCCAGAGTGCCGCCATAGAGCGCGATCGATCCGAGTGACAGCACGGCCAGCACGGCCATCAGCGGCTGTACCGCTCGCCAGTTCCAGCCCAGCCATGCAAAGACAGGCGCGGAAAGAAGCAGGATCGCTTTTTCGTAAATGTCCATGTAGCCGGCATACCGGTTCAGCGCGAACAGGACGCCGCCGAGCAATGCTGCCGCATACAGCCAATCGAGGACGCTCAGCCGTTTGAAAAAACCGGGCGCCGGCGAAAAATCATGTGTCGATGCTTCTATCGTATCCATTGTCATTCTCCAGACTCCAGGCGCATGTCGCCATTGCGTCGTGTTGCGTCGTTGTTGCGTCATTATTGCCGCTTCCATTGCGGGAAGCGGCATCAGTCGTGTTACCCCGGTTCAGCCGGGGGGAAGCGGACTGGCCGGTGAGGCGGCCCCGGTCAGGTCGCGTTTCATGGATTCGAACTCGCTCTCGAAGTCCAGGGTCTTGCGCTGTGTGCTCATGGCCATCAGCGCATGTGCCCCACCGTCGTGTCCCGCGCTGCGAACCCAGATCCACAAGCGGCGTTCGCGAATGTAAAGCATCGCGAACACGCCCAGCACCAGCAACAAGCATCCAACATACACTACATTTTTACCCGGCGAGCGCGTCACCTGTAGCACTGAGGCCTTGACTTCGTCGAACTCGTTGAGCTGCAGGAAAACCGGCGCCCTGTAAAAGAATGAATCGGCAAGTGCGCCTGTCGCGATCTGCAGGAACTGACCGTTTTTCTGGTCAGGGGCGACGGCTTTCAAGCCGTCTGCTTCGCGCGCGACCTGCCATAACTCCCACATGCTGCCGTTGAGTATTTTCATGAAAATATCGGCTGCCTTTTCCTGCTCGGCGGCCGGGATTTTTTCAAGGAAACGCGACACGGCAAGAAAGCCTGACTGCTGGTCGTCACCAGCGAATATTTCCAG
Organism: Lacisediminimonas sp.; assembly: GCF_030645335.1. Taxonomy (GTDB): domain Bacteria; phylum Pseudomonadota; class Gammaproteobacteria; order Burkholderiales; family Burkholderiaceae_D; genus Lacisediminimonas. Next base: position 17,784 of record NZ_JAUSNH010000129.1, on the reverse strand, counting down.
GCCACGCAAGGCCGACTGGCGCAAGCGATCCTGCATGGCGGCGTCACCCGTTGCCGACATTGCCTTGTTGGCATAGCGGCGCGCAGACTGCTCGCGCAATGCCGGATTCTGGACCGCAGCACGCAAACGCATCCACTCTTCGACAGAGTCGTTTTCGTCGGCGGGAATGCGCAAGTACTTGAATGGCTCGGCTGGCGACTCCCGCATGCCGGCCAGGAAGACATAAGCGCCGTCGACCAGTACCGGCTGCATGTAATTATGGAACTCGCGTGCCTGGCCGGTCTTGTCGCGCAATTTGTACTGAACGCTCGGCCCCACGTTTTTCAGGTCCTTGTTGCCGCCCGCCTTGGCGGCGGAACCCAGTCGCGCATCAAGACTCTCGGCGAGGGATTTATTGCGCATCACGGCGCGCACATCGCCGCTGTCGGTCATGTTCTCGACGTTGAATGCCCTGAATCCGCTCCACTCGACGGTGTATTCATTGCCCAGGTCGCTCGATAACGGCGTATTGGCACCCACTTCGCCGGTGGTCTTGAACGCGTAGCTGCGCGCACCGGACATCGGGTAGCCGGTCAGCTTCAACTTTGTACCACCATCCTCGAAGCTCGATTGGTAGACCGCCATGCCTTTGTAAATCAGCGGCTCATTTACCTTGATGGTCGCGGGAAACTGCTTGCCGGTCTCATGGTCGGTGACGATCACTTCACTGGCGAACAACTTCGGCATGCCGGTCGTATAAAAGTCGACGATAAATTTCTTCAACTCGATCGTGAATGGCAGTTCCTGTATCAGCACACCGCTGGCCTGGGGCAGGATGGCCGTGTTGCTGCGCCCGCCCTCGGGTATCAGCGTGTTGCCGCGAAAGCTGGGATTGCCCAATCCGAGGCGATGTTTTGCTGGTATGTCGGCAATGATCCCGCTGCCCGCGAATGGCGTCTTGCCAAAGGCCAGTTGCTGGAAGCGGATCGGCAGGTCGGAGTCCATCAGGCCGCCGATGCAAATGATCACGATCGCCGAATGGGCAAAAATATAGCCCCATTTGTTCGCCGCACCGCGCTTGGCCGTGAGCAGGCTTGCACCATCCTTGGCGACAACCTTTACCTTGTAGCCGCGGGAAGTGACCACGGCCAGGGCACGTTGCAACAAGGCTTGCTCGCCGTTGGACTCACTCCACTCGGCACGGTGATGGAAATTGCGCAAGGATTGCTCCCGCACGTTCTCGCGCCAGCTGCGCATGTCGCTGAGCATGCGCGGCGCATTGCGCAAGATGCATAGGGAGGTCGACGCGACCAGGAAGCCCATTATCAGCAGGAACCACCAGGTTGAATACAGGGCGTACACACCGAGCTTGCCAAACACTTCAAACCAGAACGGTCCGAACTGGTTGACGTAGTTGGTCATTGGCTCGTTCTGCTTCAGAACGGTGCCGATGATGGAAGCAATTGCAATCAGGGTCAGCAGGCTGATGGCGAACCGCATTGACGACAGCAGTTCGACGAAGTCGCGCAGCCACCGCCGTTCTGTCTGCAATTCAATGCCGGTGGTTGTGGTTTCCATGTGCTCTGAATTTTGGTACTGCATGCCAAAACAAAAGGGGTGGCCTTGGCCACCCCTCAGACTTTTTCCGGGACCGCAGGTTTCTTGTTTCCTGGTGAGTCCTGGTTAAGGTTCGCCTGGCCGTTGACTTGCCGGCCGCTTACTTCAGACCAGCAACATAATCAGAAACCGCCTGGATTTCTTCATCCGACATGCGCTTGGCAATGGTGGTCATTTGCTCGCTGTTCTTGCGCGCGCCGGAACGGAAATTAGTGAGCTGCGCGGCCGTGTAATCCTGATGCTGGCCGGCTAGCCGCGGGAACTGGGCCGGAATGCCAGCCCCATTGGCAGAATGGCAACTTGCGCAGGCAGGCACGCTCTTTTCAACGATCCCGCCACGATAGATTTTCTTGCCCAGTTCCACGGTCGCCTTGTTCTTGGCAGCGCCCGGCTTGGGCTGCTGTTTGGACAGGTAGGCGCCGATGTTTTTCATGTCGTCATCGGTCAAGGGCTTGGAAATCGCAGTCATGACCGCATTGTTGCGCGCTGGCCCCTTGAATTCCGTAAGTTGCTTGACCAGATACGCTTCATGCTGGGCAGACAGCCTGGGATTCTGCGCAATGGTCGAATTGCCGGCGGCACCGTGGCAGGAGGCGCAAGCGGTTATGTTCCGCGCGCTATCGCCATTGGTATAGATCGCTTCACCTTTGGCAGGATCGGCCTTGGGGGCCGGCTTTCCTTCGGCAGCCTGGACTGAAATGGAGCTGGCGGCCATCACGATGAGCAACGCCGACTTCAAAAACGGAATCAATGCACGATTCATTCAAACACCCTGAGAGGATTTAACATTCTGCCCTGACATCGCCGAACCCTTGACTTCATGAGGCTGATCACGAAAACCAGCGGAAGATCAGCGGACTTATCGGCGCACGCAACCCATTATTGTACAATAGCTTCCCGGCATTTTTTCCGCCGTCCTGCATTCTCCTGCATTCATTTCTATCTCATCCCCATGTCCCAAATCTGGCAAGCGCGCTTTTTCACCACTGCCAACCACCTGCGCGAATTGCCAAATACGCAAGTGCCCGAGATCGCCTTTGCCGGCCGCTCGAATGCTGGTAAGTCTACCGCCATCAACGTGTTGTGCAACCAGAAGCGACTGGCGTTTGCTTCCAAGACCCCGGGCCGCACCCAGCACATCAATTATTTTTCGATCGGCGGCGCACATGTCGGCCAGCACCGCAAGGACGTAACCCGGGTCGACGAGATCAAGGGCTTCCTGGTAGACCTGCCCGGTTACGGCTACGCCGAAGTGTCCGGGTCGGCCAAGGAACACTGGCAAAATTTGCTGGGAGCCTATGTGCAGACCCGGCCTCAATTGGCGGGACTGGTGCTGATCATCGACAGCCGGCGACCGTTTACCGACCTCGACATCCAGATGCTTGAGTGGTTTGCGCCGACCGGGCGACCAGTTCACTGCCTGCTGAGCAAGGCCGACAAACTCAACCGCAATGACAGCGTCAACGCGCTGCGGCAAGCGCAGACTATCCTTGCCAGCTACGTCGACGAAAATGGTCAGCCATTCCCGTTCACCGCGCAGTTGTTCTCTGCATTGAAACGCACTGGACTTGACGAGGCGACGCAGCGGCTGGAGGATTGGCTTGGATTGCACGATGACGATGAGGATGAAGAAAAGCCTCGCGAACAGAGCGAGGCCGAAGCAGATGTGAAACAAGATGCAGAAAAAAGCCCTGGAGAAAGGGGAGTATCTCCAGGGCAGTAACGCCCCGCCGTAAGAATGGCGTGGCCCCGCTCAGGGAGGAGAAGCGGGAGGTGATCGCTCACCTGCCCAGATAGAGACCCTGGCGGCGCAAAAGTTTCGCCGATTTCCAATTTGCCCCAACTCTTTACCCAAACTGCCATGAAGCGAACCGACCCACAGCCAGCTTTTCCGCAAATCCGGATGCGTCGCATGCGCCACGACGCATTCTCCCGCGCAATGATGCGCGAAAACACGCTCAGTCCGGCCGATCTCATCTACCCGGTGTTCATTCTTGAGGGTAGCAATCAAAGTGAAAAGGTGTCCTCGATGCCTGGCGTGGAGCGGGTATCGGTAGACTTGCTGCTTGCGATTGCAGAAGAATGTGTCGCGCTCGGCATCCCGGTGATCGCCCTGTTTCCCGTCATCGATCCGGCGCTGAAAACACCGGATGGCATTGAGGCGGTCAATCCGGAGGGCCTGGTTCCCCGCGCGGTACGCGAGCTGAAAAAGCGCTTCCCCGAACTTGGCATCCTGACTGACGTTGCGCTGGATCCGTACACGAGCCACGGCCAGGACGGCCTGCTGGACGACGCCGGATATGTGTTGAACGATGAGACCACCCGAGTTCTGGTGCGGCAGGCGCTGGTGCAGGCCCAGGCCGGCGTTGACATCGTCGCCCCGTCCGACATGATGGACGGCCGCATCGGCGCAGTGCGCACGGCATTGGAGGCGCATGGGCATATCCACACACGGATCATGGCGTACTCGGCAAAATATGCATCCGCATTTTACGGACCGTTCCGCGATGCGGTCGGCTCCGCAGCCAATCTTGGCAAGGGCAGCAAGGCGACCTACCAGATGGATCCCGCCAACAGCAATGAGGCCTTGCGCGAAGTGGCGCTCGATATCGCCGAGGGCGCAGATATGGTGATGGTGAAGCCCGGCCTGCCCTACCTCGATATCGTGCGCCGCGTGAAGGATGAATTCGGCATGCCGACCTTCGCCTATCAAGTCAGTGGCGAATACGCGATGATCAAGGCGGCCGCAGAAAATGGCTGGCTCGATCATGACAAGACCATGATGGAAGCCATGCTGGCTTTCAAGCGCGCCGGCGCTGATGGCGTGCTGACTTATTTCGCCCGTGACATTGCCCGATTGCTGAAGCACACGGCCTGATCGCTCGCCGTCGCGTCAAATCGGCAACAAAAAAAGCACTCTCAAGGAGTGCTTTTTTTCGGCCGGTGAAACGATCCTATTTGCCGGGGTGCGGCGTGATCCGAAGATATGGCTTCGGCGCCTTGTATCCCTTCGGGAATTTCTGCTTGATCACCGCCTCGTCCTGCAAGCTCAAAGGGATGATCACATCGTCGCCGCGGCGCCAGTTGCCCGGCGTTGCGACAGTGTATTTGTCAGTCAGCTGCAATGCATCGATTACCCGCAGGACTTCATCAAAATTGCGGCCGGTGCTCATTGGATAGGTAATCATCAGCCGAACCTTTTTCTTGGGGTCGATGACGAACAGGGACCTGACGGTGGTAGTTTCGGACTGGTTCGGATGGATCATGTCGTACAGCCCGGCGACTGTTTTGTCGGCATCGGCCACGATCGGGAATCCGACCACCGTATTCTGCGTCTCCTCAATATCCCGGATCCATGATTTGTGCTTGTCGACCGGATCGACGGAGAGTGCTAGCGCCTTCACATTGCGCTTCTCAAATTCATCCTTGAGCTTGGCAGTCAGGCCCAATTCTGTCGTGCAAACCGGCGTGAAATCAGCGGGGTGTGAAAATAGCACAACCCACGAATCACCCGCCCATTCATGAAACTTAAGGCGCCCGGTCGAAGAGTCCTGCTCGAAGTCCGGCGCCGTATCACCTAGTTGCAAAGTCATTGCGTCCTCCTGTCGATCGATAATCAAGAATGAAGAATCCTTGAATATAGCGGCCGTGGCCACCCCGGCAAAAGACCGAAAAATAGTTTGTTACTGACCAGTGGCTATAAGGCGCCGCGCGGCGGCCCTGCCGTCAAGGACAGTGACCGCAAGAAGTCCTTGGGCGACTCGTAACCGACCACGCGCGCCTGCCGCATCTCTTGTCCGCGAGCATCGAAAAACAGCATGCCGGGCGGCCCGAACAGGCCAAAGCGTTTCAACATCGCCTTGTCGTCGGCGTTATTGGCGGTCACATCGATGCGCAGCAATTGCATCTTGCCGAGTTCGGCACTCACCCTCTCGTCCGTGAATGTCAGCTTTTCCATTTCTTTGCAGGAGATGCACCAGTCGGCGTAGAAATCGAGCATCGTTATTTTGCCGCCGGCCTGCTTCAGGGCCTTGTCCAGTTCGGCGCTGTTGCGCACGGTCTGGAAATTCAAATGGTGTGCCTGTCCTGTCAGATGTGCAACCGGCGCCAGCGGGTCGCGCCCGCCAGTGGCCAGCCCCACGAATTGCACGAGACCGCCGATGAAAACAAGCAAGCCAGCAATCTTGAATGCCCAGGCATTGCGGCGCAGGAACCAGACCCCGGCAACAGTGCCCAAGACGCTCCAGGCCAGCATCGCCACCCAGCCTGGGATGACCGGGGTAACCATCCAGACGGCAGTAGCCAGCATCAGCACACCGAAGAAACGCTTGACGACGTCCATCCAGGGTCCGGCGCGCGGCAGCAGGGCACCAGCGGAAAGACCAACCAGCAACAAGGGGATGCTCATGCCAATCGCCATGGCGAACAAGGCGCTGCCACCGGTGACCACATCACGGGTCTGGCTGATGTACACCAGCGCGCCGGCCAAGGGCGCCGCCACACAGGGGCCAACGATCAGCGCTGAGATGCCTCCCATCAGCCCGACACCGAGCAGCTTGCCGCCGCCCTGCTTGCCGGATACTTGCATCAGGCGGGTCTGGAGCGCGGCGGGAACCTGGAGCTGATAAAAGCCGAACATGGAAAGTGACAGCAACACCATCAGCAGCGCAAACGACGCCAGCACCCATGGATTCTGAAGGCTGGCCGACAGGCCCTCGCCAATCAGTCCTGCAGCCACACCTAATGCCGTATAGACCACGGCCATGCCAAGCGAATACGACAGGGCAAGCGCAAAACCGCGGGCGCGCTTCACATGCTTTCCCTCGCCGACAATGATAGAAGACAGGATGGGTACCATTGGGAGCACACAAGGCGTAAATGCCAATCCGAGTCCGAGCAGGATGAAAAGCGGCACGATCAACGCCAACTGGCCGCTTTGCAGGGATGCTTCTATCCGCCCCATCTCGCGACCGCTGGCCGCACCGCCCTGCACCGGAGACAAGACCGGTCCGGATTGTGCCGGGCTGCTTGCGCTGGACTGCGCGCCACCGCGCAGCGCTGACAACAGGCCGCTGCCGGCTGTGGGTGACAGACGCGCTGTTGAATCCATCGGTGTGTAGCAAAGCCCCTTGTCCGCACAACCTTGACTGGATACCGTGAAATTGAATGGCCCATCGGCCGTAACCGGTATCTGGATCGTCACCGAGTTCCGGTGCGTTTCGACATCCTTGCCGAAGGTCTCGTCAAACTTGATTTTCCCAGGTGGGATGGAGGGCGCACCCAGCTGCGCGCCGTCCGCTTTGAAAGCGAAGCGCTCACGGTACATGTAATAGCCGTCGGCAATCACGTAGCGCACTTCGATGGTCCGCTCATCCACCATGCGGGCAGAAAATTTGAACGCCGTTTCCGGATCGAGATAATCCTCCGCTGCAACAGCCATCAGCGGCAGTAATACTGCCAGCAGAAGCGCCTTGATCAACGCCAACAGACTTTCCCTAAACATCCTGGTCTTTCCTCGTTTCCACGTTTATCCAATCGATGAATCCCGGCAGCCCTGCATGGATCGGCAGGCAAATGATTTCCGGTAGGTCGTAAGGGTGGACTGAGCGGATCGCCTGCTCCACCTCGTGATAACGGGACGACACCGTTTTTATCAGCATGGTCACTTCCTGCGCCTCTTCAATCGCCCCCTGCCAGCGGTACATCGACCGCACACCGGGTAGCAGGTTGACACAGGCGGCGAGACGTTTTTCCAGCAGCAAGCGCGCCAGCGACCGGCCAGTCTCCTGGTCGGGCACGTTACATAAGACCACACTGACGGATTCCATGCTGCGTCTCCATGCCTGGGCTCGCTACCGAAGAAGCCGGCGACGCGTCAACACCGTGGCAGCATAAAAACCGGCGACACAGTAGACGAGCAATACCGCCAGATTGAATATCCACGAATCAGGCCAGCGCCCCAGCAGTAATGGTCGCACTAAATTCACAGCCGCGCTCAGCGGCAAGATACTGGCGAATGTTTGCAGCCACTCCGGCATCTTGGTAGTCGGGTAATAAATCCCGGACAGGAAGATCATCGGCGTGTTGAACAAGGTGAAATAGTAGGTAAAAAAATCGTAGCCTTTTGCGACTGCGTTCACCACCAGGCCAAGCGACGCAAAGGTCATGCCGGTCAGGAACAGCAGGGGCAATACCAACAGCGTGTGCGGATGGAGGCCGATGCCCAGCATGAACATCACCAGCAATATCGCCAAACCGGAAATCATCGCCTTGGTGGCGGCCCATAACATTTCAGCCAGCACCACATCGTCCAGGTCGATCGGTGCATTGAGCAGCGCATCCCAGGTCTTCTGTACATGCATCCTCGAAAATGCCGAATACAAAGCCTCGAATGAAGAGGCCATCATGATGGACATGCAAATCGCACCGGACGCAAGGAAGGCGATGTAGGGCACACCGTCGATATTTTGGAGCAGGCTACCCAGGCCATAGCCGAATGCAATCAGCGTGATCAAGGGCTCTGCGACGTTGCCCAATATGCTCGACCCGGCCAGCTTGCGCCATACCAGGAAATTGCGCCGCCAGATCGGAACAAAGCGCAGGGAAAATGACGGGAGGGCATAAATCGATAGCATGCAGTCTTCCGCTTTCAATCGCGCATTTCGCGACCGGTGAGTTTCAGGAACAGGTCTTCAAGGTTGGCCGGCCGATGGATGTAACGCACGCCGGAGACACCAGCCAGGCTGTCAAGCAAGGGCTTGGCATCGTTGGTATAGCAAAAAATGGTTTCTCCACTGACCTCGAACCGGCCGGACATATGGCGCCCGGTCGACTCGCCCCATTGCAAGGCGTTCTCGCCATAGACCTCCACCACGTCCGCCTCGATGTGGCTTGCGATCAGGGCGCGTGGCTCCCCCTCTGCAATCATGCTACCGTGATCGATTACCGCCAGACGATCGCACAAGCGTTCCGCCTCATCCATGAAGTGCGTCGTGAGGAAGATCGTTTTCCCGTCGGCGAGGAGACGCTTTAGCCGCTCCCAGATCATGTGCCGCGCCTGGGGATCGAGTCCCGTAGTCGGCTCATCCATGAAAATCAGGTCGGGATCGTTGACCAGTGAACGTGCCAGCGTCAGACGACGCTTCATTCCGCCGGACAGCTCGCCAATACGCGCATGCTTCTTGGCAGTGAGGTTCGAGAATTCCAGCAGTAGGGGAATCCGCTCCAGGATAAGGGCGTCAGGCAGGCCGAAGTAGCGACCAAACACCAGCAAATTTTCGAAAACGGTAAAGTCGGGGTCAAGATTATCCCCCTGCGGAACCACGCCGATCCGTACGCGCGCCTCCCGGGCGTGCTGAGGGACGTCGTAGCCTGCCAGACGAATCGTGCCTTTGTCAGCGATGGTCAGGCCAAGGCATAGGCGCAGTGTCGTGGTCTTTCCTGCGCCGTTAGGGCCCAGCAGCCCATAACATTCGCCCTTGCGCAGCGAGAAGGAAAGCCCGTTGATGACAGCGACACGATCAGCGCCCTTGCCATAGGACTTGTGCAAATCAGAAGCAGAAAGGATGATCGGATCGGACATCGTGCTAACCGGTAGGACGACAATTGGAAGCCGGGCGTGGGTGCAGCCCGATGTGAACAGCAGCATTATCCCAAAAAACAAAAGCCAGGCGAGCCTGGCTTTTTGCTGGAGCGTGCGCGCTTATTCGCCGCTCGTGTCCTCGACTGCCTCTGTGGTCTCTGGCCGGTCAACCAGTTCGACGAAGGCCATCGGTGCGTTGTCGCCCTGACGGAAACCCATTTTCAGGATGCGGGTGTAGCCACCGTTGCGACTTGCATAGCGCGGGCCGATTTCAGCGAAAAGCTTCAATACCATTTCGCGGTCACGCAGGCGGTTGAAAGCCAGGCGCTTGTTCGCGAGCGAATTGGTCTTGCCGATCGTGATGATCGGCTCGATGACGCGGCGCAACTCTTTCGCCTTTGGCAGCGTGGTTTTGATTGCTTCGTGACGAAGCAGGGATACTGTCATGTTGCGCAGCATCGCCAGACGATGGGACGATGTGCGATTGAGCTTACGAAGGCCGTGACGGTGACGCATGATGATTCCTTAATAGTAAGTTTGCATCCAGCTCTTCTATCGCAAGACAAAGCAAGCGCGGGCCGGTAATGTAATGTTGCAATCAGCCAGGACGGTTTTATCCGCCCCGACCAAATTATTTCTCGAGACCGGCAGGTGGCCAATTCTCGAGCTTCATGCCCAGGGTCAAACCACGGGATGCAAGTACTTCCTTGATCTCGTTGAGCGATTTGCGGCCCAGGTTCGGCGTCTTCAGCAGCTCGTTTTCGCTGCGCTGGATCAGGTCGCCGATGTAGTAGATGTTTTCCGCCTTCAGGCAGTTTGCCGAACGAACCGTCAATTCCAGGTCGTCGACCGGACGCAACAGGATCGGATCGACCGACGGCGCGCGCGATGGCGCTTCGGCAGCCGCTTCAGTACCTTCAAGCGCAGCGAACACATTGAGCTGGTCCACCAACACCCGTGCCGACTGGCGAATCGCCTCTTCCGGCGAAATCACACCATTGGTCTCGATATTGATGACGAGCTTGTCGAGATCGGTGCGCTGTTCCACGCGAGCGGACTCGACGAAATAAGAAACGCGGCGAACCGGCGAAAACGAGGCGTCCAGGATGATCCGGCCGATCGTCTTGTTCGTGTCTTCAGACAGGCGGCGCACGTTACCTGGAACATAACCACGGCCCTTTTCGACCTTGATCTGCATGTCCAGCTTGCCACCCGCGGTCAGGTGGGCGATCACGTGTTCCGGATTGATCAGCTCGACGTCATGAGGAAGGTCGATATCGGAAGCAAGTACTGCGCCCTCGCCTTCCTTCTTCAGGGTCAGCGTGACATCGTCGCGATTGTGCAGCTTGAACACGACACCCTTCAGGTTCAGTAGCAGGTCGACCACGTCTTCCTGAACGCCATCCAGCGAAGAGTACTCGTGTACAACACCGGCGATCGTCACTTCGGTAGGCGCATAGCCGACCATTGATGACAGCAGGACGCGACGCAATGCGTTGCCAAGCGTATGGCCATAGCCACGCTCGAACGGCTCCATGACGACCTTCGCATGGCTGGCGCCAAGTGTCTCGACTTCGATGATTCGCGGCTTCAACAAACTGTTTTGCATGAAATGTCCTCGTCAATACCCTCGGCTCGTTACACCGATAAGGCTGATGGCATTACAAAAAAACCCCCTCTGACGAGGCGGCGGTATACGTGGCGATTAACGCGAATACAATTCGACGATCAACGACTCGTTGACGTCGGCAGCGATCTCGCTGCGGTCCGGTACGGACTTGAATGTACCTTCCATCTTCTTGGCATCAACGGCAACCCAGGACGGCATGCCACTCTGCTCTGCCAGCGACAGCGCTTCCATGATGCGGACTTGCTTCTTTGCCTTGTCACGGACCGTCACGACGTCGCCCGGCTTGACCTGGAACGACGCAATGTTCACCACATTGCCGTTGACCGTGAATGCCTTGTGCGACACCAGTTGCCGCGCTTCAGCACGGGTCGAACCAAAGCCCATGCGATAAATGACGTTGTCCAGACGTGACTCCAGCAACTTCAGCAGCGTCTCGCCAGTGTTGCCCTTGCGACGATCCGCTTCAGCAAAGTAGCGACGGAACTGACGTTCCAGCAATCCGTACATGCGCTTGACCTTCTGCTTTTCGCGCAGTTGGTTGCCATAGTCGGAGGTACGCTGGCCGGATGTGCGGCCATGCTGGCCAGGCTTCGAATCAAGTTTGCACTTCGAATCGAGCGAACGGCGTGCACTTTTCAGGAACAGGTCGGTGCCTTCACGGCGCGACAGTTTTGCTTTGGGTCCAATGTAACGAGCCACGGTTTTTCCTTTTACGATGACGCCCCGATGGAAAGTCCATCAGGCGCTAGTCCTTCCCTTGATTCGGGTGGACGGTGGTCTTAAGAACAAAGCCCGCCAAGGACATTGGCGGGCAGCTTGCAGGTACTGCCGAAAATTTAAATACGACGACGCTTCGGTGGGCGGCAGCCGTTATGCGGAACCGGCGTCACGTCCTGGATCAGGGTGATCTTCAAGCCCAAACCATTGAGCGCCCGCACTGCGGATTCGCGTCCTGGACCTGGTCCCTTGATCCGAACCTCCAGATTCTTGAGGCCGTATTCGATTGCGACCCGGCCTGCAGCTTCTGCAGCGACTTGGGCAGCAAATGGAGTCGACTTGCGCGAACCCTTGAAGCCAGCACCACCCGACGTTGCCCAGGACAACGCATTGCCCTGACGATCGGTGATCGTAATGATGGTGTTGTTGAACGAGGCGTGTATATGAGCAACCCCGTCCGAAACGTTCTTTTTAACTTTCTTGCGCACGCGTGCTGCTGCGGCGTTATTTGGTGCTTTTGCCATGATCTTTTCCTTGAATCCGGACGAGGCTCGGAATTATTTCTTCAGCGCTTGCGCGGCCTTGCGAGGACCCTTGCGGGTACGGGCGTTGGTGCGGGTACGCTGACCGCGGCAAGGCAGCCCTTTGCGATGCCGCAAACCACGATACGAACCGAGATCCATGAGCCGCTTGATGTTCATCGAGACTTCGCGACGCAAGTCGCCTTCTACGATGAATTTTGCGATGGCGTCACGCAGTTTTTCGAGCTCGTTATCATCGAGATCCTTGACCTTTTTGGTGGTCGGAACGCCGGTGACTTCGCAAATCTTTTCTGCGCGCGGGCGGCCAATACCAAAGATGGCAGTCAAGCCGATTACGGCGTGCTGGTGGTTGGGGATGTTGACCCCTGCAATACGTGCCATTCGTTATTCCTTGATCAATAACGTTAAAGTTAACCTTGGCGCTGCTTGTGACGAGGCTCCGTGCATATCACACGGACAACGCCTTTGCGCTTGATAATTTTGCAGTTGCGGCAGATCCGCTTGACTGATGCGAGCACTTTCATGGTGGCCCTCTTTCTTCCAGTTCTGGTTATTCAGTTACTCTGATTTACTTGGTACGGAAAACAATCCGCGCCCGACTTAGGTCATACGGCGTCAACTCAACTGTCACCTTGTCTCCCGGAAGGATGCGAATGTAATGCATACGCATCTTGCCGGAGATATGGCCCAGGACAACGTGTCCATTTTCCAACTTCACCCTGAATGTCGCGTTTGGAAGATTTTCGAGAATCTCTCCCTGCATCTGGATGACATCATCTTTTGCCATTCGCTACGCTCGTTCCGGGGGCCTGCCTATCGCGACATGCCGCCCTTGAAGTTCGCCTTGCGCAACAACGACTCATACTGCTGCGACATTACATAATTCTGCACTTGCGACATGAAGTCCATCGTGACAACCACAATGATCAACAATGATGTTCCACCGAAGTAGAACGGCACCTTCCATCGGGCAATCAGAAACTCGGGCAACAAGCAGACCAACGTTATATAGAGTGCGCCGGCCAGGGTCAGGCGCATCAATATCTTGTCTATATAACGGGCAGTCTGATCACCAGGACGAATGCCAGGAACGAACGCGCCACTCTTCTTCAGGTTGTCCGCCGTCTCCCTGCTGTTGAATACCAACGCGGTATAGAAAAAGCAGAAAAATATAATCGCGGCAGCGTAAAGCAATGCATGAATCGGTTCTCCCGGCGCCAACGAAGCTGCCAAATCCTTCAGGAACCGTGTCACGACATTAGTCGAATCACCCGTCGTGAACCAACTCGTAATCGTCGCCGGGAACAAGATGATCGACGACGCGAAGATCGGCGGGATCACACCTGCCATATTCAACTTCAACGGCAAATGACTGCTTTGCCCACCATAAATCTTGTTTCCAACCTGTCGCTTGGCGTAGTTCACCAGGATTTTCCGCTGCCCACGCTCAATGAACACGACCAGGAAAGTCACCACCGCTACGATGATGCAAATCACGATCGCGGCAAGCGCACTCATCGATCCCGTTCGCACCAACTCAAACAACCCGCCAATTGCACTCGGCAGACCGGCTGCAATACCGGCAAAAATAATGATCGAAATCCCGTTACCCAATCCGCGTTCAGTGATCTGCTCGCCAAGCCACATCAGGAACATCGTGCCTGTAACCAAGGTCACGACACTGGTAAAACGGAATGCCATGCCTGGATCAATGACCAATCCCGCTTGCGACTCTAGTGCAACCGCAATCCCGAGCGCCTGAAACGTCGCCAGCACCAAAGTGCCATATCGGGTGTACTGCGTAATCTTGCGCCGGCCAGACTCGCCCTCTTTCTTGATCGCTTCCAGTTGCGGCGACACGACCGTCAGAAGCTGCATGATGATCGACGCCGAAATATACGGCATGATCCCGAGCGCAAAAATCGTGAACCGTGAAAGCGCGCCACCAGAGAACATGTTAAACATGCCCAATATCCCGCCCTGGTTCTGCTTGAAAAGCTGAGCCAGTTGCGCCGGGTCGATGCCCGGCACCGGGATGTGTGCGCCGATCCGGTACACGACAAGCGCGCCCAACAAGAACCACACTCGGTTCCATGGGAAACCGCTTGCTGCACTTTTCGCCAATTGCGGACTAGTCGCCAAACATTACTCCAAGTCGGTCGCGGCTTACGCTACCGAGCCGCCAGCGGCTTCGATTGCGGCTTTTGCGCCTTTAGTTGCGATCAAGCCCTTGAGCGTGACCTTTTTGGTCAGCGTACCCGAATCGATCACGCGAATGACGCGCGCCAGCTCAGATACAACGCCAGCTTGTTTTAGCGCCAGGATGTCGACTTCCGTGACTGGCAACTTCTCCAGGTCGGAAAGACGCACTTCAGCCTTGTACGGCGTCGCAAGCGACTTGAAGCCGCGCTTCGGAAGGCGACGCTGCAAAGGCATCTGACCGCCCTCGAAGCCGACTTTATGAAAGCCGCCGGAACGCGATTTCTGACCTTTGTGACCACGACCAGCGGTCTTGCCAAGGCCTGACCCGATGCCTCGCCCTACTCGGCGTTTTGCATGCTTGGCGCCATCGGCGGGCTGTATGTTATTCAATTCCATGTTTGCTCCGTTCGCAAGCCCGAGGCTTACGAAACCACTTTCACGAGGTAAGCGACCTTATTGATCATGCCGCGTACCGATGGGGTATCTTCCAGTTCGGAAACTGAGTTGATGCGTCGCAGACCGAGTCCGCGGACCGTCGCGCGGTGATCTTCGCGCGTACCGATCAGTCCCTTAACCAGCTTGACTTTGATTTTTTCCATCTGCACCACCCTTAGCCGAGGATTTCTTCAACCGACTTGCCACGTTTGGCAGCGATTTCGGAAGGAGTATTCATCTTCGCCAGGCCGTTCAACGTGGCGCGAACCATGTTGTAAGGATTGGTCGAGCCGAGCGACTTGGCAACCACATTGGTCACGCCCATCACTTCGAAAATTGCGCGCATCGGACCACCAGCGATAACACCGGTACCGTCTTTTGCCGGCGCCATCAACACAGAAGAGGCGCCATGCTTGCCCGTCACCGTGTGCTGCAGGGTGCCATTCTTCAACGTCACCTTGATCATCTTGCGGCGGGCTTCTTCCATTGCCTTCTGGACAGCAACCGGCACTTCTTTCGACTTGCCCTTGCCCATGCCGATACGACCATCGCCATCACCAACCACTGCCAGCGCTGCGAAACCCATGATCCGGCCGCCTTTGACCACTTTGGTCACGCGGTTCACGGCGATCATCTTCTCGCGCATGCCGTCATCCGGCTTCTCGCTTTGCATCTTCGACTGCATCTTTGCCATGATGACTATTCCTTAGATTTTCAGACCAGCTTCGCGAGCGGCCTCGGCGACGGCCTTGACACGTCCGTGGTAACGGAAACCGGAGCGGTCAAAAGCCACCTCAGATATCCCGGCTTTCAACGCTTTCTCAGCGACCCGTTTGCCAACAAGCGTCGCAGCTGCAACGTTGCCGCCTTTGCCCGATTGGCCTGCCAGCTCCAGGCGCACTTCAGCCTCTGCTGTCGACGCGGAGGCCAAAACCTTCGCATCCGGTCCGAAGATCGTTGCGTAGATATGCAAATTGGTGCGGTGAACTGAAAGTCGATTGACCTTGAGCTCCGCAATCTTCGCGCGGGTTTGCCGTCCGCGACGCAGGCGTGATTGTTTCTTGTCCATGCGCAGCCCCTATTACTTCTTCTTGGTTTCTTTGATCACGACGACTTCGTCGGAGTACCGGACACCCTTGCCCTTGTAAGGCTCGGGAGGACGATAAGCACGAACTTCAGCCGCCACCTGGCCGACCACCTGACGATCAACACCCGAAATCAGGATTTCGGTGGGCGTCGGGGTCACGGCCTTCGTACCAGCCGGAAGCTGGTAGACCACCGGATGCGAATAGCCGAGGGACAGATTCAGCTTGTCGCCCTGTACTGCCGCACGAAAACCAACGCCAACCAGGTTCAGCTTCTTCTCGAACCCCTTGGAGACACCAGTCACCATGTTGTTGACGAGTGCGCGAACGGTGCCAAACATCGCATTCGCTTCACGACTGTCGCCAACTGGCTCGAACGTGAGCGTGTTGTTCTCATTTACTACCTTGACCTGACCGGTCAAAGGCAGAGTCAGGGCGCCCAATGGGCCCTTGACCTTGATCTGCTCTGCAGCTAGCGTGACTTCCACGCCGGCCGGCAGTGCAATGGGGCTTTTACCTACACGAGACATCTTGCACTCCTTAAGCGACGGTGCAAATCAACTCGCCGCCGAGACCGGCTGCGCGTGCTTTGCGGTCGGTCATCACGCCCTTGGGCGTCGACATGATGGCAACACCCAATCCATTCAGGACGGTCGGGATCTGGTCCTTGCCGCGGTAGATCCGCAGGCCAGGACGCGATATGCGCTTCAGATGCTCGATGACCGGGCGACCGGCGTAATACTTCAACGTGATCGCCAACTGCGCCTTGCCACCCTCTTCGGTGACGACGTAGCTGTCGATATAACCTTCATCCTTCAACACTGCGGCAATCGCAACTTTTACCTTGGACGAGGGCATCGATACCGATGCTTTCTCCACGCCTTGGGCGTTGCGTATGCGGGTCAGCATATCGGCGATAGGATCGCTCATACTCATGCTTGTTCTCCTATTACCAGCTGGCTTTAGTCATACCCGGGATCTCGCCGCGCATGGCGATTTCACGGATCTTGGTACGGGCCAGACCGAACTTGCGGAAAGTGCCACGGGGACGACCAGTCAAGGCGCAACGATTGCGCTGACGCGTCGGACTCGAATTACGGGGCAGCGCCTGCAACTTCAGCCGCGCCTCGTAACGCTCTTCCTCGGACTTCGATTGGTCGTCGATGATTGCCTTCAACTCGGCGCGCTTGCCGGCATACTTCTTTACCAGGTCGGCGCGCTTTTGTTCACGGTTAATCAGTGCCAGTTTTGCCATGGCATCCTCAGTTTCTGAACGGGAATTTAAATTCGGCGAGGAGAGCCTTGGCCTCTTCGTCAGTTTTTGCGGTAGTCGTGATGCTGATGTTCAGCCCACGCAGCGCATCAATCTTGTCGTACTCGATCTCGGGGAAAATGATCTGCTCTTTCACACCGATGTTGTAGTTGCCACGACCGTCAAATGCACGACCGGACACGCCACGGAAATCGCGAACGCGGGGCAACGCAACGGTAACCAGGCGATCGAGAAACTCGTACATCGCCTTGCCGCGCAACGTCACCATGCAACCGATCGGGTAGCCTTCGCGAATCTTGAATCCCGCGATTGCCTTCCGAGCCTTGGTCACGACAGGCTTCTGGCCTGCGATCTTCGTCATGTCGCCTACAGCGTGCTCGATGACCTTCTTGTCAGCAATCGCCTCGCCCACACCCATGTTGAGTGTGATCTTGGTAAGCCGCGGCACTTGCATGCGCGACTTGTAGCCGAACTTCGTCGTCAAATTGGCAACGACGTCTTTTTCGTAGAAATCCTGGAAACGGGTCATTTTTCCTTACCCCTTCACGGCTTCGCCGTTGGATTTGTAGACGCGGACTTTCTTGCCGTCAACGGTCTTGAATCCAACCCGATCTGCCTTGCCGGTCGCGCCATTGAACAGCGCTACGTTCGATACATGTATGGGCATCAGCTTGTCGACGATGCCACCAGTCGTACCCGTCATCGGGTTCGGGCGGACCGCC
>NZ_JAUSNH010000127.1 GCF_030645335.1 Lacisediminimonas sp. | reverse complement strand
CAATCGGGCGGGGTTCGGCGCGACGTGATATTCCTTGGTGTAACCCCCAATGGAATTTATCTCGGTCACGCCCGCCACATTGCGCAGTTGTGGCTTGATGATCCAGTCCTGTATTTCACGCAGGTCGGTGGGGGTGTAGGGCGAGCCGTCCGGCTTTTTAGCGCCTTCCTTGGCTTCTACCGTCCATAGATAAATTTCGCCCAGAC
This sequence comes from Lacisediminimonas sp., assembly GCF_030645335.1. Classification (GTDB taxonomy): domain Bacteria; phylum Pseudomonadota; class Gammaproteobacteria; order Burkholderiales; family Burkholderiaceae_D; genus Lacisediminimonas. The sequence goes on along the minus strand of NZ_JAUSNH010000127.1, from coordinate 21,689 downwards.
CTGTGGAGATTGGTCCCATCGATGGCGTGATGCCGGCGGGCAGTCGTTCTCTGGCTTCCTGGATGCGTTGGTTGACGAGCTGGCGCGCAAAGTAGATGTCGGTGCCGTCCTTAAAAATCACCGTCACCTGCGATAGGCCATAACGCGACAGCGACCGGGTCTGCTCCAGACGCGGCAGGCCGGACATAGCGGTCTCAATCGGAAAGGTAATGCGCTGCTCGGCTTCCAGTGGCGAATAACCAGGTGCGGCGGTATTGATCTGCACCTGCACATTGGTGATGTCAGGTACCGCATCGATCGGCAGCTTTTGGTAACTGAAGATGCCAATCGCGGTCATCGCAACGACGGCCAACATCACTAGCCATCGGTGCTCAATTGAAAAGCGAATGATCCGTTCAAACATAGTGTCGGTCTCGCTTAATGTTGATGAGTTGCGCTGCCTTTACCCAGCTCCGACTTGATGACGAAGCTGCCGGCTGCGGCGTATTGGATGCCTGCACTCAAGCCTTTTATGATTTCGACTTGCTTGCCATTTGTACGACCGGTCACCACCGGTTGCGGAAAGAAACCTCCGGCAACGCGCACGAAGACGGTCGGCTTGTCCTTGACGCTTTGAATCGCGTCCATCGACACCGTAACCGGCACATCCGCCTCACTTGAAACCAATTCCACGTTTACAAAGAGGCCTGGCCGCCAGGCCATTTGCGGGTTCGGCAACGTCACCCGCGCTTTTGCCGTGCGCGTTTGTTCGCCCAGCAATGCGCCCACATAGGAAATGGTGCCGGTGGCTTTGGAATCCATCGTGGTGGCGTTGATCGTAGCCCGCTCACCGACGCGGACCGTGTTCAAATCCTTGGCTGGCACGGTGATCTCGGCCCACACCATGGACAGGTCCGAAATCGTGAAGACGTTGGCATCTTCCTTGACCGCTTCGCCCAAGGTGATGTGCTTCTCTACTACCATGCCATCAAAGGGCGCGCGCAACTCGTAGCGGCTTAACGGCCCACGCGTTTCACTGGCAGCACCCAGGGCAACCAACTTCTGGCGCGCGTTTTGCGCCGCGATTTCGGCTTCGCGCAGCGATTGCTGAGCCTGCAAATAATCCTGTTCAGCGGAGACTTTTTCTTCCCACAGCTTTTTTTCGCGATTGTGGGTCAATTGCGCCAACGCCAAGCGCTTTTGGGCGGAGAGGAGTTCACTGCGTTGTTCTGACAATTGCGTGCTGGCGATTACCGCCAAGACCTGCCCTTTCTTGACCAATTGACCGAGCGTTGCCGGTACGGCTTCGACGACACCCGATAGACGAGGTACTACGTGTGCAGTGCGGTCTTCGTTGAACTTGATCTCACCCGGTAATTGCAACGAACTGGCAATGCGGGCTGGTCCGGCATTCTGAACCGTAATGCCCGCCGCCTTGATTTGCGCCTCAGCCAGTCTTACTTTGCCTTCTTCCAGGTTGAACGTGGACACGAAGACTTCCTTGCCCCGCCGAACGGCGATAGTCGCTTCGAACATGTGTGGCTCTGCTATTGGAACGGTACTCGCAAGGCCATCCTTGTTCGGCGCAAACGCGACTTCCATTTTTTCGCCATTAGGACGCACGATAGTCGCCGACACCATGGCCGAAGCCGGTGCCAACGGCTTCGTCTTTTCGAAGAGCCACACGCCCAGGCGCGACTCTCCTCCCGCTTCTGCCAGTGTCACCTCTACCCCTAAATCGCCTTCGGTAAACAGGGTGCCGCCATGCGGGCCTTTGGCTGCATTCTCGCCGCGGTGTTCGGTGTCGCCGCGTTGTTTGCCATCGGTGTGTCCTGCACCGGCGTTGCCGCCGTGGTGCTCGACGTCCGCGTGGCCGGCCGCTTGTGCTGGACCGCTTGGAGCCCCGGTCGGCCCGGCCGTCTTTGATTTGCTGATAAAGAGAATTAATGCGCCTAGCAGAAATCCGACGACGATGATCGCGATGACTGCACGTAGCTGCTTTTTGTCCAGATTTGATTTTTTCATGGGTGGTCCTAAGGCTTGGCGGTCTTGAGGGAGAGGCCGGGATTCAGGGCGGCGGTCGAACCGACGAGTCGTTCGATTTCTGCTGCCACAAGGTGCACCTCGGTCAAGGTACGTAGCAACTGCGAACGCGACTGAAACAAGGTGCGCTGGGCATCCAGGACATCGAGGAAGCCGAACTTGCCGAATTCGAATCCCTTGGTGGCGGCTTCATAGGCGCTTTGTGCGCCGGGTAATACGTCGCGCTGGAGCATGTCGACTTCGGCGCGGGCAGTAGTGAGCCGTTCGTGCTGCTGGGCCAGTTCGTTGCGCAACCTGACCTTGGTTGCTGTCAGCTCATCGCGCGCCTTGTCGGTACGGCTCAAGGCCTCCTGCAGGTTGCCCTGGTTGCGATCGAATAGCGGCAGTGGAACGGATAGGCCGAGAATGGCTTGGTTGCGCCCTAGTTGCTCATCGCGCTTAGCGCCCACGCTCACCGTGACATTCGGGATTTGCTTTGCGCTCTCCACGCGCGCCAAGGCTTGCCGCCGATCGACTTCGAGCCGCGCACGCTGCAAGTTTGGGGAGTCTTCCAATTGTCGTATGAGGGTGGACAAGGTTGCCACTTCAGGCAGCGCATCAACTTGACCGGCGGCGCGATCAAATACTGGAGAATTGCTGCCCCAAGTCGCCGCTAATCGCCTGCGGGCGGTTACTAGTTCGCTCACGGCTTGGGCCAAATCGATGCGCATGCCGGACTCGGCTACGCGAGCCCTGGTTTCTTCGACCGGCGAGACTTTGCCGGCGATGACTCGCTTGGAGGCCGCGTTGGTAGCAAGTTGCGCTAGTTCGACCGACGCTTGCGCCAGGCGATGGCGCTCTTGAGTCGAGAGCAAGGTATAAAAGGCGGCTGCCACGGTGGCCCGTATGTCGGCACGCTTGGCATCGAGCTCAACTTCTGCAGCATCCCGGCCGCGTTCAGCTGCAGTGATGCGGGACGATCGTTTTCCGAAAAGCTCAATTGGCTGGTTGATTTGCAGAGTCGTCGTGCGCGTTGCCTTGTTGCGATCCTCGACCAGCGCGGTAATGTCCGGGTTCGGCATAATGCCGGCTTGGCGGACCCCGCCGCTTGATGCCTCCACCTCGCGCTGGGCGACGGCGAGGTCTGGATTGGATCGCATGGCCAGCTCGAGTGCGGCGGCCAAGGTCAGGGATCCGCTGGGCTGCAGAATGCGCGAAGCGGCGTTTTCCCCGGGCAGCGGACTCGCCCAGGAGTTGGCCTGCGCGTGCGCCGAAATCGGGAAATGAACTAGGGCCGCAAGCCCAAGCGGCAATAACAGCTTTTGCATCGAATTCTCCTTGAGGAACGAACAAAGGAATCCGGCAAAACGCGCTGCAAACTATCGTATAAGGCGCTGAATAGAGAAGAGGTCGCGTGCCGGATTAAGCGGCACGGTCCCATTTCGGCCGTTCTGGCCGTTCGGGGCGGGTGGTCGCAACCGAGTCGGCACTCAGGAACGAAGATTCCGTTTGAGGGGAGATCGAGAGCAACGCAGGTGCGGGAATGGCGAGCATCCCTGTATTACCGAACTGGCAAAAAGCGCAGTCGGCGTCGACAACAAAAATAGATTTGCTACTCTTATTATCGTCCGGCTCTGCCTTGTGTTGATGGCTATGATGGCCGAAGTGTTTCGCAGCGGCGCCGCTCTCATGATTGCAATAAACGCTCGCCGCCCCCCAAGAAACTTGGACGGGCAAGATTAGCAGCATGAGGATGAGAAACAGGCGTCGCATACCAAGAATTCTACCCCAATGTTTATCGGCCGTGTGGGGTGTACTGCACCTTACACTGCGTGGGCGCTCATGGCCCGCCAAGATGGTAGGGAGAGGATCAAGGGTCCAACGAAGTTCGCCGCTTCTGCTGATGGCCCTTGGCATCGGTAGCACGCACCGGATACGTTCGTTCGCAGAAGTGCACGAACAGCCGTTCCTAACCCTTCGATCGGCGTGGGAGCCCGATAGCGGCTGCAAAGCCAGTGCCCAAGAGATTCCTCACCTGTGGCGTCTATGACCAGGTCGATCTTTCCCAGCTGGGTATGTCGTCGACGGTCTTCCTTTCGCGCGGTCTTCTGAAAAATAGAAAACGAAAGGTGCCCTATTATTTCCACGGCGGTATAGCCTTTTATTCGCTGCCCTTGAGTCTAACTGCTGCACGATGCATATGGCGACAACATGTAGAGGGCACGGGACTGAGATGCAGCTTGATGCTGTGAGGAATGAAATAGCCCTTCAAACATCGGGAGTAAAGTCGTGAGTGTGCAATGACGAGACAAACGCTCGCCCGATACTCGCACCGACTTGCGCGTGCTTGCTGAGCACAAGCCTGGGGCGTCCCTGCGGGATGATACTAAACGCTGTTCAGTGTTTGCCCGTCCTGCACCCGCCTCGCTTAGCGCATTGGTCCGGAAGCCTCATCTCTAGTCGTAGGTTGCGGTCTAGTACCGTCTAATCGCACCGCCGATAATTCGCGGTGTTTTTGACGGTATTTTTGGATATACAATTAATATTGCTAATAAAATCAAACACTTACACAGTTGTCGATGTAATTGCCCGGTATGTGGAGCGGATGCTTTCCACGTCTCAATCCGGCTACAGATCGTGATTGCAAGCGGGGTGAGCTTGCGCCGCAGCGTAATTGGACCTCATGCAAATGGAGCAACGAGCCTCTGATTTTGGCGGCCTGCGCGAGGATGGCGGCGGCTCTGGGCGAATCCGGTGAATGCCGACGCCGATCACATCGGATTTATACAAATATGCGGCATATTTTGATATATGCCGCATATTTGTATAAAATCGGCGTCATGATAACCAGGTCACAGCATTCCATTTTGAATCTTGCAAGCAGCAAGGGCGTGCTGCGCACGCGTGATGTGTCCGCAGCTGGAGAGTCGCGTGTTACGTTGGCAACGCTCGTTCGTAAAGGGCTTCTGTCGAAGCTTGGACGCGGTCTATACGCGCTGCCAGAGAGACCATTTTCGGAAAATGGAGCGCTGGCCGAAGTGTCTGCAAGGAGCGAGCAAGGCGTGGTATGCCTGATTTCTGCCCTGCGCTTCCATGAGCTAACTACCCAGCAATCTTCTGAAATTTGGCTGGCAATCCCCCATAAAGCACACCCGCCGAAGCTCGACTATCCGCCTCTTCGTGTGGTCCATATGTCCGGTCAAGCCATGACTGTCGGAATAGAAAGCGCGAATGTCGCCGGAGCGAGCGTGCGCGTGTTCTGCGTGGCGAAGACGGTGGTCGATTGTTTCAAGTTTCGCAATAAGCTAGGGCTGGAGGTGGCGCTGGAAGCACTGCATGAAGCATGGGCGGCACGGCGCGTCACCATGGACGAACTCTGGCGCTACGCACAGATTTGTCGGGTAGCGAACGTTATGCGCCCTTACATGGAAGCCCTGGGGGCCAAGCCATGAGCTATCCAGCCTATACCGTCGTCGCAGAGAAGTACCAGGCGATGGTCAGCCTTGGCATGATAAACACCCGACTCAAAGACTATTTTGATCTTTGGGTGCTGGCAAAGCATGTACCTTTTGACCCCAACATCTTGCAGGAAGCCATTACTGCGACTTTCGCGCGACGGGGAACCCCAATGCCGCACGAGCTGCCGCCGGGTTTGTCCGACGCATTTACGCACGACAGTGCAAAGATTCAGCAATGGAAGGCGTTTCTTGGCAAGAACAAGCTGCAGGCGCCGCAATTGGATGAATTGGTCAGCGAGTTGCGCCCACTGCTTTGGGGGAAGAATGCTTAGTTACCTTGCTACGCCCAAACCCGATCTGGGACACTACGGGATTGCGCGAAATTTCGCTAAATCAATGAAACACGAAATGACCTTACTTCTGACGGTATTCTTAGCTAGTCTGGCTGCAATGTGGCGTGGATACTGGCTTGTGACACTATTCAACAATACCGCGCAGTATGTGGAGCGGATGCTGAGCTATCAAAACGCCGTCTGAAGTTCCCTGAGTGAATCTGTTAAATTTGATCCATCGTTCAACGGGTCAGCAATCATGTACAGGAAGCTTCCGCCGATATCCATGTTGCGCACCTTTGAAGCGGCGGCGCGCTTGCAGGGTTTTTCGGCGGCGGCCAAGGAGTTGTGCATCACGCATAGCGCGGTAAGCCAGCAGATCCGCGCGTTTGAGGTCCGGGTCGGCTTTTCGCTGTTCTATCGCTCCGGACATGTGATGCTGTTGACCGAGCCGGGCAAGCGCCTGGCCGACGAAGTTCGCAAGACGCTCAACGGCCTGGAAGCCCTGTTTGGATCGGATCCGGGCGCGGCGGGTGCGCCGTCCAACGTGCTGACACTGGAAGTCATGGCGCCGATTGCGCAAAACTGGCTGATCCCCCGTCTTGCACACTTTCGCGAGCAGCATCCGGGGATCGTCCTCAATATCGAGGCAACGCCGGACTTGATGCCGCTGCAGGATGATGAAGGCGTCGACATGAGCCTGCGTTACGGCGACGGCGAATGGCGCGGTGTGGAAAAGATCAAGTTGTCCGATGAAGTGGTTTTCCCGGTATGCAGCCCGCAATTCCTGGTCGACCATCCCGGCATCACCTTGCAGAACCTGAAGTCCCTGCCATTGCTGAGGCATTCGCTGATCTCATGGCGGCACTGGTTTGAACGGGCAGGCTTGCCGCTGGAAGGGCCTGACAATGCGCTCGCCTTCAACGAAGTCAACCACACCATGGCCGCAGCCTTGCTGGGACAGGGAGTTGCCCTTGCGCGCTCATTGCTGGTGCGGGATCATTTGCGCGAGGGCAGGCTGCTGCGGCTGTTCGACATCGACGCACCGGGAACTTTCAGCTACTACCTGACGTGGCGAGCCAATAGCCCGAATGGCGCGATGATGGCGACGTTCCGGGACTGGATCATCGCGCAGTTTGCCCGCGACCGGTGAGCCGCACTGTCGGATCGTGCGGCACCAATGATCGCTGCGCGGTGCTGGTTCTGCCGCGTTCTTTGCTACCGATTCAAACGGAAGTCAGACCTGGTTTGCGAGGTCGGCTCGCGTTAAAGATCAAGCACCATGCGTGGCGATTTGCAGCGCGATACGCAGGGCATCAGGAAGCGCTCCTGTTCGTCCACATCAAGCACGAAGTCCTGATGGTCGGGCGTGCCACTGAGATAGCCGGTCTGGCAGGTGCCGCAGGTACCGGATTCGCATGAACTGTCCACCTCGATGCCGGCTGCGCGCAGTGCATGCAAAATGCTCTGCCCGGCAGGCACACCGATGACTTGCCTGCTCGACGCAAGTTCGACTTCAAACTCGAATGGGGCGGCGTTTGTGGCGGGCAGTGTCGTTGTTTCCATGGCGCTCACTAATCCCTGGCGCCGAAAAACGGTTCGGGCAAGCCTGGCACATCCACGCGCATCGCGAACAGGCTGCCCGCCAGCGGTTGCTTGGCCAGCGTCGTTGCAGACAAGGGGTTGCGCGCCGTCGTGACATACAGGGTCTTCAGGTCATCGCCGCCAAAAGCGCACATGGTCGGACGCTGCGCCGGCAGGCCGATCACGCGGTCTATTTTGCCTTCCGGGGTATAGCGGGCAATGTGCCAGCCTCCTACGTGACAGATCCAGTAATAGCCCTCTGAGTCGACCGCGGCGCCGTCCGGCCGACCTTCCTGGATGTCGATTTGCAGGAACACGCGCTGGTTGGTGATGTCGCCGGTATGCTGGTCGAAGTCCCATGCCCAGACATAGTCCTGGCGGCTGTCGGAGTGATACATGGTCTTGCCGTCCGGGCTGAATGCCAGGCCGTTGGAGCAAATTAATCCGTCCACCATCCGCGTGCAGTTGCCATTGGGATCAAAGCGAAACAGTGCGCCGACGCGCTTGTCCATGCTCTCGATCACAGTGCCCGCCCAGAACCGGCCGCCGGGGTCGATGCGCCCGTCGTTGAACCGCGTCTCCGGATTGTTCGGCTCGAAATCAAACACTTTGGTCAGCACGAGCTCGGGTTCGAGGTCGATCATGAAAATACCCGACTGCATGCCTGCGATCAGGCCGCCGTCGCGCCGAAACCCGAAGCAGCCGATCCGCTCCGGCATTTTCCATTTTGTGTTGCTCCCTGTTGCCGGGTCAAAGCAGTTGAGCGACGGCTCCATGATGTCGACCCAGTAGAGCCGCCGCTGTTCCGGATGCCAGCGCGGACACTCGCCGATCAATGCCTGTACCTGCAGCACACATGTCAATTCTTCCACTCTGGACTCCATTGCCGAATTGGCTGGCTAACTGGTCTTGCGTACGACGAAGTCGATCTCGACGTCGCAGCCACGGGCCAGGGCGGTGACACCAACGCAGGTACGCGCCGGCATGCGCCCCGCCGGCAGCATGCTTTGGTACACCGCGTTCATCCGCTCGTAGTGGGCGTCGAACCGGGTCAGGAACACGCGCACCTGCAGGATCTCTGCGCCGGCAAAGCCGCAGCGTTCCATCACCTCGCGCAGGTTCTCGATGCAGGTCCGGGTTTGCGCCTCGATTCCTTCCGGTACCAAGCCGTCCGGGCCGATGGGCATTTGCCCGGTCAGGAAAAGCCAGTCACCGGATTGCACGGCGTGGCTGTACGGCGCGACCATGGCCGGGCCGTCCTGGAAAACATGGTAAATCGCGTCAGGCATTGGCATCCTCTTGTTGTTGTCCGGGCGCTTGCGACAGCCCGTCATAAAATTCCCCACTGGCCTGCATGGCGCGCACGGCACGTTCGACATGGCGTTGGCGTTCGCCCACCGGCAAGTGCGCGCTTTCTATCGCGACTTTGCAAACCTTGTGTCCGAACGACTGCAGCAGGGACTTGTCATCGCCGTCTTTCTGCGGGACCGACAGGATGGTCTCGTTGTTATAGGTCGGGACAATGCCTTTGCCGTAATTGCGTGGCGCAGCGGGAACAAGGCCTGACTGCACCTCGCGTATGCCGGCGCGCAACTGGCGGCGCAACATGGCCACGCCCTTGTCGGTCCAGCTCAGGTGCTCGTGGGTGCGCTTCACGATCGGCCCTTGCGCGACGATCGCATCCCAGTCGCCCGGACTTTTCTGGCGCTCAAGGTAGGGCCGCTCATCGGTCTGGCCCATCAGGTCGATCCTGTTGCGGCCGATGTTTTCTTTTCGGCCTTCATTGCGCGGGTCGATCACCGGGTTGAACTGCCGCCAGCCGATGTACCAGCAATGGGTGTCGTCGACCGGCGTAATCCAGCGGGTAAAGGCGGCGGTCAGCGCAAATTTTTCTTTTTCGCCATCGACAAAGCCGGTACCGAATTGCGCCATGTTCGGCAGGATCACATCGCTTGCCCGTATCCACAGGTTGTCGCCGCAGCGGCGCGTCGCGATTGCCAGCAGGCCCAGCGGTGTTTCTGCAAATTCCAGCACCGGCAGCGCGGCAAACGACGGTGTGAATTGCACGCCGGTGACGATCGAATGGAGATAGGCGGTATGGATCGGATCGGCGGCGTTTTCATGTGCCTGCAACCAGTTGCACGGCAGGTCGAGCTTCAGGGGCACCAACTCGGTGTCGTCTGGCCAGACGGTGGTGTCATAGACCGGGAATTCCGGCACCTGGTCGGGCGGACCCATGTAGGTGAAGATCAGGCCATGCGATTCATGCGTGCGGTATGCGCCTTGGCAAACCGTCTCCTTCAAGCGACTGCCGGCTGGCTCGCTGGGCGTGTCAAGCACCGTGCCGTCAACGTCATAAGCCCAGCCGTGATAGGCGCAGCGAATGCCGCGCTCACCGATGATGCCGTATTCCAGCGAGGTACCGCGATGACTGCAATGCTTGTGTACCAGGCCGACCCGGCCACTCTTGTCGCGAAAAAGGATCAGGTCCTCGCCCAGCACGCGAATCGGCATCGGCATGTCCTTGAGTTCGGCGACCATGGCAATCGGATGCCAGAACCGGCGCAGGTATTCTCCCCCCGGGGTGCCGGCGCCTACGTGTGTCAGTGCAGGATCGTCGTCGTTGGATCGGGGGTTCAAGTACCCGCTATAGGGTTGGATCGGGATTTTTGCCATCATTGCACTCCAGGTTGACTTGCGCTCGGTGCCAGTTGGCGCCAGCGGAACCGACACGGGGACCGATGCTGATGTTGATCCGTGCCAGTTTGTCAAAAGCACGTGCGGCAGCCCAACGAGAATTTTTGCCGGGACTGTAAGCCAGGCTTACAGTTATATCGGCCTGGCCCGCGCAAGTGGTGTCAGGAAGGGCAGGCAAATCAATTAGAATAGCGGTCTCTCCAAGAAGTCTTTCCCATGTCCATATCATCCATCCAAGAGATCGTCGGCGAATTGCGCGCCGGCCGCATGGTCATCCTCGTTGACGAGGAAGATCGTGAAAATGAAGGCGACCTGGTTCTTGCCGCCGAATTCGTGACGCCCGAAGCGATCAACTTCATGGCGCGCTTCGGTCGCGGGCTGATCTGCCTGACCCTGACAGCCGAGCGTTGCGAGCAGCTCAACCTGCCAATGATGACCAGCCGCAACGGCACCGCCTACGGCACCAATTTCACCGTGTCGATCGAAGCGGCTGAAGGCGTGACCACCGGCATTTCCGCGGCGGACCGGTCAAGGACCGTGCAAGTCGCCGTGGCGCGCGACGCCACGCCGGCGGATATTGTCCAGCCCGGCCACATTTTTCCGCTCAAGGCCCAGAAAGGCGGCGTGCTGATGCGCGCCGGCCATACCGAGGCGGGTTGCGACCTGGCCGAAATCGCCGGACTGACGCCGGCATCCGTGATCTGCGAAATCCTGAAGGACGACGGCACGATGGCGCGCCTGCCCGACCTGATCGAATTCGCCCAGGAACACGGCCTCAAGATCGGCACCATCGCGGACCTGATCCACTACCGCAGCCAGACCGAAAGCATGGTCGAGCGCGTGGGCGAGCGTGTCATGCAGACTCCGCACGGTGCATTCCGCGCGATTGCCTATCGCGACAAACCCAGCGGTTGCGCCCACCTGGCGCTGGTGCATGGCGAAATCGCTGGCGCAGCCGTTAGCCTGGTGCGGGTGCACCAGCCCGTGTCGATACTCGACCTGCTCGAAACCAGTACCACCACCCACTCCTGGAATGTTGGCGCCGCGCTGGCGGCGATCCAGGCAGCGCCGTCTGGCGTCATGGTGATGCTCAATTGCGAAGAATCGGCCGAGCAGATGTTCAGCCAGTTTGCCGCGCTGTGCACCCCGGAAGTCAAGCCGCCCGCGCGGGCTGCCCGCATGGATCTGCGCACTTACGGCATCGGCGCCCAGATCCTGAAGGACCTGGGTGTGGGAAAAATGAAACTGCTGGCAAATCCTCGCAAAATGCCTTCAATGGCCGGCTTCGACCTGGAAGTTGTCGGCTACCAGTCTCGTCCGGAATAATAACGAACCAAGGAATACCATGACCGTCGGAACATTCGAAATCAACCTGGAAGGTAATGGGCTGCGCATTGGTGTCGTACAGGCGCGCTTCAACGCCGACGTCTGCCACGGGCTGGCGGCTGCCTGCCTGGCCGAACTCAAGCGGCTGGGGGTGCAGGATGACGACGTCTTGCTGGTCTCCGTCCCCGGCGCGCTGGAAATTCCGTTGGCGCTGCAAAAGATGGCCGAAACCGAACAGTTTGACGCCTTGATCGCCATTGGCGCCGTGATCCGTGGTGAAACTTACCACTTCGAACTGGTTTCCAATGAATCCGGCGCAGGAATCACGCGCGTATCGCTGGATGCGGGCATTCCGATCGCCAACGCCGTGCTGACCACCGAGAACGATGAGCAGGCGGAAATCCGGATGGTCGAGAAGGGCACCGACGCTGCCCGGGTCGCCATCGAGATGGCGAACCTCGCCTATCTGCTGGATGAACTCGCCGAAGTTGAAGAGGAATAACAGCAATTGACGCCACGCCCGGTCCAGGCCAGCAGGCCTGGTGCGGGTTTGCCGGACCGGCCGCTGCCCTCAAGGACACTTATGACTGATAAATCGAACCACGCCAATCCCAACAAGAACCGTACGCCGCGCCATCGGGCGCGCGAGTTTGCGTTGCAGGGGGTCTATCAATGGCTGCTCAATCACGAAGAGGTTGCTGTGATTGATGCGCATATTCGACAGGCGCACGGATTCGACAAGGCCGACAGCGGTCACTTCCATGCGCTGCTGCACAACACGATCAGCCAGCAAACCGCATTGCGCGCGGTATTGTCGCCACTGATCGATCGTCCGCTGGACCAGCTTTCGCCCGTCGAGCATGCGGCATTGCTGATTGGCGCTTACGAGCTGAAAAACCATATCGAGATCCCGTATCGGGTAGTCATCAACGAAGCGGTCGAACTGACCAAGTCGTTTGGCGGCGTCGATGGGCATAAATACGTCAACGGCGTACTCGACAAACTGGCGGCAACCATCCGCGACACGGAAATCAACGCTGGCAAGTGACAGCGGCAGGAGAGCGGGCATGACGCATCCCCAACTGGCGGGCCGGCTGCAAAACATTGCCCCCTTCCATGTGATGGAACTGGCCAAGATGGCGGCGGCCCTCGAAAAAGAGGGCCGCTCGATCATCAACATGGGCATCGGCGAACCCGATTTCACTGCCGCGCCGGACGTGATCGAGGCCGCAGCGCATGCGATGGCCAACGGCCGCATGCAGTACACACCGGCCACCGGCATACCGGCGCTGCGCCAGGCGATTTCCCGGCACTATGCGCAGCGCTATCAGGTCGAGGTCGATCCCGCGCGTATCGTGGTCACCGCCGGCGCCTCGGCGGCGCTGCTGCTGGCCTGTGCCGCATTGGTCGAGCCGGGCTGCGAAGTGCTGATGCCCGATCCCTGTTACCCGTGCAACCGCCATTTCGTCGCCGCCTTTGACGGCGTGGCGAAGCTGGTCGAATGCGGGCCGTCCCAGCGTTTCCAGCTCAGCATGGACGATGTCGTGCAGCAATGGACGCCAGCCACGCGCGGCGTCTTGCTGGCGTCGCCCTCCAATCCGACTGGCACCAGCATAGCCAATGCCGAACTGACACGGATCGTGCAGGCGGTTCGGGAGCGCGATGGCTTCATCATCGTTGACGAAATCTACCAGGGCCTGTGCTACGACCACGAGCCGACAACGGCGCTGTCGCTGGGCGAAGACGTCATCGTGATCAACAGTTTCTCGAAATATTTCAACATGACAGGCTGGCGCCTGGGCTGGCTGGTGGTGCCGCCATCGATGGTCGAGCAGATCGAAAAGCTGGCCCAGAACTTCTTCATCTGCCCCTCCAGCATCGCCCAGCATGCTGCCGTCGCCTGCTTTACACCGGATTCGCTGGATCTGTATGAAGAGCGCAGGAACGAATTCCGCCGCCGCCGCGATTATCTGGTGCCTGCCTTGCAGGCCTTGGGCTTTGAGGTGCCGGTGATGCCCGACGGTGCGTTCTATATATATGCCGATTGCAGCCGCTGGTCGGACGACGTCGACCAGCTTTCGATCGAGTTGCTCAACGAAGCCGGTGTGGTGCTGGTGCCCGGACTGGATTTCGGGCCCTTCACTGCCCGCCGCTATCTGCGGATTTCCTACGCGACGTCGATGGAGAACCTGTACGCCGCCGTGGCGCGGATGACGGCGTTCTTTGAAAACCGGACACCGCGCCGGCCCTGAACAGCGGCGGGGTGTCCCAATCAAATATTACATATAAGATCCCAAATAGCATATAAGATCCAATGAATGGCATCATAAACGTGCCAAACCATGGAGATGGTATGCATTGCAGCATAGAGATTTTCCTTGATGGCACGTGGCGCGAATGCTGCCGTCTTGATGTCGATAGTCCGGCAAAGGGCGGGGCCGGCTCAGCCAGCCTCGAATATTATCCGGAGTATGCCCTTGAGCAGACTGCGCGGGTTTCCATGCGTTATCCCGTCACTTTCGACTTTTATCGGCAGCCAAAATGGCCGGCTTTCCTGTTCGACCTGATTCCGCAAGGCAAGGGTCGGCAGTACTTGCTGGGGGAGCTCAAACTTGTCGATGGCCCTGGAGCTGACTGGGCGTTGCTGTGCGCTGGCGCATTCAATCCTGTAGGTCGCCTTCGGATCCGGGAAGCGAACGCCTTTTACCAAAGGCAGCTTGATCGTCACGACGATGCAATTTGGCACCGAGGGTTCGAGCTTGCAGAAGTGCTCGCTCGGCGCGAGGAATTTGTCGAGTATCTGCAAGTGCATGGCATGCTCGCTTCCGGCACCACCGGCGTACAAGGCGTGGCCCCAAAATTCATGTTTACGTTAGGGCTGGATGGGCTATGGCATGCCGATGGCGCACTGCCAGATCATCTGGCTTCAAAGCACTTCCTCGTGAAGTTGCCACGCGGACGTGATCCCAGCGACTTGAAGATATTGCGCAACGAGTCGGCGTTTGTCCGGGTCGCCCGTGCGCTTGGGCTTTTCACCGAAGAGCCTCCGCAACTTCATGATGATTTTCTTTTTATTGAACGCTTCGATCGGTGTGTTACCGAGGGTCGCGTGTTGCGTTTTCATCAGGAAAGCGTGGCTTCACTGGTAGGGCAAGTCGGTTTTGATGCGCGTCCGACACAGAATGAGGTGTTGTTTGCTTTACGCGAACACGTTTCCGATCCAGAAACCGCCACTGTTGAATTCCTGAAAAGGGACGTTCTTAATCTGGCAATGGGAAATACTGACAATCATGCCCGCAATACTGCCGTGCAGATTATTGGCGACCATGTAAGACTGGCGCCCTTGTTTGACTTTGCTCCCATGAATCTGGACAAGGAAGGGATTGCGCGCGCCCTGAGGTGGAAGGACATGGATAGCCGGGAGCTTACCAATTGGGGCGATGTACTCAACGCGTTATCACTGCCAGAAAAAGAGGCACTGGCTGTGCGAAAACAGATGTCGGCGTTTGCAGACAGCGTCGAAGCACTGCCAAGTGTCATGCGCAAGCACGGGGTAGACGACGATATCATCCAGGCGCGGCATTACCCTATCATTCGTCAGGTGGAGCAACTGCGTGAATTGTCCCCATCGGGAGCAGGAGCTTAAATATGGACAAGCGGAAAAAAGCAGCCTCACGGGAGGTCACCCGTCAACTGCGGATCCAGTTCTATGACGATATCGAAGCGGGACATTTGTCATTGCAAGACGCAGTCAAGCTGATGCGCCAGATGTCCGGCCTGACACAGGTCGAGTTTGCGCAAAACCGCGGTGTCAGTCTTCGGGTGGTAAAGGAAATCGAGCGCGGCTCGGGTAATCCCACGGTCAAGACCTTGAATCAGATTGCATGCCTGTTCGGCCTCGAGGTCGCTTTCCGCCGTAGTCCGGGCGGTACTGGATCTGCGCCGCGACGGGCGGTGTCAGCTGAGCTTTCAACGATCGCGTGATTTGTCCGCCGGGCCTGCGCGCAGACATGGAAGCTGGAGCAGCAGGCCTGAAATGAAAATGGCCGCCCTCGGGGCGGCCATTTGCTTGACTGCGTGCGGCGAAACGGGCTGCTGTTGCTCAGGCCGGCTCGGAGAGCGGCGTTTCCTCGTTCCTGGCTTCTTGAGTGCCGATGCCTGGCAATGGCACGGGAGCGGGCCGGGATTTCACCACTGCCTCGGTCGTCTTGCGCACCGGCTTGCCGCCATGCGCCACTTCCTTCAGGCGGTTGTACTCGGCAATCACTTTGGAGCCGTAGCCGGAATCGGTTTCGTTGTTCCCGGCGCCGACATACATCTTGAGACCGCCTTCGAGCGACCCACTGCGGTTGACATACTCTTTCAGGATGGTTGCTCCGACCTTGATATTGGCGACCGGGTTGAGGGCAGCCTGGACGCCGCCGAGAGGCTGGAATTTATCGCGATGGATGTTCGCCATCACCTGCATCAGTCCCTTGGCGCCGACCGGGCTCTCCGCGAACGGGTTGAAACGCGACTCGATGGCAATCACGGCCAGGATCAATAGCGGGTCGAGGTGCATTTCGCGTGCCGTTGAATAGGTCGCACCGACCAGCATGCCGGCTGCGTCCGTCGCCACGCGGTAACGCTTGGCAATCCAGCTGCTTACGCGCAGTTGCTCGGAATGAGCAGGCGCTGGTTTGGCGACCGGCGCATCCGCCTTCATGGCGCTTGTCGGCTTTTGCGGGGCGGCTTCTACCGTCGCGTTTGCTGCAAATGCCGACACCGCGGCGCCGGTAATGGCGCCACCGGTGAGCACTTCGTCGCTGCCCTCTGCCTGTTCTGTCGTGAAAGGCGACAGGGCGATCAGGTCTTCGGCCAGATGGGGGTTAAAGTAAAGCACGCCAAATGCGGTGATGCCGGCCAGCCCGGCAATGCTCAGTCCATTGCGCAGGGTCTTTCCGGTCCGGATGGCGGCGCGCAACAGCGCCGCACGACGATTGTCCTGATTGGCATGGCGGTGCAACCATGCCGGTACTGCGTTGACTGCTTGTTTCACGTTCCGACCTCCTGAACTTTCGCGGCAAAGAAGATCCGTCGAGCAACTGGCAAAAATGCCGGGAGCAGGGGATCAGACCGCCATGTCGCGAACCAGAAATCGCCTGGACAGTGCGCGCAGCGCAACTTGACCAGACGCCGTTTTCGTTTTCAGCCTCAGCAGCTTGCAGTGGCAAGGAGGGCATCCAACGAAGCGTTACGGGGGTGGAGGCTGACGCCTCGTGACAACATTCCCAAAATGATGGAGCCCCGCGGCTCCGTGAGTTGACTAGGTTCTTACTACGGGCCCGCTTACCGGAACCCATCCTCATCAAGTTGGGCGGATTGTAAGTAGGTCTCAAATAACAAGTCAATACTATCAAATCACAAAGTCATGACTTTTATGTCTTACTTCTGCGCCGCACTGCAATATTTGGCCGCCAAATCAATTACTTGTCATAATCCTGTAGTTCCCGGTCGGGGGTTTTGAAGCAGCACAAAGAACATGAAATATACGGATTTGCGGGATTTTATTGCTCAATTGGAATCAATTGGCGAGCTCAAGCGAGTGCGGCAGCCGGTTTCGCCGCATCTGGAGATGACTGAAATATGCGACCGTACCCTGAAGCAGGGTGGTCCGGCGCTGCTGTTCGAGCAGCCGACCGGTCATGCCATGCCGGTGCTGGGCAACCTGTTCGGCACCACTCGCAGGGTTGCACTGGGCATGGGAGCAGACAGCATTGCCGACTTGCGCCAGATCGGACATCTGTTGGCCAAGCTGAAGGAGCCGGAGCCGCCCAAGGGTTTGCGCGACGTGATGGGCATGGGTGCACTGGTCAAATCGGTGTGGGATATGGCCCCGCGCGAACTGCGCACGGCGCGCTGCCAGGAAGTGGTGTGGGAGGGCGGTGACGTGGACCTCGGCCGGCTGCCGATCCAGCACTGCTGGCCAGGCGATGTCGCCCCGCTGATCACGTGGGGCCTGGTCATTACACGCGGACCGAACAAGAAGCGGCAGAACCTGGGCATCTACCGGCAGCAAGTCATTGCCCGCAACAAGGTGATCATGCGCTGGCTGGCCCATCGCGGCGGCGCGCTGGACTTCCGGGAACATGCGATCAGGTCCAAAGGCCAGCCTTACCCGATCGCGGTGGCGCTCGGCGCCGATCCGGCGACCATTCTTGGCGCGGTGACGCCGGTGCCCGACACGCTGTCGGAGTACCAGTTCGCCGGCCTGCTGCGCGGTAGCCGTACCGAGCTGGTCAAGGCAATCGGCAGCGACTTGCGGGTGCCGGCCTCGGCCGAGATCGTGCTGGAAGGGCATATCTATCCGGACCCGACGCATCCCAGCGGCTACGAGCATGCGCTGGAGGGGCCGTATGGCGACCATACCGGGTATTACAACGAGCAGGAGAGCTTCCCGGTGTTCACGATCGACCGCATCACGATGCGGCGCGATCCGATCTACCATTCAACCTACACCGGCAAGCCCCCGGATGAGCCGGCCGTGCTGGGGCTGGCGCTCAATGAAGTATTCATTCCGCTGCTGCAGAAGCAGTTTCCAGAAATCGTCGATTTCTACTTGCCGCCGGAAGGCTGCAGTTACCGCATGGCGGTGGTGCAGATCAAGAAGTCCTACCCTGGTCATGCGCGGCGGATCATGTTTGGCGTGTGGAGTTATTTGCGTCAGTTCATGTACACCAAGTTCATTGTCGTGGTGGATGAGGATGTGAATGCGCGCGACTGGAAGGAAGTGATCTGGGCCATCACGACGCGGGTCGATCCGGTGCGGGATACGGTGCTGGTGGACAACACGCCGATCGACTATCTCGACTTTGCATCGCCGGTCAGCGGCCTGGGCAGCAAGATGGGAATCGACGCGACCAACAAGTGGCCAGGTGAAACCAGCCGCGAGTGGGGAGCGCCCATCGGCATGTCCGATGAGGTGAAGGCCAGGGTGGACGCCATGTGGGGCAGCCTGGGTATCTGACACGGCAGCGATCGCGCCGGCCGAGCTTCGCTGGCGGGGGCCTTGAAGGCTGCGATCTTGCCGGTGCGAACATCGAATCGGCGCTGGGCCGGCAGCCATCTTTGCTGGTAAAATGCGCTCAAGGCGGGCCCCTGCGCATTGTGGTGTGGTCAACCTGGTCAGGTCGGGAACGAAGCAGCCACAGCCATCTCCCGCAAGTGCCGCAGACAAGGCTCGCCCCTTTTATTTCCCCAGCCCGCTCAGCCAGACGGCAGCGCGCGTTCCAGTACCATTTCTGCCATTGAGTCATGCAGGTGTTCGGCTGGCATGGTGCCGTAGACCCGCCCGCTGCCTGCATCGATGCGACTCGCAATGAACGCTTCGGCGCTGGACGCCGGCGCATGTTCCAGCATCAGCTGGCACTGGACCAGCAACACCAGATCCTGCGCAATACGCCGCGCTGACGCTTCGCGTTGGTCCGGCTCCTGCAGCAAGGCTTGCCGCAGCCGCGCCAGCAACTGCGCCATTTCCGGTCGCTGGCGTGCCGCTTCTGCCAGCGAATCAAGCACGCGTGCAAATCCTTCCGGCTCGCGCTCGATGGCGCGCAACACGTCCAGGCACATGACATTGCCCGAGCCCTCCCAGATCGAATTGACCGGCGCTTCGCGGTAAAGCCGCGCCATCGGTGCGCGCTCGACATAGCCGTTGCCGCCCCAGACTTCCATGCATTCGCCAGTAAATTCAATGGCGCGCTTGCAGATCCAGAATTTTGCGGCGGGCGTCAATATGCGGCGCCAGGCGCGCTCCAGCGGATCGTCCGCGCGGTCGAGCGCAGTGGCCAGGCGCAGCATCAGGTGGGTCGCCGCCTCGCTCTCCAGCGCCAGGTCGCACAGCACATTGCGCATCAGTGGCTGCCGCACCAGCGGCTTGCCGAATACGCTGCGGTGGCGGGCATGATGTATCGCCTGCACCAGCGCGTGCCGCATCAGTCCGGCGCTGCCGATCACGCAATCCACGCGGGTGATGCTGGCCATGTCGATGATGGTCGGAATGCCACGCCCTTCCTCGCCGACCATTACCGCCCATGCGTCCTGGAATTCGACTTCACTGCTGGAATTGGATCGGTTGCCCAGCTTGTCCTTGAGTTGCTGGATCAATACGGGATTCTTGCTGCCGTCAGGGCGCCAGCGTGGAACGAAGAAGCAGGACAGGCCTTGTGCAGTGCGCGCCAGCACCAGGTGGGCGTCGCACATCGGCGCCGAGAAAAACCATTTATGGCCGGTGATCAGGTAGGGATGGCCGCGGCCTTGCGCCGCAATGGCTGTGGCCACGCTGCTGTTGCTGCGCACATCCGATCCCCCCTGCTTTTCAGTCATGCCCATGCCGACCAGGATCGACTCCTTTTGTGCCAGCGGCAGGTCGCGCGGGTCGTGCACGGTCGACCCCAGCTTGTCGGCCAGCTGGCTGAACAGGGCGGGTTCCTTCTGTAGTACTGGTATGGCGGCAAACGTCATCGTCACCGGGCACAGCGAGCCGGACTCAAGCTGGGCAAACAGGTAGTAGCTTGCCGCGCGGGCAAGATGGGCGTTTGGCCCCGGCTCCAGCCAGGCCCGCGCCTGCATGCCGTGCTCGCGCAATTGCGCCAGCAGCGCATGCCAGCTCGGGTGGAACTCGACCTGGTCGATCCGCGTGCCGTTGCGGTCGAACGCCTGCAATTCCGGAACATGGCGGTTGGCGGCCTCGGCCAGCGCCAGCATGCCGGCGCTGCCCAGCGTCGCCCCCAGCCTGCCCAGCGCGGCCTGCTGCCCCGCATCGCAGCCGATCCGGGCGCGTTCCTGCAATGCCGGGTCGCTGCCATAAAGATTGATGTCCTGCAAGACAGGCGCCTGGTTGGCGACCTCATGGCTTGGCCACTGCATTTGCGCACCTCCTGTGCCGGTTTCGAAGCGCAGCGTTGTCGTTGCGCCATCGAATCATCCGGGCTGATTATCGCTTGCCTGTTGTCCTTGCCGGATTGTTGCCTTGTTCCTGCATGGCCGCAATGGCAGGGCGCAGATGATCGCTGTCTGTCACCGTCGTCACTCAGGTAAAATGCGCAGGAGATTATTGTCTTTCCGGATTGCTGCCGCCTTCATGTCCTATCAAGTCCTTGCCCTCAAGTACCGACCCCGGAGTTTCGATACCCTGGTAGGGCAGGAGCACGTGGTGCGGGCGTTGACGCATGCACTGGAGCAAAAGCGCCTGCATCACGCCTGGCTGTTCACGGGCACGCGCGGGGTTGGCAAGACCACCTTGTCGCGCATCCTGGCCAAGGCGCTGAATTGCCAGGGTGCGGATGGCCAAGGTGACGTGACGGCCCAGCCGTGCGGCGTGTGCGACGCCTGCACTTCGATCGATGCCGGCCGTTTTGTCGACTATATCGAACTCGACGCCGCATCCAATCGCGGCGTCGACGAGATGGTGCAACTTCTGGAGCAGGCGGTCTACGCGCCATCCAGCGCGCGCTACAAGGTCTACATGATCGATGAAGTGCACATGTTGACCGCCCACGCCTTCAACGCGATGCTCAAGACGCTGGAAGAGCCGCCCGAGCACGTCAAGTTCATCCTGGCGACGACCGATCCGCAAAAAATTCCGGTCACGGTGCTGTCGCGCTGTCTGCAATTCAATCTCAAGCAGATGCCGCCCGGCCATATCGTCGGCCACCTGGAAAATATCCTCGGCCAGGAAAGTATTGGTTTCGACAACGGCGCACTGCGGCTGCTGGCGCACGGCGCCCAGGGATCGATGCGCGATGCGCTGTCGCTGACGGACCAGGCAATTGCCTACTCGGGCGGCAATATCACGCTTGACGCGGTGCAGGGCATGCTGGGCGCGCTCGACCAGTCGTACCTGGTGCGCCTGCTCGATGCGCTGGCAGCCGGCGATGGCGCTGGTTTGCTGGCCGTTGCCGACGAAATGGCCGTGCGCAGCCTTTCCTACAATGCAGCGCTGCAGGACATGGGCTCGCTGCTGCACCGGATTGCGCTGGCGCAGACCGTGCCCGCAGCCTTGCCTGACGACCTGCCCGAGCGCGAGGACATCCTGCGCCTGGCCGGCCAGATGCAGGCCGATGAAGTGCAACTGTATTACCAGATCGCCGTGCACGGACGCAATGAACTGGGACTGGCTCCGGACGAATACGCCGGATTCACAATGTGCTTGCTGCGCATGCTGGCGTTCCGGCCGCTGGAGTCCGCCGGCCAGGCCGCGCCACCGACGCCTGTGGCGGCGCGGGCGCCAGCTGCGCTGGCGGCCAGTGCGCCT